>CANGAC010000187.1 GCA_947451425.1 Bacteriovoracaceae bacterium | reverse complement strand
TCGTTCTAAAAAAGACAAGTTAAGATAAGGGCCGGAGTATTCCGGCCCTTTTTTATGGTCAGTTTGTTATGACCGGTGGAACAATTTCAGTTGTCGTTTCTTCTTCTTCGGCCACAACCGGTGCCGGATCATTGATGAGATCTTTTAGGCCCACGAAGTTTCCTTCAAAGGCCGGCGCTTCATTCATTGTCCACAGATAATCCGGACGCTCATTGGATTTCCATTCGCCACCAATGACCATGCCGTCGCGATCAAGGTGTAACCAGTACTGATAAATCTGAACGGTCTCGAGCTGGTTGCCTGTCCCGATCACAGGAACCCAGGTCTGATTCAATTCTTCATCAACATAGGTCACAGTTGTTTTGATCTTGATCACAGAATGAGTACCAGGTGTGACACCATCATGAATTTCCGCGTTCCCACGATACTCTGATTCAAACGCAACGACCGGGTGATTCCAGACATCGCGCGTGCGATCGAGATCCATGAGTAAAGCCGATTTTTTCATCCCGATGGTGTTCGCCAGGGCGAGATGAAAAGTTGCGGCGGTCACATCATCCTGGCAGTTTCTGGCGTCACAGGATTCTCCGACTTTGGCTTTTACTTCAGGCGCGTGGTGATACGAGTAGTAATAAGAAAGAAGGCCCTTGATATCTTCTGCTCCGAAAGGAATCTGGATCCCATCCGGATTGGTCAGTGTTTTCGGCTGTGGTTCAACGTGAAGGTAAGAAGCAACTGCCCAGCCATTGCACATGCCTTCCCAGGTTTCAGCATTCTCATTAGCAACAGAGGAATTCACTTCTTTTCTCAGCGGATAATCGTAATGGCCCATGAGGAGGTCATATTTCTCTGAAGGAGCGAGTTCAGCAATCTTGTCCTGAGTAAGTGTGCGGAGTTCATCCAGGCCCGGAGAACGGTGATTAAAGCCAATCCGTACGTGAGCATTCCAGCGACGGTTGATATTTCCTTTCTTCAAAGGCCAGAAGTCGCCAGACCAGAATTTTTTCTGATCGCGAACATCGCCCCGAAGAGGAAGTTCGATAAAATTTGTGCTGTCATCCTGAGCGAGGAGCTCAAAAAAAGGAATCTGCTTAATCGGATCCTGGTTGAACTGACGAGGTGTGGGTTTGTCAGGTGCCTTCGCACAAGCGCCGAGTATCAAGAGTCCGGAAAGAAGAATATGGTATTTGGTCACGATGCCTCCTCGTTGAGTTGTTGTGCCGAGCGAGCGTCTTAGTTATTAGTGACCGGGAGCATTTAGCAAACCCCGCAAAAACAATTAGGGATTTCTTTAGTCTTCAGTTTTAATTAAGGTGAGTTGCTATCACGCGTTCGATAAAATTTCTGACAGGACCTGAGCTAAAAGAAGAGGGTTAGACCTGATTCCGGAGGTGAGGGTTCTCACAACGGCCACATTTGAACATGTGGCCGTTTTTTTTTGGGTAAAAAAAAGACCTCCCGAAGGAGGCCCTTGAAAAAATCCTACATGAAAGACTTGAGAGTATCGATGTGCTTCTGTTGTTTAGGAAGCATCTCAGACTTGATCTGTGCCTTAAGTCCTGAATCGATTGAGTCATCGCCGAGAGCTTCTCTATATTCAGAGATCCCGTGTTCTTCACCCTGCTTAAGAGCGCGAAGTGCAGCTGAGTTACCCATGAGCTTGGCACCTTTTGTCCAGGCAGTGGCAAATCCACCCCATGCACCAGCTGATTCCACATCTTCAACGAGATCTGGTTTCCCAGCTACGTATTTTGAGAGGCGGTCCACAGCGGCCTGGTGATCAGCTCTGATGGCCGAAAGACGCTCTCTCTCAGATCCGGCCTTAAGATCTGCGAGAACAGTATCGTAAGTTTTTACAGCGGCCATTTCACCACGGATGAGATCATCCATCTGAGTCATCTCATTGTTCTTTGGCTTAGCTGTCATGGCACCGGACATTTTTGTATCGGCTGCAAGAGCATTGAGACTGAAGAGAACTGCGATCAGGGTAAGAAATTTCATAGCAAATCCTTTTGTTAGAACTAACGTTGGCAGGATTGAAACATTGAACATAAATGTTGGTCACGGCACAGAGGTCTTACACTCCTGGTAAATTTGGATATACTTAATGTATGAATTTCATCTTCGTCATTGGTTTTGGCATGCTGGGCGTAGCACTTCGTTACGTGGCCGATCTTGGGATTAAGTTTTCACTTTTTCCTCTTTCGACCTTTCTGGTTAACCTCGTGGGTTGTTTTATTGCGGGGTACATCTTCTCAAACCCATCCTTACACAGCGGACAAAAGGCGGCCGTTCTTGTCGGACTCTGCGGAGGGCTTACGACTTTTTCCGCTCTCACCCTGCAGACGTTTCAATTTCTCCTCTCGGGAGAAATCCTGAAGGGAGTGTCGTATCTTCTTGTCTCACAAATTGCCGGGATGCTCAGCCTGTATGCGGGATATTCGCTCTCCCGCTAGTTTTCTCTTTGTGCCCTCGGGCTTTGCTCTTAAAATCAGAATACAAGGATGTGTATGTATCTTTTTCTGGTTGCTTTGTTCTGCCTGATTTCCCTGAATGCATTTGCCACCAAAGACGTTCACCCAAGTCTTCTTCGGGTGAAGGCCGGCGATAAACAGCTTTTCTTTTCTGGCTATGTAGACGGTTATTACGCCGTTGATTTCAGCAATCCCTATAACGGGTCTTACGATCTCGACCAGAAAGGAATCGGAAACGGCGGGCGGGATTTTACCTCCAATCCACTCTATGACCGGCAGTTTTCTTTCGGCTATGGATTTTTCCAGGTGGAGTTTGAACATAAGGGTGTTGGTTTCCGGCTGGCCTATCAGTTCGGAGATATCGTCCAGAAAATGTACATCGATGAACCGGAAAGAATGCGCTACATCCGGGAAGCGAGTGTGAATCTGCAGCTGTCGGAAAAACTCCTGATGGAAGTTGGTTACATGCCTTCAATTTTCGGGTTTGAGACATTCATCAACAAAGAAAATATGCACGCCACACGTTCTTACATGAATGACTTCGCTCCCGATTTCGATGCCGGTGCACGGTTTTATTACAAAACCACCGCCGATGAGGTTCTCAAGTTTCAGATCACGAATGGCTGGCAGGTTGAACGCGATAAAAACAATCAACCCGCGCTCGGGGCGGCTTACGTCAGAGAGATTCCGAAAAAATATCTCTTCAACTGGGGGATGTTCATCGGCGATGAAAGTCTTCGTCACCAGAAGGCCGCGTACCGTTGGTACAACAACATCTTTATGAAGATCAACCATGGTGACCGCTGGATCTTTGCACCGGTGATCGATCTTGGTTGGGAACAGCAGACGAAAACGGGTCGCCAGCACAAAGCATGGGCGCCCTGGCAGTCTTACGGATTCAGTGCCCGATACGCGGTCACGGAAAAACATGGTGTCGCCGCCCGCTACGATCGCACGCTTGATATGGGCACGGTGACCCCCGAGCTCTACACCGGAACACCTCACGGGTGGAACAGTAATGGGTACACTCTGACGTATGAATACCTTTACAGCGAAAACTGCACGATCCGCCTGGAAGGAAGATATGTGAAGTCTGAAGATGCCGTTTTCCAGACGAGCAAGAAAGGGAAACTCATCGACGAAGATAGTTTTGCCATGTCTCAGATCGCTCTTTCATTCTAAAATCCTAATTTCCTGAAATCCGGAGAAGGGTGGTTAAAGCCCTTCTTTTTTGGTCAGGAACAATTTGCCGCTCACTTATTTCACCTGAAGATCCTCAGCTACAATTCCCAATGAGACGAAAATTAAGCAACACCTTAATCAAGGATTTCAAATGAAATTTCAGATTCTCTTAGCTTCCCTGGCCCTCGCATCCTGTGCCACTCAGACGATGCATCACGATCAGGAACGTGTACCGGCTTCTGATCCGACGATCAGTGCCATGTTCTCTCCGTGGGAAGGAACTCTCGCTTTTGATAAAATGTACAAGGCCATCTCTGGTGCTAAACACGATGCCAAGGTTACCGTTTATAGCTGGAGTGACTCTGGTTTTGATAAGGCGATTGAAGATGCCGTGAATAACGGTGTTGACGTCAAAGTGGTTGTTCACCCTGATCTCGCCAAAGATCCGGGAACGATTGCGAAAGTCCAGAAACTTGAAAATCTTAAGGGTAAAGGAAGAGCATCTTTCAAGATGGCCCCAAGAAATATGCATGAGAAATTCGCACTGATTGACAGCGAATATCTCGTGAATTCTTCTGCGAACATGTCCGGTGGTGCCAAGACGAAGTACTCAGAAAACTTCGTTTTCACCAACGGGCCTGATCACCTCCTGAAGAACTTCGAAAACGAATTCGCCGTTCTCTGGAATTCAAGTAAGGACATGGTCTCTGGTCCCCAGGACGCCGTTGATGACCGCCTTCCTTACGACGCCAATAATCACCAGACTCTTGGCAAAGAAGTGACTCTTTATTCAAGCTCCATGAACTATAACTATGTCGACAATACAGCAGCTGCTTCTCAGGAAGGGAAATTCATCAAGCTCGTTCCTAAGGGCGGCGGAAATGGTCCCTACACTGTTCGCGATGCGATCATTGGTGCTATTAAGAAAGCGAAAAAAACTATTCACTGTAGCTTTAACCACTTCAACCTCCTTGAGATCTCTCAGGCCCTCGTTGAAGCTTCTGCCCGCGGTGTAGACGTGAAGCTCACAGTTGATAACCAGGAGTTCCGTGAAAAATGGAGTGCCCAGGGAATCGAAATGACTCCGTACTTTGTTGAGAACTGGAAGAAGATTTCAGGGAACGCTAACAAAACTGCTCCTGTGCGCGTGAAGTTCTATTCTCACTATCCGAATCCGGCGAAATGGTACCTCAATCACCATAAATTCTTCCTCGTTGATTCAGGAACAACAGACGCCGTTCTCTTCACAGGTTCATACAACCTTTCTGAAACTGCTGAACATAACCAGTTCGATAACATGGTTTCGTATGCAGGTCCGAAATTCTCGGCACTTCAAAAATCATTCCTCGAAGAGTTCGGAAAACTCTGGTCACTTGAAAGAGACGCTGCTGATAAGCCAAAAGCTGATGCCGTTGCTGTCTTCACTACTGTGACAAACGGATCACTTCCTATCCATAGTCAGCGTCCGGTTTCGATGACGTTTGAAGAAATCATCAAGCTCCGTCAGGACGTAAGGGCGATGGCGCCGGATTTCCTGAGACAGATGAACATGAAGACCAGCTCATGCGTAGGCTTCGATCTCACGAAAAAACAGCTCTGGGGCTGCGCTGCTCACTAAACAAAAGCAAAAGATTTCCACAAAAGGGCCCTTCGGGGCCCTTTTTATGTCAGGACCACGTTAAGATCACCTGAAATCGTGTCTCTCAGAGGAAAAATTGGTAACGTTTTGGGATGGGTTATTGGATCTTTTTCCTCCTCCTTTCTCTTCAGGTTTTTGCCGTTCCCGGTGAGACTCTTGAGCGCCTTCAGAAGCTCTATCCTGATCAGAATCGTAACTTCCTAATCCAGCGTTTGAATTCGGCCAGCACCACTTTTGATCGCCTTCGTGATTTTCCGCCTTATTTTTATGAGGCATCGGAGCGGGTCCTGAAGCTGCCGATGAGAAAAGGTCTTTGCGCTGGCGATCCTCATTACGAAAATTTCGGATTCCTTTATGCCGATGTCCCGTTTTTCTCTATCAACGATCTGGATGATTCAGCTCCGTGCAATCTCAATGCAGATGCCTTGAGACTTCTGGTTGGTCACCGTCTGATTTTTCGTGACCTCGACATTGCCCGTTGGGTAAATGAATACGAGGCGGGTCTTGCCCGCGTAAGAAAGTCTATTCCTTCTGATTTGATAGAAATGAAAGCTGCTTCAGAAAGAAACGGAAATGATCTCTCATCGAAATTCCAGAAATCCTGGGACTCGCGTTCCTGCCTTCCGGATCTCGTGCCAGCGACGGAAAATGAAATCCGCTTTCTCAAATCACAGAATGGAAACGGCACGTTGGTCTTTGCCTGCTCACGGACGAAAACTACCGGTGGATCGGCGGGACTCAAAAGAATCATCGGTTTTTACCTCGCTCCTGAGCTCCAGGTGATTGAGTACAAGCCCCTGGTGACTCCGGCCCCCTTTTATGCCGGAAACCTCACGCAAGCGGAACGCGCTCGTTATTTTGCGGATGCCGTTGAGTACTTCTTCGTCGGTCTCCCGGGTAATTTCAGCATCACTTACAATTCGA
>CANGAC010000186.1 GCA_947451425.1 Bacteriovoracaceae bacterium | reverse complement strand
TGTCTGTTTGCGAAGACAATTCCCGGGTAATCGGCAACCGCTGTCCTTGCGTGAGGAACACAGTCCAATCGAGTTGGTCGCGGAATTGCTTCCTGCGAAGCATAGACTTTAGGAGCTGGTGCTACAGCTCCCGGTGCTGGTGGAGTGACAGCAGGTGCTGTTGCTACTCCGCAACCTTTCTGGCTGACAGCTTCAGGAGTTTCTTTAATCCAGCTTTGAATTTTTGAGTAAAGTGCTGCTACTGCTGCTGCGTATGCCATCGCTTGCTGTTCGTTCAAAGCCTTCGCGCTGTTTACTGTTTTAACTTGAGCATCGTAAGCGGCATTTTGGCCATCACCAGCAGCTGTACGTTGTGTGACATCGTTCGTAGCTTGAGTTTGAACGTTGTTAGTCTGTACACCCTGGAAGATTTGCATCGCTGCTTCTGCAATAACAATGTTGTTATACATTGAGAGTGCGCTTGTGCATGATTCCCAGTCAGCAGTTAGTCCGGATTTTTTCACACAAGTGATTTGTCCGTTATTTGCAGCTTTAGTATCAGTATCGCGCAAAGATCCGTTCCCAAGAGCTGAAGCAATTCCTTCAAAACCTCTGCATTTTACGAGTCTATCATTTGCCGCAACCGGATATCCTTCAGAGGTTGTGATAGCAGGTACTGAGGCTGGTGTCTGGCTTGCTGGTGTGTAATACATCACTGTCTGAGTTGGAGTGGGTGTAGGAATCCCTGCTGCTGCAGCCAATGGAGTTAATTTGGGTGTATTGAAAGCTTCTCTGCATTCTACGAAAGGTAAATTATTATTATCGCTGTTTTGTCCACCGTTCTGGCCGCCATTATTCTGGCCGCTAGATTGATTCAAAGCAGAGCAGTATCGAGGGTTAGCTTCTCGCTGCTGCTGGTTAGAACAGTCCGGATTATTATCTGCCATGACAATGGTAGAAAATAGAAGTGAAGTAACGATAAAAATCTTGTTCATAAATTTCTCGCTTTAACCTATTAGCCTTATCGGCTAATGGCCTAAAATCTTGATTTGATTATAAAACGAAACCCTAAGTAGCTGAATTATGGGTGGTAAAAGGCCAGTAATTGCAGGAAGTTACAAAAAAAAGCCCCTCAGAGAGGGGCTTAGTGATGACTTTAAAAATGGGCGTTTATTGAGCAGGAAGCTTATTCCTCTCGAAGAACTTCCCGAAGTTCAGAAGGTAGCGATTGGATACCTGCTTCCATAACGACTCTTCTTTCTTAGATGAAATGTCTGCATCGTTAGTCTCATACTCACCGATATTTTTTCCAAGCGATGAGCTTGCGCTATCCTCAGAAGGCTTCGCTAGTGTTGGAGTCGAAGCTGAAGTGGAATCAGAAGGAACGAGAGCATCTGCAGCCTTTCCATCCGAAGTCGGAACAGCAACAACAGCATCAGTTGAAGCACCGATGATTTTTTGACCGCTGCCGTCCAGGCCCTTAGGATCAAGAGCAAGTTTATCCAATCCATAAGCCGCGAGTTGAGCACTTTTTGGAGCTGTTTCTTTCTGATAGGAAGACTGTATCGATTTCAGCATGTCCTGAGTTTGTTTCTCATAGTCGATGGGTTTTTTCCCCTGAGCAACTAACTTCTGGTTCATCGCTGCTCTATTCTTCTTCAAGATGTCATCGAGTTTAGCTGCTTGTCCTGCCAATGAGGCTGCTGATACGTTGGCTTTTGCGGTATCACCACTAGCAGCAGCATTTGCAAACTGTGTTGCCTGCGTTGATGCCTGTTGGAGCTCAGGCTGATTCCCCAAAAAACTTAAATTAGGAGAACTGAATTTCATTGGATTTGAGCAGTCATTGGAGATTGTTTGATTAGCACCGAGGCAAGATGGTTTTTCAACGACTGGTGTTCCATTTGGTAAGAGTGCGACTCCCGTTCCACCGGTCGCTCCACCAGCAGCACCGCTTGTTGAACCAGCTGTAACTCCGCCTGCTGCACCGGCAGTAGTGTCTTCATTAAGTGGGCCTTTCCCATCTGTCTCCAGGCGGAATTGTGCCAGAGCTTTCTTCAGCTCGCCGATCTCTTTTGAAAGTTTACTTGCAGCACTGTTCGCTTCCATCGCTGAAAGTAACACCAATGCGGCCATAGCACCCATAGCGATCGATCTTGTTGGACCTACATTGAATGCAGCTAATACTGTTGAATTCGCAGCAATAGCTCCACCGACAGCTCCCAACATTGCTCCCATCAAGCCACCGCCACTGATAAATTCATAGGCAGCTACTACTCCTGCTCCCAATGGCATACTGATCGCGATTCCACTTCCTGGATCACAAACTAGTGGTGGAAAGAATGGAGGTAATTCAACCGCTGATAGTACGGCAGCTGCAGTGAAAGCAGCTGTAGCGGCCATGGCCCACATGGATCTTTTTTTCGCGAGTGCAAGCTCTTCTTCTTTCCCTCTGATCTGAGCTTCTAATGTAGCCTTCTGTGTTTCTCCGCCGGATTTACTATCAGCTTCAAGTTTCTTCGCTGCTTCTTCTTCATTTTTAAGTTTCTGTTTCTGCGCTTTCGCAGCTGCCATTTCACCCATCAGATAAGCCGCAGCTCCGGCCATGTAGATGAGTACTGAAGGAGATTTTAATTTACAGGAAGCAACGAGAGAAACACCGACCGAGGCAACACCAATACCTACAATCTGTCCCATACCTCCGGCATTGGCATTGGAGACTGGAAGAATCATGAGATGAAGGGCCACAAGAATGGTAAATAACTTTTTCATAACCCTATTTTACCCCAGATAAAAAAAAGTCCTGCCATCTGATGGCAGGACGATACTAACTTATGAATTTAACTGATAATGAACAGTGAGCGATGCCGCCAATTATTATTGCTTTTTCTTAGGCTGCTTACCTTTCTTCTTTCTACCTTTCATAATGATCGCAACCACCGCACCGACGACAACAACGGCAATGACCATCATCATGTCGTCATCGCTTGATTCATCTCCGCGCTGCTGAGTACGATTAACCTGGAGATCCTGAGCGGCAGCTGGAATGAAATCCTGATTTGCATAGTTCGCCTCTTCTCCGGTACCCTGGCGAAGATTTGCGAGCTCAGTTTTCTTCTGACGGAATACTCTGAGAGTCGAAATCAGCTTGTCGATGATAGGCAGATAGTCTTTGTACATATCTTTCGTAACCGAGAAAGTGACTGCGACACCAAGGTCTTCTTTTACTGTGGCAAGATACCGAGTGTAAAAACCAGGAACTTCTGAAGCCAGGTGAAGAGCATCGACCCACTGATGATCATTGATCTTAGTGAGCTTAGTGTCTTTGGCTTCTGAGATTTGCTTTTTCCCACCAGGGAGATTGTATTCTTTTGATTTTTTCAGGTAGGCCATATATTCATCAAGACTGTCCTGCTCTCCACGGATTTTAGCTGCAAGGATAATGATCGATTCTTTTTTCCGGTCAGCGTTTTCTGACTGGCAAACGTACTCTGATCCCTCGAGTGCGCAATCCCATCCGGGAGGAAGTTCAAACTCGCAATACTTACTCGCAAATCTTTTTGCGAAAGCATCCGACCCGATTAAGAGCGTGATGGTTAAGAGGAGAGATTTCAGCTTCATGAGCTATCCTTGGAAGATTGGGACTTTCTTAAATTCTAACCGATGTTTGAATGCACACAACTAGCTAAAATTCTTCCGGTGCCCGATCGCGGCAGTCAACCTTTGAGATTAGGAGTTTAGCTGAAGAGAGAAAATCCTACTTAAGAGTGACCCTGCCAACTAAACCCTCTTTGATTTCTTTTGAGAGATTGTAGCGATGAGTGAGTTTGACGATGGCCTTGTCGGCCGAAACCTTGAGGACGACCCCTCTGGCGACAAGGGAGTTACCCCCGACATAGTCGTATTCAAAGAAATCGACTTTCATACCTTTTTCCAAATCATCCGAAAGCCCCTTGTCGATGACGACGTAGGTTTTCTTCTCAGAGACTTTTGTGACAGTCGCCTCAAGGTCGTAAGTCTTAAACTGGGCATCAACGACTTTTTCTTCGGACTGATCCATCCTTCTGACGAGGGAGATTCCGAAAGCTGTTCCTAAATCTGTAGAACGTCCGGAAACCACCTGTGAGCCTTTGAACTCCACTCTCCACGCTGGACCGAGCGTGAAATTTAAACCCAAATAAGGAGCGATCCATTCGCGGTTGATGGAATTGTACAAACCGGAAGACCCTGTATTCCAGGCAGGCCGATCAGAGGGTTTACTTTCATAGGTGGAATTCTTAAGAGAGGTCACGCCATCAACTCCGGCAATCGCAGCGACGTAACGGAACTGAAGAGCAATCTCCCCGTTCCAGTAGAATTCGGTGGAGAGATCATCACCCGGACGGCGCCAGCCACCGCGGAAAGTATAATGGTTGTTGGATAGCGATGAGTACGTGACCCCGAGGCCAACGGAATATTCATTTCCCTGATCACCCAGGATGAGACGGTTAAGATCAGTGGTAGAAGTATTGTCGATCTCATCATTGGTATACGGGTTGTAGCGAAACATCCCTTCGAGAGTAAATTGCGTTCGATTGACGGGTTCAAAGCCAAAGAGAAATTTCGCAAAGATCGACTGGATACCTCCCGCCTTTGCGGTGTAATCGGTCGTACCAGAGGTGAAGTTTGATTGTTGCTGCCTGAAGCGGGCACCAAGGCCGGCGTTGAAATCATCAGTGAGACCAAACAAGCCGCTGATTTCTCCCTGGTATCTTGAGAAACTATGCCCGTCTGTGAGACTGGTACTCTTCCCTTTCTGGTCAACAACTTTGGCCGTCTGAAAATAATCACCCGATAGACGAATTTCTGATCCACGTTCTTTCAGAACCCGGGTTGGTGGCACGTAGCTGGTTTGCCCCCACAGAATGGCCGGGGCCAGAAGAAGGAGTACGGAAAGAAAATTCATTCTTTCATTATATGGAAACTGGCGTACTTTGCAAAAGAGCGTCGGCAGGTTTCTCAAAGCTCATCAAATCAGCTTCGCGGTACCAGACACCATTGTTCTTCGAGAACAGGCAAATGGACTCAAAAGGAAGTGAAGTGAACTCCTGAAATTCCCGTCGGGCGAGATCAATCGAGGAATGAAGATCCATGTCTCCCACATAGCGACCAATCGTGAGAAAGGTCTTCTTGTTATCCTTGAGTTTCTTCTCACGATCATGGATGTAGGACTGGCAGATGGAAAAGAGAGATTCCTGGCAAAAAGAGAGTTCCTCTCCAAGAATCGGGTTGAGAAAAAGTAGCTTGTTCTTCTTGTGTTCCTGAACGTCGATGCCGGTGAACTTCAACGTATGATTCTGAGTATTCTCGAAGTAAAACGACTCAAGCTCCTCAACAAGTTCCTGCTGGAGTGGCTTGAATTCAGTCACTTCAACTTCAAATGGGGGCACTATCGGAAGATGGAGATAGGGATTACTCTGATACTTTGTATCAAATCTGGACCTGAAGCTTTCAATGTTTTTAGCAAAGCTGTTTTCAGGATAAAAGGTCAGGCCAAGGAAAAGCTTCGTCTTCATATGACCCCCGTGGGAAATGGGCCCGAGCTTAGTTCTATTTTACGGTTTGTTAGGAGTTGAATACAAACGAAAAACGCAGGGACCAAAATTTCCCTCTGATCCCTGCGCTAGATATCGATTACTTAACTGGTTCAAAGACTGCAGCAGTCCCAAGTTCCTCTTCAATCCGGAGAAGTTGATTATATTTCTCCATCCGGTCTGACCGGGAGGCAGAACCAGTTTTAATGTGACCGGCACCAGAAGCTACCGCCAGGTCAGCGATGAAAGCATCGGCCGTTTCTCCTGAACGGTGAGAAATGATCGCCTTGAAGTTATTGTCGAAAGCAAGTTTGAGAGTGTCGAAAGTCTCCGTCAGTGAACCGATCTGATTCACTTTGACGAGAATGGCGTTTGCTTCTTTGTTATCGATCCCACGCTTGAGGATCTTGGCGTTCGTGACAAAAAGATCATCGCCCACATTCACGAGTTTATTTCCCAGCTTTGCCTGAAAGGCAATGAACCCTTTCTGATCACTTTCATCAAAGCCGTCTTCGATGGAATAGATGGGAGCAATTTTCGTCATGTGCTCGTAGTAAGGAATCATCTCTTCCGATGAGTACTGTTTCCCTTGCATAGTATATTTGCCGTCTTTATAGAATTCAGAGGCAGCGCAATCCAATGAGAGAGAAATGTCTACTCCTGGCCTGTAGCCAGCT
>CANGAC010000185.1 GCA_947451425.1 Bacteriovoracaceae bacterium | reverse complement strand
CCTCTGGTTGTTCGCCTGGAAGGAACTAACGTTGCTCTTGGTAAGAAAATTCTCGCGGAGTCTGGTCTGAAGATCACTCCTGCTGGTGACCTCGCCGATGCTGCCCAAAAAGCAGTCGCGGCCGCGAAGGGAGGAAAATAATATGGCGATTCTCATTAACAGAAACACACGTCTCATCACTGTCGGTCTGACCGGTAAGCAGGGGACGTTTCATACTCTTCAATCTCGTGACTACGGAACAAACGTTGTCGGTGGTGTGACTCCTGGTAAGGGCGGCACGATTCACGAAGGTATTCCTGTCTTCAATACAGTTTATGAAGCCGTGAAAGAAACCCGCGCCAACGCAGCGATGATCTTCGTTCCACCAGCTTATGCTGCGGACTCGATTCTGGAATGCATTGATGCCGACATGCCTCTCATCATCTGTATTACAGAAGGTATTCCGGTTCTCGATATGGTTAAGGTGAAATCAGCTTTGAAAGGTTCTAAGTCACGTCTGATCGGTCCGAACTGCCCGGGTGTTATCACTCCGGGTGAGTGCAAGATCGGGATCATGCCTGGCCACATCCATATGCCAGGACGCGTGGGAGTGATCTCACGTTCAGGAACTCTCACTTACGAAGCGGTATACCAGCTCACGACTCGTGAAATTGGTCAGTCGACTTGCGTAGGTATCGGCGGAGATCCGGTGAACGGAACGAACTTCATCGATTGCCTCGAGATGTTTGAAAACGATGCGGACACTGATGCCGTGATCATGATCGGGGAGATTGGTGGGACAGCAGAAACAGACGCTGCCCGCTGGATCAAGAAGAACATGACTAAGCCGGTAGTAAGCTTCATCGCCGGAGCTGCTGCTCCTGCCGGTAAACGCATGGGGCACGCTGGTGCGATCATTTCCGGTGCTGATGATTCTGCCGAAGCAAAATTCAAGATTCTTCAGGAGTGCGGAGTTACGATTGCGCGTTCACCTGCTGAACTCGGACAGAAAATTGCGGAAGTACTGAAAAAATAATTTTTTGATTTCTTATAAGGAGAAATAACATGGCCATTGAAAAAACACTCTCTATCGTAAAGCCAAACTCGACTCTCGATAACAACATCGGGAACATCATCGCTGTTTTCGAAAAGAACGGCCTTCGTATCTCTGGTGCGAAATTCGCCCGTCTTTCAAAAGAAAAAGCTGAAGGCTTTTACATCGAACACAAAGAGCGTCCATTCTTCGGCGAACTTGTAAACTTCATGACTTCTGGTCCGGTTATGCTCATGGTTCTCGAAGGCGAGAATGCAGTTGCTAAGAACCGCGAGCTCATGGGTGCTACAAACCCAGCTAACGCTGCTGAAGGCACAATCCGTAAGCTCTACGCTAAGTCAGTTGGCGAGAACTCTGTTCACGGATCTGATTCAGCAACTGCTGCTGAAAGAGAGATCGCTTACTTCTTCGAAAGAAATGAAGTGATCAACCGTTTCTAATTCTTATTTTTTTTACACTGAAGGCTCCCTTACGGGAGCCTTTTTTTTTGGAGTTCACATGAAATATATCGTTCTTCTTCTCTTCGTTCTTTCTTTGGGAACGGCCTACGGCCAACAACTCCATATGATCGAGATGAGCACGAACAACGCTGCTCTTGGTAATTTAAGCTACAACGAGTCTGGAAGAGGATCTTCTGACTCATATTCAAGCAGCTTCTACTTTGCAGGAAACTACGCCTACACAATTGCTCCCCGGGTCCAGCTTGGAATGAGAGGCAACTACTCAAAGTTCAATTCATCATCCAGTGATTCAGAAGCATACGGTGTCTCAGTTGGTGCCATTTATAACTTCGATGACAAGCTCACAGAAGCTTTCTACGCATCAGTTTACGCTGGGTTTGATTGGTACAATTATTACGGGACTGGTAATTCACGTACAGAATCTAAGATGGGAATGATTTCTCTCGGGAAGAGATTCCATCTGGGCAATATCGGCATGGCCACTGTGACGTATTCTCCTGAGATCAGTTTCAAGCGTTCTGAGCAGACGGATTACACTTATCACAACAACAACTATGCTATCCGCTTTCTCCAGTTCTCAGCTTTCTTTTAATCTTTTGCGGGCCTCTTCGGGGGCCCGCTTCCTGAGAAAAACTCTCGCAACCAATTAAGTTCTTCCAGCTGATAAATCTTCAAGCACTTTAAATCTACATTATGTCTCAGCATCAATACCGAAGCAGCATCGCTCAGGTAAAATCATGTTCAACGATATATCGATGACATGACCCGATTTTCCCATGAATACTTTCCCGTAAGAATGTTTTCCCTTCAGGAAACGTATTACTAACAAGGAGATATCAATGAAGAAATTTCTGGTACTGGCAACGGCTCTTCTCATGGGTTCGGCTTACGCCGATTCCTCTTACTGGGGCAGTACCGACAGAGGTACGGGTCAGTCTGCAGCTGGCAATGACATGCACATGATTGAATCAAACGTGGAGTCTCTCGTAAGAGGTGCGTACTCGTTTGATAAATCCAAAACACGTGGAAGTTCTGCGGACAATGATTCGCAGCTCGACCTCGTCATGAACTACGCGGTGAAGTTCAAGGATAACTGGCAGGGTGGTGTTCGTTTGAATTATCTCAAGGGAACTCGCTCGACGGGTGATACCGAAAACTACGGTTTCCAGGTCGGGGCGTTCTATAACTTCAGTACGAATCTGATGGAAAGTTTTTACCTCTCACTCTTCACCGGTCTTCAGTGGGATCACACTTATGGAAGTGGGAACGTCCGGGATGAAATCTGGAAGACGACATTTGCCGCCGGTAAGCGCTTCACGCTGGCCCGCTGGAATGTTGCCCACCTTGTTTACAGTCCGGAGATTGCCCTCGTTACGGCCAACTCTACCACCGGCTCTAAAGGGTCAAACCTCGAATACCAGCAGAACGTTCAGCTGAGATTCCTCCAGTTCTCCCTATTTTTCTAAACGAATCTTCAGAACCCCCGGCTCACCGGGGGTTCTTTTGCTATTCCCCCCTGTAAAAATTTCAAACATGTAGAGCGAATAGTCGGGATGCGTTATATTCCGATAGTTCATATTTTCCTCTGGGAAGGAGTTCACATGTTTAATCTTGGTGATCACGTTGTCTGTCCGGGCCATGGTGTCGGTCAGATCTGCAGCGTGGAAACAAAAGAGCAAAACGGAACGACCGCTAGCTTCTACATCATTAAAGTCATCTCGAATGGGATGAAAGTGATGATTCCCGTGGAGTCCAAAGAGGGCGTGCGCGCTCTTATTCCTTCGACTGAAATTGATGGCGTATTTGAGCTGTTAAAAGATAAAGATGTGAAGGTCGACCAGTCGACCTGGAACCGCCGTCACCGCGAATACAGCCTGAAAGTGAAGACCGGATCTCTCCTTGAGATCGCTGATGTACTTCGTCAGCTTCTTCTTCTCAAGATGACGAAGAAACTGTCGTTTGGTGAACGGAAGATGCTTGATCAGTGTAAGGATCTGATCGTGAAAGAAATTGCACTTTCAACCGGAACTCCGGAAGGCGACGTTTCCCACAAAATCGACGCCCTTTACGTCTAGAGATCGTTTAAAAAACTCCTTCCTTAGAGTATGATTTTCCTCAATAGTTAATTGAGGAGCTCCTATGTCAGCCGTCCGCGTAAGATTCGCCCCATCTCCCACCGGGTATCTCCATATCGGAGGCGCCCGAACCGCTCTCTACAATTACCTTTATGCCAAATCCGTCGGAGGAACTTTTGTTCTCCGGATTGAAGACACAGATCTCGAGAGATCCAATGCGGAATATGAAAAGCTTCAGATCGAAGACCTCAAATGGCTTGGCATTTTTCATGATGAAGGTCCGGATAAACCAAATCCTAAATATGCTCCTTATCGCCAGTCTGAGCGCGCGGAAATTTATCAAAAGTACGCAGACCAGTTAATCGAGCGCGATCTCGCTTACTACGACTTCTGCACGGAAGAAGAGCTCGAGGCGATGAAGGCAAAAGCCGAAGCCGAAGGGCGTGATCCGATCTATGAAGGGAAGTGGAAAGAAGCCGCTCACAAAGCTGAGGCGATGGCACGTGTGAAGGCCGGAGAAAAAACAGCGATCCGTTTCCGTGCACCAAAAAAAGCTTATACCTTGAAAGACAAAGTGAAGGGCGAAGTTACCTACCCTGCGAACATGGTAGGGGACTTTGTGATTGTGAGATCCAATGGCCTTCCGGTTTATAATTATTGCTGTGTCATCGATGACATGCTGATGGAAATCACTCACGTCATCCGCGGTGAAGACCATCTTAATAACACTGTTCGGCAGCTCATGATCTACGAAGCTCTCGGAGCAAAGCTTCCGGAGTTTGCTCACGTGTCCCTTCTCATTGGTTCCGATCGTCAGAAATTATCCAAGCGCCATGGGGCCACTTCGGTGAACCTTTACCGGAATGAGCATTACCTTCCTGAGGCCATGTGCAATTACCTCACTCTTCTTGGATGGTCTCATCCAAGTGAGACAGATATTTTCGCGAAAGAGGAAATTGTTAGCGTCTTTGGTCTTGAAAGATTTTCGGCACACGCAGCGATGTATGACCTCGAGAAACTCAAATGGGTCAATGGTCAGCACTTAAAGAAAATGGGGAACGAGGAAATCCTGAAGTTACTCGCAACAATTCCTGAGGCAGCGGACTTTAATAAGCAGGATACTCCGTGGAAAGAAGGCGCCATCAATCTTCTTAAGCAGTACGCAGATTTCATCACCGACATTCCCAAGAAAGCGCACGAGATGATTTTCTCCGAACACATAGAAATGAAAAATGAGCTCATGGAAATTCTTGGTTGGGAAACGACTCCGAAGATTCTTGATTTTATCGGCAGTGAGGTGGCGAAAGTCTCCACTCCTTTTGTGAATGAATCCCAGCTCAATGGCTGGATGGAGACGTTGAAAAAAGACATGGGAGTCAAAGGGAAACCACTCTTCCAGGGAGTACGTGCTGCTCTTACCGGTCACGATCACGGGCCGGATCTGAAACTCCTCATTCCGCTTACTCCAGTGTCTGTTATTAAAAAAAGAATTTCTCTTCTCGGCAATACCAAGCAGGAAAAAGATGGCTAAGGAAATCCGGATTCACAATAATCTCACCCGTAAGAAAGAAAACTTCGTTCCGGTGGAACCGGGCAAAGTGAAGTTCTATTCGTGTGGGCCAACGACCTATGACTTTGCTCACATCGGAAACGCGCGCTCATTTGTTGTCGCGGATCTCTTTCATCGTGTCCTGAGCACCTTCGGTTACAACGTAAGTTTTGTCCGGAACTACACAGATGTGGATGATAAGATCATTGATCGCGCCAAAGAACTGGGACGCGATCCGATTGAGTACGCGGCTCTTTACGTGAAAGAATGTGAAACTGATTTCAATCTGCTTGGCATGCTGCCAGCGACTCATACGCCGAAAGTATCTGAGACGATGCCTGAGATCATTAAGATGATCGAAGAAATCATCAAAAACAAAAAAGCGTACGTCGTCGATGGCGAAGTTTTTTTTGATGTTCCTTCGTTTGCTGATTACGGAAAGCTCTCGAAAAAAGATCTCGATTCTCTTCAACACGGTATCCGTGTTGATGTGGATGTCCGGAAAAGAAACTCTGCGGATTTCGTTTTGTGGAAGCCTGCGAAAGCGGGTGAACCTGCGTGGGATTCTCCCTGGGGCAAAGGCCGTCCGGGCTGGCATATCGAATGTTCTGCCATGGCAAAAAAGTTCCTGGGAAACACCCTCGATCTTCATCATGGTGGTGTTGATCTCATGTTCCCACATCATGAAAATGAAATTGCTCAGTCCGAAGCCGCTAACAATTGCCAGTTTTGTAACAACTGGGCCCACAATGAATTCCTGAATTTCGGTACAGAGAAGATGAGTAAGTCTCTCGGTAACGTAGTGAAGATCAGAGATTTTGTGAATAAATACGGCGGACAGGTTCTCCGTCATGTTCTTCTTACGGTTCATTATCGGGCCCGGCTCGAGTGGACAGAAGAAGTCGTCGGTCGCGGAATTGATGAAGTGAAGCGCATTCATGAATTTGTGGTTGACCTCAAAACCTACAAGGCCTCCGGCTCTGGCGTAGAGGAAGAGATTTCTTCCTGCATCCCCAAAATGGAAGAAGAGCTTTCGAATGACTTCAACTCGGCAGGTGCTCTCGGACATTTCTTCTCCCTTCTTCGCTACGTGAAAGGAAAAAAGGATCAGCTTTCCCCGGAAGCTCTCGCAGAAGTTCACCGCGCGGTGAAGTTTGTCCAGGACAGCATGGGGCTTATCCATTCAGATCCGGAAGGGGTGATAAAATCCCTCTCTAAGCTCGACCACGATACATCTCGTGCGGG
>CANGAC010000184.1 GCA_947451425.1 Bacteriovoracaceae bacterium | reverse complement strand
TCTGATCCCGGACAATTCGCCCTTGCGATCATCCTGATCTTCTGGATCGGGATGATCGTGATGTCGTTTATCCTCTTCATCCATCCTCCCAGACGGAAAGTGTCTAAGAAATCGACAAAAAAGCGTTTTGGTTTGTACAACTCCCTGACACCATAAAATTTGTTTTTCTTCCTCCGACCAGCATTCTGAGGAAGTTGAAATGAGTATGAAGATCAATACTAACGTGGCCTCTCTTCATGGACAGAATGCCGTCAGGCGTTCGTCTGAGGAAGTAGGAGAGAGTCAGTCCAAGCTCGCCAGCGGGCAGCGGATCATGAAGGCGGCAGACGATGCGGCCGGGCTCGCGATTTCCGAGAAAATGAAGTCCGTCATCCGTTCCTCGAAACAGGCCAATCGAAACGCCAATGATGGTATCTCGCTGGTTCAGACGGCAGAGGGCGGACTCAATGAAACGTCCACCCTTCTCACCCGCATGAAGGAACTCGCTATGCAGGCGTCGACAGATACGCTTTCTGATTCCAATCGCCAGATCGTTGATAACGAGTACCAGGCGATGCGGATGGAGCTTGACCGGATTTCGGCGAGCACGGAATTCGGCGGAAGAAAACTTCTGAACGGTGAAGGCTCACGTTTAGAGTTCCAGGTGGGACTCGGCGGACAAGCGATGAACCGGGTGGCCTACGAACCCGGATCGATCAGTTCCGGATCAAGCGCCCTTGGTGTCGGTTCCACTTCTGTGAGAACGAAAGAAGGTGCGCAGTCGATCCTCGGAAAAATTGACGGAGCTCTCGATAAGATCTCAGGTCACAGGGCCATGCTCGGATCGATTCAGAATCGCCTTCAGACAAGTTCCAATAACCTGGATGTCTACACAGAGAACATGAGTGCCTCGAACTCGCGCATTCGTGACGTAGACTTTGCGATGGAAACATCCAACATGGCGAAGAACCAGATCATCACCGAGGCCGGGACGGCCGTTCTTTCTCAGGCGAATATGGATCCGAAAGCCGCGCTGAAACTCCTCTCCTAAGCTGCCCTCTATTTTTGTCACCCCTCAAAATCACCTGCAAAATCGTCGTGGCAATCAATCTTTTCACGAGCTTCACTCACATCGTGACGCTTGAGAGTTTTTTTCAAAGTGCTAACATGGGCACATGAAAAACAAGCCATTCATTTTCTCAGTGCTGTCGCTACTCTGTTTCGTAGAGCCGATGATCAAGGTTCTCTACTTCAAGGCCGCGACGGATTTCGACTTCATGGTCATCATCTCCAACCTCCTCGCGAGAAATACTTTCCGAGAAGTGATGGACTTCTGGCTGGTGTTTCCCCTCGCCGGACTTCTCATCTTAAAGCTCCGTCGCTTTACTTACTTCGCGTTCATGGGAGTGCTTCTGTATATCGTTCACAATATTGTGACGTACGAAAAATACACCTGGCCTTACAACTCCGATGAGCCGTTCATCTACAATAAGATTGTCGCCTTCATCGCGATGGGAGTCTTCGTGTACTTCCTTTCTCCGAAAGCGAGACAGCCGTTCTTCGACAGACGCGTACGCTGGTGGGAGCCGAAAACACGCTACACCGTGAACCTCAACTGCAAGCTCGACAATGGTCACCTTTGTTTCCCCTCAAGCATCATGAACCTCTCTCAGACCGGAGCATTCATCGCTTATAGTCCGTACGTGAAAGTGGGAGATAAGATCCAGCTTGAGTTCAATTTCTTAAGCAATGTGATATCGATTCCGATGGAAATCATGAACGAGCACGATATCCTCGGGCAGAAAGGATTCGGCGTGAGATTTCTCCTGACTTATGGGCAGTCCGTGATGATGTCACGGGTGATCAATAAGATCTCCATGCTGAAGAATGAAACACGCAAGGAAGAATCGCTTACTTCTAAGATGGCGGCTTAGTAAACCACGCGGGTGCGGATCGATCGCTTGAGCTGATTGATGTTGTCCGCGAGTGCTCGCGCCTTATCTGAATGAACGTCCATCACCAGATAACCGATCTCATCATCCGTCGAAAGGTACTGACCTTCGATGTTGGCACCGGCAGAGGAGATGATGGTGTTGATTTCCCCGAGAACTCCGGGTTCGTTTCTGTGAACGTTGAGAATCCTCGACGTTCCTTTCTTCACCGGTAAATCCACGTTCGGAAAATTCACCGCACCCGATGACGATCCGATTTTTAAGAAGCGGCGGAAGCTTTCTGCGACTTCGAGACCAATCGCTTTCTGGGCCTCTTCCGTGCTGCCTCCGATGTGCGGAGTGAGAATCACGTTCGCGAGGTTCTGAAGGGGAGAGATGAATTTTTCTTTGTTCGAGGCGGGCTCAACCGGAAACACATCGATAGCACAACCGGCGATATGTTTTTCTTTGAGGGCCACGACCAGATCATCGATCACAACAACGGTTCCCCGGGAAGCATTGATGAGGTGGGCACCTTTTTTCATGAGCGCAAGTTCGCGCTTACTGATCATGTTCATCGTCTCCGGAATCTCCGGCACGTGAAGGGTCACGAAGTCCGAAGTCTTGAGGAGTTCATCCAGAGTATTCACCGAGCGGGCATTTCCCAGCGGAAGCTTTTTCATCACATCGTAAAAGAGAACCTTGAGCCCCATCGCCTCGGCGAGGACACTCACCTGGCTTCCGATGTGACCGTAACCCACGATCCCCAGAGTCTTTCCTCTGACTTCGCGTGATCCTTCCGCTGACTTCACCCATTCACCCTTGTGGGCCATGGAATTTCTGTCACCGAGCTGGCGCGAAAGAGCGACCATCTCTGCGATCACAAGTTCGGCCACACTTCGTGTGTTGGAATGAGGAGCATTGAAAACGGCGACACCTTTTTTCCGGGCGGCCGTGAGATCAATCTGGTTCGTGCCGATGCAGAAGGCACCGATGGTGAAAGTGCCCGCGCAGTGCTCGAGAACTTTCGCCGTCACTTCTGTTTTTGAACGGATCCCGATGGCGCAATATTTGGGAACAAGCGTGATGAGTTCTTCTTCGGAAGGAGCATAAGAAATGAGATCGACTTTGTAGCCTTCACCTTCAAGGATGTCCTTAGCGACCGGGTGGATGTTTTCAACGAGGAGGATGCGCGATTCTTCTTTCATAGTGAGAATATGGTAATAGGGCAATGACTGTTGTGCCAGTGAAAATGAGTTTTACGCCGCGTTTAATAGAGGAGGGGGAGAGTGTTTCTGATCACCATAGCATCGATTCTCGGGCGATAGTTCGCAGCTGCCGAAGGAAGATAATCTGTCAGGATACAGAAGAGAACTGTTCCTGCCTTGGTTTCCACAAATCCACTGAGGCCGGCGGTTCTTTTCAGAGTACCGGTTTTGGCAAAGAGTTTTCCCTGAAGCGACGGCAGTCGGTCTTTCAGCGTTCCTTCTTCGCCCGGCTGGGCAAGAAGGGCCTTGTAATCGGCAAACGAAGGATCGGCATGCATGAGCTTTAAAAGCTCGATCTGAACTTTGCAGTTACTTTTGTTGTCGTAAGAAAGTCCCGAGCCGTCCTTCTGAATGAAGTCCGTTCTTTCCAGGGCAAGATTATTTTCAGCGTAGAAAGCCTTCAGCTCTTTTGCTCCACCCATTGCTGTGAGTGTGGAATCGGCCATGGCGTTGACACTTTCTTTCAGCATTTTTCCCAGGTATTCGTTGGTGCGAAAGCCCTTCTTGTAGGCAAACCAGCTCGTGAAAAGTTTCATCGTCGAGGCAGGTTTCACCATCACACTGCGATTAGATTCCGAAATGATCTGTGAAGTTCCATCCGGAAGCATGAGCTCAAAAGCATAGATCCAGGTTCCGTCATTTCTTTTGAAGTTCGGAACGGAGCGGTTGGTTTCCGTCTGAGCGGCGAGATTCTCTTTGGTGTCTTCGTACGGGTCGAAGGCCCATCCCACGGATGAGGTAAAGACAAAGAGGAGTAAGAAGCTTAGATTTTTCATTCCCGAAGAGCATAAACCCTCTCTTCCCGGGCCGGTTGATGAATGTAAAATCTACAGACTAAAGAGCTTAACTTTAAGCGAATCAAAAATATAAAGCTTAATGGTTTCAAGGGTCTGGACGTAGACGCCGGTTAGCGTTATTCTCCTGCTCATGAAGAAGACGAAACCCATTCTAGTCGTTGATGATGATCCCGATATTCGCGATTCGATCGCTACGGCGCTCGAGCTTGAAGGTTATCCTGTTCTCATGGCCGAAAACGGTAAGGTCGCTCTTGATCTTCTGGTGCAGCTTCAAAAGGAAGAGCTTCCCCGTTGTATCATGCTCGATCTCATGATGCCGGTGATGAATGGGGAAGAGTTTCTTCAGGCGATTGGAAACGAATCGGCTGAACTCAAAAAGATTCCTGTCGTCGTGGCCAGTGCCAATGGCTCCGTCCTGGCGGCCAAACTTTCTGCAACAGAATTTCTGAAAAAGCCCATCGACATCAGCGACCTTTACCGGATCGCTGAGCAGTACAATTAATTGACGATCGATTCCTTACAAAGAGCGGAATTAATCCCGAACGCAGCTTCTGCACCCTGAGAAGCTGCGACAATCACCAGCTGAACTTCTCGCAGGATATTTCCGGCGACGTAGAGTCCCGGAACATCTGTTTTTTCGTATTTCCCTGTGAAGACTCCATCTTTTTCTGTGTACGGGCAACCTAGTTGATCAAGGAGCCGGGAGCGGAGATAGGATTCCGTATTAAAAAACATTGAGTCCCGTTCAATCATTTCTCCATCCTCAAATTCCACATGCGTGAGCTGTGCATCTACTCCGTGCAGCCGTTTCACTTTGCCTTCGTGAAGCCTGATCCCATTTCTTTGGAGGTGATCTCTTTCTTCCTTCGTGAGTTCACTCGGACCATCGGTGATAAGGAGAATATCTTCGCTCCAGTTTCGCAGCGTGAACGAGAGATTTTTTCCGCGCTGATCTTTCCCGTACACAAGAATCTTTTTCCCTCTCTGTTCCCAGGCATCACAGTAGGGACAGTTGAAGACACTTTTCCCATAGAGCGAAACGATCCCGGGAAAATTCGGGATCTCATCGACAACACCGGTGGCGAGGAGGAGTTTTTTCGCCTGGAAAATTCTTCCGTCTGTCATCTGTACTTCAAAGCCTGATTTCCTTCTCCGGGCCTCACTCACTTCTGCATTCAGGTGCGAGACACTCTGATATTTTTCCAGTTCCTGATGGCAGACGGTTAGGAATTCCGTGGGATCAATTCCGTCCCGGGAAAGGTAGGCATGCATCCCATGAGAATACATGTTTCTCGGGCGACCATTGTCGCAGACGAGGACTTTCCGCAGACAGCGGCCAAGAATAAGCGCAGCGGAGAGACCGGCTGGTCCTCCGCCGACGATGATCACATCAAACATGTTACTGGAGAATGTCCCGGAACTCGCGCGAGCCCTTCAGCTCTTTGACTTTGGGCCCGTATTCCTTCCAGAGAAGCTTCAGGCGGCCTTTTTTCCCTGATTCAAGGTGGTAGATCTCATCGAGTTCTTTTCTGAGCTCGGGAATCACCTTCGAGACTTTTTCAAGTTCCATTTTCATCTCATTCACTTTCATAAGCACCCCTTTTTTTCACTGAGAGGAGT
Source organism: Bacteriovoracaceae bacterium (assembly GCA_947451425.1). Taxonomy (GTDB): domain Bacteria; phylum Bdellovibrionota; class Bacteriovoracia; order Bacteriovoracales; family Bacteriovoracaceae; genus Peredibacter. The sequence goes on along the minus strand of CANGAC010000184.1, from coordinate 810 downwards.
TTACGGACGGGGGCAGAGTCAAGTCATACGCCGTGTGACTGATGAGGTGTTTCCTGATAAGATAAGTTCATGGCACGGACTTTGACGTTTTATTTTCCGCTTAAGGTTTCTGAGCTTGATGCTCTGGTCACTTCCTTTCAGAAGGAATTTGACGAGCTCGTGAAAGACAGTTTCACCGAAGAGGAGCTGGAAATCATGGAAAAAAAACTCGACGCCCTGGCCGCGGTCTACGTGAATCCGGTTCTTGAGGAACTCACTTTTGAAGATTTTGAGGCAGATGAAATTCACCGCAATTTTTTTGAGTCCTGCAAGAGCACACTGCTTCTGGAGAATCTGCCTTATCTTGAGACGAATCCTTTCCAGGTTTCCTGGCTTCAGCTTTTCCTCGGGAGATTCAGCGACTTCCTGGCAGACAAGGGAAACCTTTCGGCCCTTGTGACGAAGAAAGAATTCCTCGCGGAACTGTCACGATTAAAAAATATGGATCCGTTGGTTCGGCCCGCTAAGCCTGAGCCGCGTCCGCTTCAGCACGGAGTGAAGGCGCCGGTTCTTCCCATCGATTTTCTGATCGTGGATGTATACAAAGAACTGGGTCGACTTCATGAAAGCGGCAAAATGTCAGCGGCGCTGGAAGCCGTGGCGGGTTTTGAGAAGGCGAGACGGCTCTATGCCATCATGAAAGAGGGGAAGCTCGACGCCAACTCACTTTTGAGTCTATCTGGGCTTAACCCCAAGGATTTCGACGATAATCTCGAGAAGTTAAAGTTTATCCTCAAGAAGGTATAGGCTTAAACCTATCGTACATATCAT
>CANGAC010000183.1 GCA_947451425.1 Bacteriovoracaceae bacterium | reverse complement strand
CGAGTTTTGTGGCAATCGCGAGATCATACTGTGCCGTAAAAGAAAACGCCTTGAGCGCCATCTGCGCGCGGAAGTGTTCATCGGTTCCGCCCGAAAGGAGAGCATTCCCAAGAGATTCGTAATCATCAGGGTCAGTGACTACGGTGACCGATTTCATATTCTTGGCAGCGGCACGGATCATGTTAGGTCCGCCAATGTCAATATTCTCAATCAGCTCGCTTCTTGAAATATTTTCTTTCGCTGCCACTTCTTTAAAGGGATAGAGATTACAAACGACAAGGTCGATCTCACGGATCTTAAGTTCTTTTGCCTCTTTCAGGTCCTGATCATGATCACGACGATAAAGAAGCCCCGATGCAACCTGGAAAGAAATGCTCTTCATCCTTCCGCCAAAGGCTTCAGGGTTTCCTGTGATTTCCTGAATGGGGGTGATCTTGATGCCCATCTTTTTCAGATACTCGGCAGTTCCACCGGTAGAAACGATCTCGATATTGAGTTTTGCCAGGATGGGAGCGAGTCCATCCAGATGAGTTTTATCCGAGACACTGATGAGGGCGCGTTTTGGCAGGGTTTTTGTCATGGTCATCTCTCTATTTAAGGCCATTACTGAAAATCATTTTTACTTTCTCAGCGTTCTCATCGCTTCCTTCACGGAAAGGGTGAAGAAATCCTCTGGTCGCGACTTCCGGATGAGGCATAAGTCCGAAGACCTGACCCGTGCTGTTTATGACGCCTGCAAATCTTTCGAATGATCCATTCACATCCTCTTCATACTGAAGCGGCGAAAAAGGAAGTTTGATGTTTTTTGTATTCGGGACAATTCTTCCCTCTTTGTGACGAACCGGAAGATAAAGGCTTCCTTCCATTTCCCGGAACCACGGAGAAAGCGTACGCGCCTTGCTGGAAATCGTGAGCTTTACCCATTTATCCATGAATTTCCCATGATCGTTTTCCGCAAGAGTGAAACTTCTCACCCGCGTTTCCCAGTCAAAGACTCCCAGCTGCGAGAGAACCTGAAAACCATTACAAATGCCGATCACACGGCCATCGTTTTTCAGAAAGGTGGTTAATGATTCCGAAAGGGTATCGCGAAGTTTTTCAGCGAGGATTTTTCCGGACCGTAGTTCATCACCAAAACTGAATCCTCCGGGAAGCGCGAGGAGCTGATAAGAGTTGAGCGCTTCCGGATTTTTCAGGAGTTCATTCACATGAAGATACGTGACGTGAGCACCTTCTTCAGCGAAGGCGCGACCAAGTTCACGTTCTGAATTGATTCCGTCTCCGCAGAGGACGATAACCTTTCTCATTGTTTCCTCCATGCTTTCGCGAGCTCGTAGAGAGAAAGCTCCTCTCCTTTGAGGCCAATTCTGCCCGAAGTATTTGTCTCTCCGAGAAGTTCCCAAGTCGAGCGGTCGAAGAAAGTTTCAAATTCGTCTTTCTTCTCACGATCGATGGAAATCAGGAATTGCCCGGGAAGTTCGGAATAAAGCCATGCCGTTTCATTCACCCCCGTCGGAATTTCCAGATTCATACCCAGATTTTCCAGAAGAAGAGTTTCAAAGAGACAAACGAGCATTCCGCCTTCGGAAATATCGTGCGCTCCGGAAATGAGATTCAAATTGTTGGCCTGGAAGATTTTCGTGTAAAGGGAGCGGATCGCCTTCCAGTCAAATGTCTGATCATTATTCCTCGGAAGATCAGCTAGGCCATGCAGGAAATGCCCGAAGTAAGTTTCATATTGCTTAAGACCGACGCGGTAGATGAGCTGTTTTTTTCTTGCCTGAGATTTCGGAACATTTCTTACGTCTGGAACATGTCCCAGGGCGGTCACAAGAAGTGTCGGAAGAACGCTGATCTTCGTTCTCTCTCCGTGATAATCATTTTTCATGGAGTCTTTTCCGGAAACGAGTGGCATCCGGTAGATTCCCATCATCTCTTTCAAGGCCATGCAGCTCCGGACGAGCTGGGCGAGCTTGAATTCCGCATCGGGATTTTTTTCTCCCGGAGTCGGGTCAGGCCAGCAGAAATTATCAACAAGGGCCACTTTCTCAGGATCCACACCATGGCACATGAGATTTCTCACGGCTTCATCAACTGCCATCTGGGTCATGAGATAGGTATCATCGATGGAGAAGTGAGGACAAAGCCCTGAAGCGACCGCAAAACCATCGTTTCCTTCTACGCCATGGGCACCGTACCAGATGACACCGGCATCATTCGGTGCCGAAGGAGAGAGCCCTTCCATGGGCTTAACGACCGTCCCTCCCTGGACTTCATGATCGTATTGTCTGATCCATTTTTCTTTCGAGGCAATCGTCGGATGGGAAAGAAGCTCATGCATAAGCTCACGGTGATTTGATACCGTGATATTTTTATTCTTTTTATTTTTCTTCCAGGATTCATAGCTCCCTTCGAAGCGCGCTTTCAGTTCCATTTTCGGAAGGCCATCATGAAGGAAGGAGAGATCGATGTCGGCAACGGTCTTATCATGGAACTTACAGAGGAATTTTCCGTCGTTTGTAAATTCACCAACGGCCGTGGCGTCGACCTGATAGATCTTTGCCAGCTGAGAAAGAGCGTCCCAATTTTCTTTGGGCACGGAAAGGGTCATCCGCTCCTGAGATTCTGAAACCAGAATCTGCCACGGCATGAGGCCGGGATATTTCAACGGAACAGTTTCCAGATTTAAGATAGCACCATTCGTAGTTCCGGACATCTCCCCTACTGAAGAAGAAAGTCCACCGGCGCCATTGTCCGTGATCGAATTATAGAGAAGCCTGTCACGTGCGGCGATCAGAAAATCCATCACCCGCTTCTGCGTGAAAGGATCTCCGATCTGAACCATACCAAGAGTTGTACTCTTATCCATCACCAGTGACGACGCCGTCGCACCATGAACGCCATCAATCCCAACGGCACCTCCGACCATCACCACCAAATCTCCCGGGCGCTGGCCTTTTTTACAGGCATCCCGTCCCTGAATCGTTGGGGGAATAACCCCGACCGTTCCGCAGTAAACCAGAGGCTTTCCGGAAAAAGACTCTTCAAAATAAATGGCACCGTTGACAGTGGGAATGCCGCTTTTATTTCCTCCATCCATCACTCCGCGATGAATCCCCTTGAGAATCTCTTCCGGATGAAGAAGTCCTTTGGGAAGTTCTGTTTCATCGGGCATCCCCACACAGAACACATCAGTATTTGCAACTGGTCTGGCACCGAGGCCAGTTCCCATGATGTCACGATTCACACCGAGAATACCGGTAAGGGCACCGCCGTACGGATCAAGGGCAGAAGGAGAATTATGAGTCTCGACTTTGATACAAATATCCATCCCCTCGCGGAAACGGACAACACCAGCATTGTCATCAAAGAGCGAGACGGCCCAAGGTTTATTAAGATCATACGTTGGCTGTTTAATGAATTCTTTAAAGAGTCCGTTGATCTCAACTTTCTGATGGGCGTCCTGGTAATCGATCTTAGCGCTGAAGATTTTATGCTTACAATGCTCTGACCAGGTCTGAGCAATCATTTCGATTTCTACATCCGTCGGCGCCCGACCAAGTTTCTGGTAGTGGGCCTGGACTATCTGCATTTCTTTGAGCGAAAGTGCCCAGGAATTATCCTTCGATAATTTCATGAGAGCATCGTCATTCATTTTCAGGATGTCATATTCCCTGACCAAGATTTCCGCCATGAGAGGAACCTGGAAATCGAGGGTCATCATGCGGGCAAAGTCTTTATGAGTGGAGAAAGAGTCTCTGGCCTGAATGAGAGGATTGCAATCGAGTTTGCCGGTTTTTGCGAGAAGCCCGGAATGGACTGAAAGACGGCGATCGGCCATCCCATCCATGCGGGAAATGAGCTCCTGGAAACTTTTGGCCGGATTGTCAGTCACTCCAGGCTTCATGTGAACGAGTTCTACTGTATCGCCGAGGTTATCCATCGCTTTTAAAAAATCAGGTCCGAGATCAAAAAACAAACGCTGATCAATGGAATCGGAAACGCGCTTTGCGAGCTGATCCTTGTCCTTGATTGAAAGTGTTCCCTCGTAATCAAGCCAGAAGACCTGAAAAGTTTCGTGATTCTGAGTGGCAATGGTTATAATCGTTCGGGACATATCACACTCCCGGCAACAGAGTTGCCGATTCATTGAGTTTTTCAAGGATCATGGGATAGAGCTTCCACTCGAGGTCTTTTCCTCTCTGGATAAAATCGGCCACAGTGTCGCCTTCAAGACGCGGAAATCTTTCCTGAAGGAGAATCGGACCAGTATCGATACCTTCATCCACCAGATGGATCGTAACTCCCGACTCCTGAACGTTGTCGGCAAAAGCTCGCTGGTACGAATCCATCCCCGGATATAACGGAAGAAGGGAAGGATGAATATTGACGATGCTATTTTTGAAACGGTTAAGAAGAACGGGGCCGAGAATTCTCATGTAGCCTGCAAGTAGAACATGACCGACTTCGTGGCCCTCAAGAGTTTCTATGATCCGTGTTTCATGTTCCCGTTTGCGATCATCTCCCTTAAGACCTCCCATAGGAAGGATCCGGTGAACCGGGAGCATGGGATATTTTTTGCGGACAATTTCCGGAAGAGGAGATTCGTGTGTATCAACAATGAGGCAGGCAATCCTGACCTGGGAAAATCTCCGGCACGCTTCGATGAGATTCAAAGCATTCGTTCCTGTTCCTGAGGCCATGAGTGCGATGTTTCTCATTCTTTCGCCCCAATGTCTTTCCGGAAATGTTCTCCGGAAAAACTGAGTTCCTGGATTTTCTTATAGGCATGGGCCCGGGCGAGGTCGCGGTTTTTTTCCCAGGTTGTTACTCCCAGGACTCTGCCGCCGTCAGTGAGAAGGTCTTCGCCTTCTTTTCTCACACCTGCATAGAAAAACTGCGTGTGCGTATCATCAATAATCTGAGACTGGATGATCTGACCTTTTTCAACGATCTCGCCGAAGAGTCCCGGATATCCTTTCGCTGCTTTCACAATGTGAACGGCGACTTCATCTTTCAGAGTTATCCCGGCAGGCTTACCTTCGCGGCAAAGTTCATAGAGAGCAAGTGACAGATCGCCTTCAATGAGCGGAAGAATGGCCTGCGTTTCCGGATCACCGAATCGGACGTTGTACTCAAGGAGATTCGATTCCGCCCCATCCACCATGAGACCCAGGAAAAGGATTCCGGTAAAGGGTGTCCCCTTCGCTTTCATTTCGCGAAGTGTGGGAAGAAGAAATTTTTCAGTCGCTGTATCAAGGAATGACTGATCGGCCCAGCTCACAGGAGAGATAGCTCCCATGCCACCGGTATTAGGACCTCTGTCATAATCCAGTAAGCGCTTATGGTCCTGGGCAGCTCCGAGAAAAAGAAACTGGTCACCGTGGCAGGCATAGAAAAGAGAAACCTCTTTCCCGGTGAGTCCTTCTTCCACAAAAATGCCCTGATCAATTCCGGCCATGGGATTTCGCTTAATCTGCTGGAGGGCCGCAACACCTTCTGCGACAGAGTCACAAACAAAGACTCCCTTCCCTAAAGCAGGTCCGGAAATTTTTATCACAGGCTTTTTGAAACTCTTAAGAACTTCAAAAGCCATTTCAATATCTTCCCGGAATGCCCGGGTGAGATCACGGTAGCGGGCAGTGGGAATTCCAGCTTCGGTCATGACGTTCTTCGAAAATAATTTTGATTCTTCGAGTTGGGCGGCAGCTCTTGTAGGACCCAGGCAAGCGACCTGGAATTCCGCACACCAATCGGCAACTCCGTCGTAGAGGAATTTTTCAGCTCCGGGGATGACAAGATCAATCTTCTTATCATTCAGGATGTACTTCAGGTTTTGTTTAGAAAAAGAAAGCTCCAGAAAGGCGAGTTTCTCCCTCGCCGGACCATTCATGAATTCCATGCCGGCGTTTCCAGGCCAGACAAAGATCTGTGAGACACTTTGATCCTGACCAAGTCTCCAGAGGAGAGCGTGTTCGCGACCGCCGGAACCGAGTATGAGAAGATTCATGCTTCTCTTCCTTTTAGACCTGCCAGAGTTTTCTGGAGTTTTAATTGTGCTGTGGTTGAGGGAGTCAGAAGTTCCGGAAGAAGGGTGTACATTTCTTCGACGGAGGTTTTAAACTCACGATTCATTTTCTCCGGAGGAGAGATAAATTCCTTAAATTTTTCACCGTGCTTTTTCTTGGTTTCATCGAGACGGGCATACCAGTCTGAAGTTTTATAATACTGGCGGATAATTTCCTTGGAGAGCTGAACGCCGTCTTTCGAGAGTCGGAGTTCATCCGGACCAATGGAATCCACCAGGACGATTTCACGGTTCACACCGGTACCGCAGGCAAACTCAACTTTTCCGTCCCAGAGAACGATGCCGCTCGCAGAAAAGATTTCTTTCAAAGTAAGGGCGATCTTTTCCGTCGTCGAAAGGAGATTAGTCCATTCCGTTTCATTGAGATTTG
>CANGAC010000182.1 GCA_947451425.1 Bacteriovoracaceae bacterium | reverse complement strand
GATTCCGGATAAGAGCTCCTCCGCCCGTGAGGACAAAGCCTCCCGTAATCTCATTCTGCAAGTTCTTCTCCACAATCACTTCCCGGATCACCTGGAACAGTTCTTCTGCTCTGGCGCCAAGGATTTCAGCGATGAAGGACATCGGAACTTCTCTCGGCTTGGTGCCAGAAAGTCCCTGAACCGTGATGTAGGATTCGGCCTGGTGGTTGTCTTTTATCACTGTCCCTGAGGCCAGTTTGATCCTCTCCGCTTCGTTGTGCGGAATCTTGAGGGCAACTGCGAGGTCGTTGGTAAAATGATTTCCTCCAAGAGGAACGATCTGAGAGTGAAGAAGGCTTCCTTCTTTCCAGACCGCGATATCAGTTGTTCCACCACCGATATCGATGAGAACAACACCGAGTTCTCTTTCTTCCGCGGAAAGCACTGAGCGCGAAGAAGCAATCGGCTGAAGGATGACTGAGTTTGCAGTGAGGCCCGCTTGCTCAACACACTTAACTAAATTCTGAATGAGTGGGGTCTTGCCAGTCACGATGTGAACATTCACTTCAAGACGTGAGCCGCACATGCCAACCGGATTTTTAATTCCGGCCGTGTTATCAACTTTAAATTCCTGCGGAATCACGTGCAGGATTTCGCGATCAGAAGGAATGAGAACAGCTTTCGCTGCCTCAATCACGCGCTCAACATCGCTTTGATTAATTTCTTTATTTTTAACCGGAACAACTCCTGAAGAGTTGAAACAGAAAATGTGATTGCCTGCAATTCCCACTGTTGCGGATTCGAGTTCCTCGATTCCCGCCATGAGTTTTGCTTCTTCAATGGAGTTGCGAATGGATTCGACTGTTTTTTCGATGTTAACAACGGAACCTTTTTTCAGTCCATTGCTTGGATGAGATCCCACACCGAGAATGTCTAAACCTTTGGACGTCTTTTGGGCAATAAGAGTACAGACCTTCGTGGTCCCGATATCCAAAGCGACGATTACACTTTTGGTTGTCATGAGATTCCCTTCTCAAAAAACAGCAGAATCATTCCGCTGAAAATTCCGGGCCTTATGGCCCTGATTTCATTCTAAATTTTATCCGAAAACTTGACAACAACCTTCTTGGCATTCACGAGGTTGATGCTCGAAGGATAGCGCTTACTATCCCGGACAAAACCCACGATCTTAGAAAGCTTCGTGAGCTTCTCTTCCCAGAGTTCAGCTCCCATGAAAACACTCGTTGCCCTTCCCCCGAGGGAAAACACAATCGTCAGTTCATTGTTCTTGTTGATGATCATTTCCGAGATGGTCCTACGAAGTTCGATGTCCATCGCCTTGATAAAGCGGGACAAAGTCGTAGGGGCATCACCTTCGATCTGATCCATCGTGAGGGCGAGAAGCGGAAGATTGTGACGGATTTTTTTCTCCGCCTTCATCAGGTTCTCGTATTGAGGCTCATACAAACGGGCGTTAGCACCGAGAACTGCCGAATAATGTTCTTCGCCGTTCGATTTATAAACCTGAACTTTCGCCAAAGGTTCCGGACATTCGAGGCGGATCTTCAACGTCTTGATCACCGGGTTGTAGGAAATTCTGTAGTGAGAGAGGAAATACTTCTCATCGAGCTTTTCCTTCAGGATTTTCATCTTCACGTCTTTCAGGGAATGATTTTTTTCAAACTCCTTCATGACTGTGATGCCGAAGACCCCGGAGGATTTCGAAGGGCACTCACCAATGTAAGTGCGATACTTGATATCTTTCTGGGTGAAAGACTCAGGATTGGCGGCCCAAAGGCTCGCGGGAATCAGGAATGATACCAAAATGATTGACCACATGGATTAATGATAGGGGATTTTCACTTCCAGTTCAAACTCAATTCCATACCAATGATCCATCTGGAAGCGAATGATGGAAAGAAGGGATGAGAACTGATCCCAATCGGCTTTACCGGTATTCTCCATGAAGTTACCGTGCTTAGGAGAGATGCGAAGATCTCCTACCTGCAGGTCTTTCAGTCCGAGTAAATCAATCAGTTTTCCAGCGGGAAGCATCGGAAGAGGATTCTTGAAGACACATCCGCAATTCCTCGTCGCCAGAGGTTGCGTCCGCTTCCGGTATTCCAGGTATTCTTTTATTTTCTGTGTGATGTTCTGGTCAGTGCCCTGGTGAGAGATGACGGCACTCACGATCACTTCACCGGGTTTCACAAAATGATTTTTCCGATAAGAGAAACTTTGCGGAATTATGGTCTCCGTCCGAAACGTCCCTTCCGGAGTCGCAAGAGTCACTTTTTTTACGAGCTTTCCAATCTCACCAAGATTCGTTCCGGCGTTCATGTAAATGGCGCCACCGAAACTCGCCGGAATGCCCGTGAAAACTTCCCAGCCCTTGAGACCATACTTAAGTGCGAGTGATGTGAGTTGATTAAGTCCCACTGAAGCCGGCAGTTCATACTCAGGCTTAAGCTCATCCAGTTCGCTGATATGAAATGGCATTTTGAGATGAATGACCACTCCCGGAACGACCGAAGGCAGAAGCTGGTTCGCTCCCCATCCGAGTAAGAGATACGAAACATTCTTGTTCTTCAGATACGGAAGAAGCTTCAGAAGGGAATTTACTTCGAGGATTTCAATCAGAGTTCCAGAGGCATGCAGGCGCATGGTCGTGAAGTTTGTGAGATCACAATTCTCTTTCACTTCAATGCCGGCAATCTTCCGGAGTTCTTCGATCATAAGTTTTTTACCAGCTCGCGAGCTTTTTTAGAAATAGCACCGGCACCGAGGGTAAGAAAAATTCCCTCAGTAGAATTTCTCTCTGAAAGAAGACCTTTCATATCATCAAGCTTATCAATGAATGTTGCTTTAATCCCTCTGGCCTTCATCGCTGCCACAAGCTTTTCTGAAGTGATTCCATCTATCGGAGCTTCAGAAGCCGCGTAGATGGGAGAGATGTAAAGCTCATCTGCACCTTCAAAACATTCCTGAAACTCTTTCCAGAAGTTCTGTGTTCTCGTAAAGCGATGCGGTTCAAAGACGACAGTGAGTTTTCGTTTATCCACAGACTTGAGAGCGCGAATAGTAGCGGCTACTTCCGTCGGGTGATGGCCGTAATCATCGATCACAAGGAAATTATTCTTTTCAAAGATTTTTTCAAGGCGTCTTCCGACTCCCTTGAATTTCAGGAGACCCGATTTAATCGTCGCAATCTCAATTCCCGTTTCGTGGGAGATGGCCACAGCCGCCAATGTGTTAGAGACGTTGTGAGCACCAATCATGTGAGTTTCGATAAGCCCCAGATCTTTCCCCATGTAGCTCAGGCGAAATGAAGTTCCCTTGGCTGAATAAGAAACGTCACTCGCGACATAATCAGCAACAGTATTCATGCCGTACCAGATGAGAGGACGTTTCACTCTTTCCCGGATCATTTGCGAAGTAGGGTCATTGGCGTTCAGAACAGCTCTCCCATAAAAAGGTAGCTTGTTCACAAATTCCACGAAAGCATCCACAATTTTTTCTTTCGTTCCGTAGTGGTCAAGGTGATCATCATCAATATTTGTCACGGCCGCCATGATCGGATTCAGCTGGAGAAAGCTTCCGTCGGATTCATCAGCTTCAGCGATGAGATATTTTCCTTCACCCATATGGGCGTTCCCGCCGAGATTACTGACGATGCCGCCGATAATGTGAGTGGCATCGAGCTTGGCTTCCTGGAAGATCGTTGCAATCAGACTGGTGGTCGTGGTTTTACCGTGAGACCCCGCCACGGCAATTCCGAATTTTAACCGCATAAGTTCGGCGAGCATTTCTGCCCGTCTGATCATCGGAATATGAAGTTCGTTAGCGCGGATGCATTCAGGATTTTTGGGATCGATGGCAGAGCTGTAAACAACGATGTCGACACCTTCAACTTGAGGTCCCGCATGTCCCTTGTAAATCACAGCACCTTTTTTCTGGAGATTGTCCGTGACGGAAGACGTGTTGAGATCGGATCCGCTCACCTGGTAACCCAGATCAAGAAGGACTTCGGCAATTCCACTCATGCCGATGCCGCCGATTCCGATGAAATGTAGTCTTGTTGTTTTAAGCCATCCCAACATAGTCCCGAATCTCCTTCAGGACCTGATCACAGGTAGTGTTTCCTGCTCCAGGGCCCTTCGTCAGTTTAAGCTGACCGGCATGGGCTTGTCTCAGGAATTCCGTGACCCGCTTAACAGCGTCTGCCCGGGAGATTTTGGGATCAAGAACTTCAACACTATAGTCGGCTTCCTTGCGGAAGATTTCTGCGTTGAACCATTGATGATTATCGGTTGCCTGGGGAAACGGAATGATAAGAACGGGTTTTTTAATTATGGCGAGTTCTGAAACCGTCGAGGCTCCTGAGCGCGCAATGATCACATCACACCATTCATATTCTTTCTGCATGTTATCGATGTAGGCCATCGGAACATAATTGATGGAGTATTCTTTCTCTGCCGGCATCGAGCTGAAACCAATCTGATGGTGAATCGCCAGCTCATGGAAGGGAGGATTATTCACGATATCAAAGATCACATCGTTAATCTGGGAGGCACCCAAACTTCCGCCAAAGACGAGGACATTGAGAGTGCCTTCAGGCTTTTTCACCGGCACCGGCTGAATGGATTTTCTGGTGGGATTTCCTACGACACGAACTTTTTCTTTAAGCTTCGCCGACAAACCTTGAGTTTCTGTGAAGTGAACAAAAATTCGGCCCGAAATCCAGCCCAGGATTTTATTCGTGAGTCCCATCACCGCATTCTGCTCAATGATAAAAACCGGAATCCCCTGCAGGTATCCAGCAAGAAGTGTTGGTCCGCAAACATAACCGCCGGCACCCAAGATGAACGCAGGTCTCTTCTTTAAAAGCGAAAAGAAGATGGAGAAAAAACTCATGAAGTTCATGAGGATGTTTTTCAGAAGCTCAATGGGATTATTTGTCCGGAGTGGTTTTGAATCGAGGTTGCGGACATTCTGACCCTGGAAAAGCTTGTAATCGAGAGCGCGCTTTCCCGTAAGATAAAGAATCTCGTAGCTCTGTTCTTTCAGAGCTTCTCCAACTGCAAGGGCAGCATTGATGTGACCGCCGGTTCCACCAGCGACAAGAACGGCGTATTTCATAAATTAATTACTGAACGCACTCTTCAGTGCACCCACCGGTGATTGACGGCCTTTTTCTTTCACGGCCTTCACGTCACTTGCCTGAATTTTCATGCACGCAAACACGAGACCGAGGGCCGCGAGGTTAGCCACAATTGAAGATCCGCCGTAGCTGATGAAAGGAAGGTTAAGTCCCTTCGTCGGTAGGACTCCAAGAACCACGCCCATATTAAGGAAGGCTTGGAAGCCGATCGCAAAAACAATCGAGGAAACCATGATGCCGCCCACTCTTGATTTAAGAGATACGGCAATTTTAAATCCAATGAATATAAAGCTCACAAACATCATCGCGGTGACGAACACACCGATGAAGCCGAGCTCTTCACCAACAACTGAGAAAATGAAATCGTTGTAAGCTTCAGGGAGATAGAACAGTTTTTCATTGGAATTTCCCAGACCCTGGCCGAAGAAAGATCCATTCGCAAATGCAAGGAATGACTGGATGATCTGGAATCCTGAACCGCGAGGATCTGCCCATGGATCAAGGAAAGCAAGAATCCGTTTCATCCGGTAGGGAGCGGCGACAAGAATTCCCGCTGCTCCGATGAAACCCAGAACCACAAAGGAATAAAAATACTTTCTCGGAAAGGCACTGAGGAAACAGATAAAGCCGATGATCATGGAAGAAATGAAGAATGTACCGAAATCCGGCTGAAGGACGAAAACCGCCAGCGGATAAACAAGTCCCACCAGATACGTTGCTCTCTGTTTCTGTGTATACGTGTTGAAATTCTCAAAGTATCTGATCGCTGCCAGCATCAGCGTGAACTTTAAAAACTCTCCGGGCTGAAGATTCATGAAACCAAGATTAAGCCAGCGGCGCGAGCCCTTGATCACGACACTGATTCCCGGAACGAGAGTCATCGTGAGAAGAAGGCAGAAGAAAGCGTTGATCTTATACGAGTGCTTGTAGAGATAAATGATTTTGAGTTTCGAGAAAACAAACGCTACCGAAAGACCAAGGGTGATGTAGATCAATTGCTTTGTGAGAAAGAAGTAACTCGAGCCCATATTTTCTGTGGCGTACATATAGCTCGCAGAAAACACCATAATCACCCCGAAGAGCACGAGGAAGAAGACGTTGATCATGAAGTAGGTAGTTAACTTTTCTAGTCTGTTATTTTGATCGCTCATAAGTCACCAAAAGTAGGGTTTCTTTTAGTGTAACGCGAGATTTAATTTTTGGTAAAAAAAAAGCCCGTTGATGCGGGCCTTTTTTAAAGATCTATAACTGGAAAATGAGTTTCTTGTAGTAGTTCCCTTTCTCTTCGAAATCCCGGAACACATCCGAAGAATCATTCCCCGGACAAAGGAGAACAGTGTCTCCCGTTCT
>CANGAC010000181.1 GCA_947451425.1 Bacteriovoracaceae bacterium | reverse complement strand
CGCTCCGAAGAAATCGTACCTGAATGATGTCCGGATCGACGATGCTGGTAACAAGGCCTACATCACGGACTCCGGTCTCGGAGGGATTGTGATTCTTGATATGGAAACAGGGAAATCTACCCGGGTGCTCGGCGATCACGCCTCGACGAAAGCTGAAAGTGTCGTGCTCACGGTTGAAAAAAAACCTTTCCTGTTAAAAGGTGCAGCTCCGAAGATTCACTCGGATGGAATTGCTCTTGATCCATCAGAGAATCGCCTCTACTGGCACGCTCTCACGGGGTACCATCTCTATAGTGTTCCGACGGAAGTTCTTCACGGACAATTGGATGAAACGAAAATTGAAGAAAAAGTTTCCAACATGGGTGTGACCCCCGCACCGGACGGAATGATCTTTGATAAGAATGGAAATCTCTACATGGCGGATCTTGAAAGAAACGCCGTCTCTTACAGAACGCCGAAAGGGGACATGAAAATCCTCATTCAGGATGAGCGAATTAAGTGGCCCGATTCCTTTTCCATCGATGATGACAATAACTTAATCTTCACTGATTCCCTTCTGCAGGATACAGCGATGGGTGAGCCGGTGGATAATATGTCCTTCTCGATTTACAAGGTTTCCCTACCTACGGAGAAAGAAACGCTGTAGTATTTAAGTATGAATGAAGCCTTCAGGAAATTTGCTCACCGGTGCTCAACCATTGCCGGTTCTCCGATAGCTTTTGGTCTCTCCGTTATTATCATCATCACGTGGGCCTTCTTCGGGCCCACGTTTCATTACTCCGATACCTGGCAGCTGATCATCAACACGAGTACCACCATCGTCACATTCCTCATGGTGTTTCTCATTCAGAACACGCAGAACCGGGACAGCCGCTCGCTCCATCTTAAGATCGATGAGCTGATCCGCGCGAACAAGCACGCCCGGAATATGATGATCAATCTCGACAATGCTTCTGATCAGGAACTCGAAAAGATCCACCAGGAACTTTGTCAGATGATTGAAGAGACCCAGCACCAGATCCAGACGATCTCTCACAAGCGCCGGCATCGGAAAAAATAATCAGGTATAGAGTTCGGAAGTGTGATCCTTGAGATTGGTCACTCCCTGCATGCGCGCGCAACCGGCGCAGCAGTAGATATCCAGCCCGTCTTCCACCCCATGGCCAATGACTCTCGTGTCACATGACTTGCAGTGTGGGGCAAGTTGGTTAATCGCACATTCAAAGCAATCAAATGAGTATTCTTTTCCATTCATGTTTACTTTAAAGGTGCGTTCATAAGCATTTCCGCAGTTGTCACATCTTTCCATAGTTCACCTCTCGCTTCATCGTTCTGCTAGTGTATTTGTGAGCAAAGACGGTACCACTTTCGAAGGTGTATCCTGAAACTTTCAAGGAGGTCGTTATGTCGATGTTTAACAGCTTACCGGTGAACAGAAAGAATCAGGAAAACCGGAATCTCTTCTCGGATTTTTTCGATCTGTACGCGCGGGATTTTTTCAATCCCATGATGGGAGAAGAAAAGTCTGAGACGTTCATGCCGAAAGTGGAAGTCCATGAGTCTGAGAAAGGCTACGAAGTTCGCGCTGAACTTCCGGGGATGAAGGAAGAGGACATCAATCTTTCGCTCGAAGATAACTGTCTCATCCTTCAGGGAGAAAAGCGTTCGGAGAAAGCCACTGAAAATAAAAAGCAGTCCCGCTCGGAGTTCAGTTACGGCTCATTCTACCGGACCATTCCCTTCCGCGTGGACGTGGATAATAACAATATCGAAGCGAATTACCGGAACGGGATTCTGAATGTGAACCTGATGAAAAAAGCCGACGGCACTGAGAAGACTAAAAAAATTCAGATCAAGCACTAGGAGGAATCTGTAAGGGCCGGCCCCCCGGCAGGCCCTTACGTTCCTTATCCTCACCGTAGATTTGAAGATTCTTCCCTGATACAGGAATTATCGCGTGAAACTCACCTTCAGAGGGAAAATGACGAAAAATCTGCTATTTGCATGGGAAGGGCAGTGAAACTGCGCCAAGAATTCTGGCTAGAGAAAATCTAAATTGAGGACGAGGGGCTGGTGATCAGAGCCGCGGGAAGGGAAGACTTCCGCGTGACGGACTTTGAAGCCCTTTAAGAAGGCGTGGTCGAGAATGTTGTTGGATCCCACCGCAGTCATACGGAGATTGCCATTCACAAACTTCACTTCCAAGAGGTGAAGACTGTTGGTGAACGTTCTCACCTGGGCCATCCGCTCTTTCGTTCTTGTGTTGAAATCTCCCGCGAGGATCACCGGACCAGAGTGGCGTTCGATCTCTCCGCGCACTTGTTCTAAGTGTCTGGCGAAGGCTTCGAAGCTCGTGAAGTTAATTCCGTGCATGGAGATCACAAGAAGCTCTTCTTCACGGCCGGCCACCGGATATTTTGCGTAGGCGGTGGTCTTCGGCGTTTCTGTCACAGGTTCAAGGTCAACGGTGTGTTCAACTTTCACCCACGTTGGTTTCACGCGCGCGCCGATCATGTTCCCGGTGCCGTTGTTGCTGTAGAGGCGATAGGTGAAACTGATCCCGAGTTCCCACTGGTAATCAGAAAACCACGAAATCTTCTGGATGAATTCCGGAGAGGTGAACGCTTCCTGAATGAGGAAAATATCTTTGTCCTCTCCCAGGCGCTGGATCTCGGAGCCGAAAGTTTCTTTGGCACCTTTTTTTACGTTCCAGACTAAGACGTCGAGGGAGTCAGCAGGAAGTTCTGAGAGTTGGGCCTCGCCCCAGGTGAGGTGAGCGCGCTCGATCGGCACGCGATGAAAGTACCGGCTAACGGGATTTTTTGCCGCGGGAGTTGCGTGTCCCGCCAGTGACAGAAATAAAGCTAAAATCCCCAAGATCCTCATAAATCGGAGTATTGACTTTCTACGTTAAACATTAAAGTCGCGCAGCGGCAAAAAATTGAGAAATCTCTTCTTGGAAACCATCCGAAACGTCCTTAGCATGTTGACCTCCACAGTTAACGAAAGGAAATTCCATGGACCGGAAGTACCTCACACCTCCCTTTGATATGTCTGAGTATATTCACGGCACGCGCTTTGTTGTTGGTGGCCGGGATTTTGAGCGCGAGGACCAGGAAGAAGAAAGGAAGAAGCAGGAAGAACTCCTGAAGACCGAAGCGTTGACTCCTAAGGAAAAGCGCTGATAGCCTTTCGGGATGAAAAAACTTCTCCTCGCAACACTTTGCCTTTTTTCTTTTGCCGCATCGGCCGGGACTCTCGAGAGCTTTTTTACGAAGCTTGAAGGTCACTGGGAAAAACGCGAGCTTGATTCCTATCGCGAAACACCCGATGGCGAAATCATCCACTCCGAAGGCACGAAATTCAGCGCTGACGTGAAGCGGGCCGGGAACACCTGGAACTTCACGGAAGCAGTTTGCTGGAAGGAAGAACACAAACCCGAAGTCTGCGGTGAGGACACTGTCAGCTACGTGGTTGATGGTGACGCTCTTTCCATTCTCGTGGGTGTGACAAAGATCGACGTCGATGTCCTGGAAGTGGATGAAGACTTCCTTTCGATGACCTTTTCGACTGGGGATTCAACCTTTCTTGCGAACCTGACTGTCGAAGGTGGGGAACTTTCTCAGGATTCGGTTTCCGAATCAGCTGACGGCTCAAAGGACTACCAGATACTTCGTCTTACTAAGCAGAGTGTCGGGAAGAAATTGCCTTCGGATCATTAATTTCCTCTTAAAGCCATTATCCCTTTTAATAAAAGAATCATTAAAAGGGAGTCTCCATGAAATTCGTTCTCATTCTCGCGCTTACTGTTCTCGCTTCCTGCTCCTCAACAAACAATCTCAGCCAGAAATCCGGAGCACTCAACGTTTCGCTGAAGTCGAACCTTCACGCGGATGTTGACGTGGATATGCAGAAGAAGATCGTCGGAAAGGCTCACCACATCCGTGTCTTCGGAATTCACACTCAGTCATCAACGAACTACGCCGATGGAATTACGTATGATGGCTCGGCCGGAAATGGCGGTGGCCTCTTTGGGTTCTTCGGCCCAGGCATGGAAGAGTCGGCGAAATCAGCTGCTGCTTACAACGCCACTGTTCCCCATAAGGCAGACGTTCTGGTCGCTCCTCAGTATCTTGTGAAAGTGAACAGCTACTTCTTTGGTATCTACAAAGAAGTTCACGTTCAGGTCTGGGGATACGCCGGAAAAATCCGCAACATCCGCCAGGCTTCTGAGAACCGCGCCGGTCTCGCCAGTAATCAGTAGAAAATGAAATTCCTCCCGGGCTTTCTCCCGGAAAAGATGATCGCTGAAATCGTCCGGGACAATGCGAGTTCCACGCTTCAGCGATCAAATGATTTCTGGCCCGATTCCCGTTCAATGTTTCTGGTGATTTTTTTCAGGGCGGTGAGAGTACTTACTGAAACTGCACCTTTGAGCCCCGACCACAACCCGACAGCATCATCAATCGTCGGCCGTTTCATTTCTCCAAGGTCGTGAGAGATTTCATTCATCAGCGCATTCAGCTGATCGAGATCCCGGTTATAACTTTCCATCTCTCCCTTTGAGATTCCGAATTTCTCCGCGAGATCTTTTGTCATGAAGGCAAATTTCTGGTCGAGGAGCTCCGACTTCTTATGCACCCGTGAGCCGAAAGTGGCGTAGATCCCGTCTTCCGCGAGAGCTGAAGCCCCGACCGCTGCAAAGCCCTCGGTACAGAAAAAGAAAAGAAGAAGAACCAGGAGGGAGTTCGTTTTCATGATGAGATGGTAAGGGCCGTCGCAAGTTCCGCCAAGACCTTCCTCTTTCCTTCGCCCAATCATAGGGGGTTAGGGGATTATCCTCTGGATCTTCTCGTGGAGAACCAGCAAAAAAAAGAGGTATCTCATAATGAGATAGGAAGTTTATCTTTTATCTATTTCATAAAAATGGGGATTAGGGCCTATAAGGACTCCACTTTAAACCTATCAAGGATACCAATTTGAAAACAACTCTCGCTCTTTTCGTCGCTACCTTTTCACTCTCACTGTTGGCTGCTGACTCCATCGTAAAAGAGACCTGGACGTGTAAGAACGACACTGTCACTTTCAGCGCAGTTCTTACGGCGAAATCGGTGAAAGCAAAGATTGAGACGGTCTATGCCGGTCAGGAAACCACGATGGAACTTTCGCCGGGACAGACTTCCCTGCAGAACGGTCTTACGACGGAACTCACCGGAAGCATCCTGGAGCACGATACCTTTGATTACACGGCCACTCTCGTTCGTTCAAACGAGGAAGATTTTTCCGAGGACGGAGACAAGCGCTCTACCGTCAAGGCCCAGCTGATGCTGATGACGAATATGTTCATCGATTGCGTCGGGAATCGCGTCGCTGCTGATCTTGTGGAGTGCACCGTAGTCATCGATAGAAAATAAGTTATCATAGGGAAATGAAAAATTTTCTCTGTGTTTTAATATTGGTGAGCAGTCTCTCGGGCTGCTCATCTTCTTCCTCCACACTTCCCGCCGGAAAACTCGAAAGCCTGAAGCGCCAGGACGATCTGGTTTTGAACAGCCTTCATGATGAACCTCAGAGGCAGGGGACAAAGCAGACTGTGACAGAAGCCGGGATCACAACCGAAATCTGGAAACAGAAAGCCGGTCACGGCTCTGACAAAGAAAACGTCGAAACGGTCATCTACAAAAACGGAAAGCTCATCTCCCATTCGTATTCCGACGGCGAGTCCGGCTACGTCGGCTCGAAGCAGTTTCAGAATGAGAAAGTCATTCAGTACTCCGAGGAGATGAATGGCAAAGCGACGGTGATTTATTTTGATGCCGAAGAGAACATCCGCGCGCGGTTACGCTACGACGGAAAAAACTCTGAATGTCTCAACTACGAGAAAGGGAAAAACCCCCGGCCGAAAGACATGGATGAGTGCGAAGAGATGTTCAACACTTCTCCCTAGCAGTTCTTAAGCTCTTTCAGAAGTCTCTTCTGTTCCTTATCAAGTCCCGCCTGCGCGAAGCCTTTAGCAAGGGGCTCTAGCTTCCTGGTCACGATCTGAAGTGCTTCTCTTCTGGCGTAGCGCTTGGAGTTTGACGGGATCACGTGCCAGGGTGATTTCTTCGTATCATTCTTCTGCAGAAACTCATCAACTGCATCGACGTATTTGTTCCAGTTCTTCCGGGCGTTGATGTCCGCATCCGTGATCTTCCACTGCTTGAAAGGATCTTCGATTCTTTCTTCGAAGCGCCGGAACTGCTCGTCCTTCGTCACTGCTAGAAAGATCTTGATGAGGATGATCCCGTCACGCAGAAGGGTTTCTTCGAATTCTCTGATCTCGTGATAGGCATCGTGGATGCGCTCTGGGCTCGTGAGTTTTTCCACTTTCTCGACCAACACTCTTCCGTACCAGGAGCGATCAAAGATCGTGATGTTGCCGGGAGTGGGGAGCTTTTTCCAGAAACGGTAGAGGAAATGCTTACTCTGTTCTGATTTCTTCGGAGCTGCGATCGGAACCACTTTCAGTGAGCGCGGATCAAGTTTCTCCGTGATCGCCCGGATGGTGCCACCTTTT
>CANGAC010000180.1 GCA_947451425.1 Bacteriovoracaceae bacterium | reverse complement strand
TAGATTTCAAATGGTAGGTATAGGGTGATGGAAGCGAGCCCAAGCTTAAATCCCCACTTCTTCTGGAGCCAGAGTCCATAGCCTTCAACGAATCTAATTGCGGAGAATAAAAGTGCGAGTCCAGTCAACATGAAGAGAGTGTGCGGATTAGAGATTTTAGATGCTTATATATCCAGGGTGAAATATTTTTTGGGAACGCATCGACATAAAGGATCATGAAGACACAGAGGCCTGCGATTCCCTTTAGAACCTCGAACAATGAGATGATCTTCAGAGAGATAAACCGTTCAGAAACCTTCGGACCTATGGATGATAGGTCTCTAACCAGCGCTGTGCCATCTGAAGATTTCCCAAAAATCTTGCTGATAAAATAGAGCAGGCGGAAGTGAAAGAATTACAAACTTAGGACTTTCAACCGGGACCCATGTTACAGGATTATCACTACCCATGGAGAGTCTATGAAAAGTATGATTACTGTTTTCAGTCTGATCTTATCTCTTTCTTCATTTGCGGACATCGTGAAAGAGCCTCTGAAGGATATCGTTATTCATGGGTGTGCGGCGGTTGCCGAAGAAATGTTTTCTGGTGACGTGACCTCAAAGTGCTACGCCACTGGAGAAAGACTGATCCGCCAGCAGAATGGACCTAATGCGACGAGAGTAGGGAAGTTCATTACGGATTTATGTACTGATCTTCCCACCGGAGGAATATTTCGTCCGGATTATAGGGGGGCCTGTTTAGTTGGGGTGGCGAGAGATTCAAAAGACCGCGTTCTCAAGGGTATCTTTAATCAGTGCCTCGATGTCATGATGGGAACTAATTCTCTTGAAGAAGGAAATCGCTGTTTCGTCGAAGAGTATCGCAGTCTCTAGATTCCTAATTACTGAAAAACTTCCTCGCCGCGAGTGCCTTGAGTTTGGCTGAAATCGATGTGTCGGGTTCGCCCAGATAAGGAAACTTATTCGAGACCGCCCGGAAAGGTGCTTTGACTCCATCATTCCCTGCAGGACTTTTTCCGGCGTTGAAGTAGTAACCAAACAAAGTATCCATCACGTCGTCGGTGAGTTTTCTTCCGCCGCAAGTCTGGTGAGGTTTTCCCGCCACAATGGCCTTCTCGATTTCTAAGAAATTATTTCCCAAGCACGGCTTACTTAAATCGATCACCAAAAAATCATCCGCGAGTAAACTCACGATCTGATCTTTGGCTTCGCGGGCCCAGTCTTCTTTGCCGTCAATTTTATCGTAGAAGCTGATGTTATTGGAGATTCTGGTTTTGTACTTCGGAAGCGCCGTCTGCGAATTATAAAAAGGAGCTTCGAGATTATAAAAGTCACGAAGATCTTCTTTGTCCCGAGCGTTCATCGTGACGTTCGTGATCTCGGGTCTCCCCACGCGGTCAAGTCTGCGCTTGGCAGATGTGGGAGTATCCTGAGTTATTGTCTGTGCTGCGATTGCCAGGACATCCGAGTGCACGGAACCAAAGTGTGCCTTCACATCGATTTCAAGGACGATGGAGAGAATATTGAGCTGATCCATCGTATTGGAAGTCGCAGGTGGATTCACAACTCCCGTGTTACTCACGGCCTTCGCCCAATCAGCATTGAAGAAAAACGGATCTGATCTGAGTCCGGCATAGACCTGAAGAGTGTTCCCCGGAACAAAGGACTTCACCTGATTCACTTTCGCTTTGGCAGAAACACCCGCGGCAGTTTTGCACTCTACTGTGTGCTGATCATGATCGTAGGGGGTGACGAAGCTGCAGAAAAAATCCATGCCCTTACTCGTAAGAATCACACTTCCGACTTTGGCCTCACGGATGAGAACCTGGTAGCTCACTTTATCGGCGAAGTGGCCGTTCGAAGGAACAAAGGGATACGTATTGAGAACAACCGTGAGGAAGCCGGATTTTTCCGGAGAAGGAAAGGCGTAGAGATCGGTGATGTCTCCCGCGCCGTGACTGGTGGTGACTGGCCCGTCAATGTGATCACTCGCAAAAGTAGTAAAGGAGAGAGTAAGAGCTAGGAACAAAGCTGCTTTCATAGACTTCCCTGATAGTGGTCACTAGGACCTTATCGGCTGAAGTTCCTGATTGCTTAAGACAAGACAAGGCCACCGGGATGGTGGCCTTGAGAGGTAATTATTTGATTTCCCAGAGCTTGATATAGGCCTCAACCCGTCTCTTCATACTGGCGATTTTGGCACTGACTTCTTTCTGGCTCGAGCTTGAACCGCGGACGATGTTTCCGTCCTTGAGGTCCCGGTCGAAGGCCTTCAGAACTTTCTTCCAGAGCTTCGGCATGTTCCATAAAGCATCGAGTGTGCCGTCTTCAGCGTAAGCAGAAACAGCGATCGCGTCGCGCTTAAGGAATCCGGTCACGTTCATCTTCACTTCATTCTTAAACGGCATCTTGAGAATATTGTCGATCGATCCCAGACGAGTGATGGCTTCGTTCATGCGCTCAACCGTGTTGAGCGGGCGCGAGAGAATTCCGCTATCGAGATAAGTTCCGAGGAACATCACGCGGCCCATGAGGAAAGCGTAAGCTTCTTCCTGGTAAAGACCGCCACCGTAAATCTGCTCCTGGATGATCTGATCCACTTTCTCTTCCGGCGCCATCCCGGCGATGGTGATGAGCTCAGAGAATTTGATCATCTTGATGTGATCGTAGGCCGCAATGACTTCCGGCTTATATTCGCCGTTTTCAAGTCTGTCAGATTCATCCGGCTTCTGATCATTGATTTCTTTCAGGAGGAGATAAGTGAACTCCACGAGCTCCGTCGTCGTCGCCGCTTCACCGAACTTTTTTGCACCCGGGATCATGCCGAGAGCAACAGGTTCGAGGTTCCGCGTGTTCTCATCTTTCAGCATATCATCCTTCGAGAGAATGAGTTTCTGAAGGCGGACGGATTCGTTTGTGCTTTCGATACCGGCGTTGGTCTGCTCCATCTTACTGTTCATCGCCTCAGTCGTCTTGAGCATCTTATTCGTGTTATCCATCGCCTTTTCTGCCTTACAGGCAATCAAAGTCAAAGAGGCGAGGAGAATGAAAGTGAAATTGGTTTTCATTGAGTGATCCCTTTCAGGAGTTCTTTTTTGAGAGTTGCAAGGCCAGCATCAGCAGGTTCGCCCAACCAGATCGCAAAGATACTGTTGGCAAGAGCTGCGTTCCCAATGACCGTTGTTTCTTTTCCTTTCGTGTCTTCGTAAATCACACGGACGGAACCGTCATCGAGGCGGGCAAAGGAAATGTTCAGAGTTTTGTTTCCTTCTGCATCACCACCGTCAGAGACAGCGTTGAGGAAAGCGGCGATTCCTGGCTCGTCCGTATTGATGTCATTGGCATCGAAGGCATCACGGAAAGAGACTTTCACTTTATCAGCTTCAACATCGCGGAGGAATGTCAGGCGGATCGCTCCGGCCTTCATGTTATCGATCGATTTTACTGCGCCATCCGCTGTGCGGACAAAGGCCCCAGCGTTGTCGACATAGACTTGTGCTACGTAGACGTTCACGTTTGCGACGAGAACTTTTTTCGTCCGTAAACCGGCACCGATGACATCCATGTGGTAAACGCCGTTATCTACAGAAAGCTCAGCGGAACGACCGACGCTCACACCATTGATTGTTCTCGTCCCGTCTTCATACTTAATGACACCTGCGACGGCGACCTGGGTGAATAACAAAGCTGTTCCGATAAGACTGAGAAGTTTCATGTAGGCTCCTGTTTTGAGAATCAAAAGATATGTTCCGAGTATAGGCCGGGGAGGGGGTCTGTTGGCCTGGGTTGAAAAGAGTACCGGGACATGACCAGATTTTAGACAATCCGGGGGGATTGATTTAGAGTCAAAGTATGAGATTCATGATCCTCCTCGCTTCAATCTTTACCTTGAGCGCCACTGCCGGTGAGATCCCCTTAAAGAAGCTTATTCCCAAATATACCGATGCCACATCCAGTTTCGTAAAAGTCGATGGCCTTAGTTTCCACGTCAAAGATGAAGGGAAGGGTCCAACGATTGTCCTTCTTCATGGAATTCTGGCCTCGCTTCACACCTGGGAAGGGTGGGTACCGTCTCTGGCGAAGAAATATCGTGTCGTAAGAATCGATCTTCCGGCCCATGGTCTCACCGGACCAGATCCGAAGAATGAATACTCGATTGAGCGGATGACAAAGTTAATAGAAAAACTCTATGTAAAACTGGGAATTAAAGAATCGTTTCTCGTCGGTAACTCTTTGGGTGGATGGATCGCGTGGGAGTTCGCCGTTCGTTACCCCAAGCTTATTTCAAAACTCGTCCTCATTGATCCCGCAGGCTTTAACACGGATGAAGTTCCTTGGGCCGTGAGCATCGCAAGACTTCCCCTCGCTCCGTATCTCCTCACAGGAAATGCGCCTCGCTTTGCCGTGAGATACATGGTGGAAAGTGTCTACGGAAATCCGGACCACATTACCGAAGAGACAGTCACCCGCTATCATGACCTTTTTCTCCGAGAGGGAAATGGGAAAGGATTTTTTGCTCTCGTCAGAGCTCCGGTGGAAAACAATGCCGCTTCGTTAAAGAATCTAAAGATGCCCGTTCTTATTTTGTGGGGAGAAAAGGACGGCTGGATCTCTGTGAAATACGCCAAATCTTTTCACGCTGCCATTCCTCAGTCTGAACTTTTGACTTTCCCTCAATTGGGTCATGTGCCGATGGAAGAATCACCTCTTGAAACCCTTAAGCCGACCTTGTCATTTTTTGAATCAGTCTATTCTCATATTTGAAATTTGTTCTTTGAGTTCAATCATAAAAATATTCGTCCACTCTTTTTAAAGTTATTTTCCTTTAAAAATAAGAGGAGTGTATTCTTATGGATTTTCCAATCGATAAAATCGAAGCCATGATTTATACGATCCGGGGTCAGCGAGTCATGCTGGATAGTGATCTGGCAAATCTTTATGGCGTCGAGACTCGAGCTTTAAATCAATCAGTAAGAAGAAACCTAAAACGCTTCCCAGATGACTTCATGTTTCAACTGACTTCAGAAGAATACACTTTTTTGAAGTCACAATTTGTGACTTCAAAATCGGGAAGCGGAGGTAAACAGAAAACGCCACTGGTTTTTACCGAAACTGGATTGGCAATGTTATCCGGAATTTTAAATAGTGAGAGAGCAATTAATGTAAATATTGCTATCATGAGAATCTTTGTAAAGCTTAGAAGTTTTCTAACGATGGAATCAACTCTTGCAGAAAGAATGGGGCACATAGAAAAGTCTACAAACCATTTGTTTAAAATAGTCTTTGAACGACTTGATGATTTAGAAGGAGGGCTTCCCTCACTCTCTAAAAATCGAAAAAAGATAGGTCTTAAGCTTAAATGATTCTTAGGGTAAATAAAGCAACGGCATAAATGCCTCAATTTAGACGATCTTTTCACAAATGGCGCTAGTTGGAAGCACGTAATTTTTACCAAGTTTCCCTCAAAAATCCTGCCCTTGGTATAACTCCGCCATGAAATTTCTCTTCTGTCTTCTCATGGCCACCGCCTTCACAGCGCACGCGCTTGAGACTGATAACTATCTTTCCTGGGGAAGGACACTTCCGGATGTCGGGGATGAGATCAATCAGCTGGTTCAGAAACAGATTGAAGACGTCCTTCAGGATTCTTCGCCCAAGGAAAATCTCAGCTGTCAGCAGATCACTTTCAGAATCGCTGATCGTTTTAAGACGACTCCGACCAGAAAACTTTTCGAAGACTGGAGTGTGGAGAGCATCGCTGAGAAGATGCATCCCTCGACCCCTTTTTATCTCAAAGAAAGTATCTACCGGAACACCGGGCGGATTTATCTCAGTAAGTCGGGACTTTCTCCCAACATCCAGACGAAGGGAATTTACTTTGGTGTCGATAAACTTAGTCACTTCGGGTCCACCGGTCGACGGTATCTGAAAGAGTATCTGAAGAGAATCAGGAAAGGACTTTCGCCGGATGAAGCGGTCAAAGCGGCCATTCGCCTGGGACTTTCGAATGAAGCAATGATCCTGGGCCTCTGGCCAAGTGGCGTTTTCAGTTACGGTGATATGGAAGCAAACTTCCAGGGTTTTCTTTTTTATAAGAAAATGTGTCTCGATGAAGTCGATACGTATCTCGCCAAAGAGAGTGGGCGCTGGAAACTTGTGAAGATTCCCGATCTGAGAATTTTCATCAGCCCCTACTGGGATGAGAGCTTCAATCTCTCTTACCGTTCACCAGGAACCTGGGCGCACACGTCGAAAGTCATCCACGCTGAATACTGCCCGCTCTTAAAAAGTGAAGAAGTGCAGGGGCGGTTTCAGCATTATCAGAAACAAAATCATACGAGCTTCTCTCTGAACTACATCGCTGAACTTCAGGCAAGTCGTTACCATCAGGCGCCGGTTCCCACTGAGACTCAGTCGGTGGATAAGCTCTGCGAGTAGAACATGGATATTCAGAATGTTCCCTTCATGACGACGGACTGGAATAAAATTCCCGCAACAGAGCACGCCGGTGTTACCGGCAAAGCATTCTGGAGAACGCTTGAGGTGGGAAATATCCGTGTCCGGATGGTGGAGTACACTCCAGGATATCTCGCAGATCACTGGTGTTCCCGGGGCCACGTC
>CANGAC010000179.1 GCA_947451425.1 Bacteriovoracaceae bacterium | reverse complement strand
GTCCCGCGTGTGAATGATGACGGGAAGATCATGGTCGCAGGCGATCTGGAGTTGTTTCTCAAAGACTGAGCGTTGGATCTCCGGAGGAGCATAGATGTAGTGGTAATCGAGACCGATTTCACCCACGGCGATCATTTTCGGGTCTTTGGAGCGATCGATGATCTTATTGAATTCTACGTCAGTCGCTTCTTTAGCGTCGTGAGGGTGAATCCCTTGAGAGTAATAAATCTGGGGATAAGTGTGAGCGAGGTCGCGGACCTTATCGAGGTTGCCCGGATCCACGCCGATCGTCACGACTTTCGAAATCCCTGCCTCTTTGATTTTCAGAAGGATCTCTTCCAGCGGAAGTTCCTTCAGATAATCTAAGTGGCAGTGGGTTTCGATGTACATTACTTGCCTTGTTTCTCGAGGATACTATCCATGATGGCGTAGAACTGAGGCGTCGGGATCGAGCCTTCAATTTTTTTCCCGTTCAGGATGATCGTCGGAGTCGATTTCAGGTTGAATTTTGTTCCCTGATTGATCAGTGTCACAACCTGAGTGGTGAGAGCAGGATTATTCAGACAATCTTTCAGTTTATGTTTTTTCATGATGTCCTGAAGCGCACCGGATCCAAGTTTTTCCTGGGCCGCGAAGATCTCATCATGGACTTCCGGGAAGGCCTTCGCATCACACGCAGCAACCATTGCGGCGTCGCACGCGTTCTGGTGCATCGGACGATTCATGTTCGGGTTACATTTATTGTCGAGAGGATAGAACATGTACTGGATATTGATCTGCCCTTTGTAATGGCGGACGAAATCCGGAATCTGCTCCGAGACAACTTTACAGAAAGGACATTCGAAATCGGAGAAAATTGTCATGCGGATCGGAGCGTCTTTCCACTGTGGAGTCGCCATATGAATTTTAAACGGGGACTCGGTATCCGGATCGCCGAGGTCAGGAAGACTCCAGAACTGGGCCACGACACTTTTATTCATGCCGTTCTTTGCTTCTTCTTTCTTGGCGGAAGTTCCGTAGAAAACTCCGGCCCCTGCCAGGGCAATCACTCCCCAGAGAGCGGTCGTCTTTACATCAGGTGTCCAGGTATCAACGCCGTACTTCCAGAGAAGGAAGGCAGCGAGACCGGAGAGCACGTAGTAAACGGTACAGAACGGACACAGGCTTCCGAGAGAGATGAGGGAGATCAGGAAGAGGATCACGCAGCCGATGAAATTATATTTCGAAAGAGCACTCGCTGTTTTTTCCAGGGCAAGTGATGGCATGAGGGCAGAGATGGAAAAGAGCAGCCCCATGATTACGCCGAAGATCGAAATCGGAACTCCAGCGATATTGGAAAATTTGGAATACGTGGCCGTGTCACAGTTAAAGAAGCTTGAGATATCGCAGAGGCTCTTGGCCCCGCCGAGAGTCTCCGGATAGATCGTCTCGTAATAGTGGGTCGTGAGATAAACCGAAACTCCCATCATGACGAGGGCGTTGATGATGAAGATAAAGTTCGTTGTCGTGATCCCGTTTAAGGTCAGGGATTTTTGCTGAGATTCCATGCTTATCCTTTGATGTACATATTCCAGTTTCGGTTTTGGTTCTTGTCCCGCCGCCAGCTGTGAAATTCCGGACGGCAGGCGGTGCAGACGGGAGCGATTTCAATCAGAAGATTCGGAAACTCCGTCCGAAGTTGGCGTCTGGCTTCCAGCTGAAGATTGAAAAAGTGCTTTCCTTCGTTCTTCGTGAAGAAAGGACTATCGGGAAAGTTCTCCTTAAAGTCAGGAGAAACTTCGAAGCAGCATTCATGAATCGAGGGGCCGATGAAAACTCTTTGTGGTTTTATGAGATGAACTTCCGGCTTTTTTAAAATACCGTCGGCGAGACCTCTCCAGCCGGCGTGAATAAACACCACTCCGGTTTCGCCTTCAATCACAATCGGAAGACAGTCTGCTGTTTTAATCGCGATCGGTTTTTTAAACTCTTCCCACGAGACGATAATTCCGTCGGCATCCGCCGGCAAAGTTTCGGGGCCCACAATGTCAGTGCCATGAACCTGTTTCACGGAAAGAAAATCCATCTCTGGTTTTACCGTCCAGGTTTCAAAGCGGCCCCGGTTGAGGCCTTCTCTATAGGGAATGTCCATGCAAAGACTGTAACACATCCTGAAAGATCGGGGGAGGAGGAGTTGTGAAGTGAAGCTTCGCGCCGGTGATCGGATGGGTGAACCCAAGAAGTTTCGCGTGGAGAAGTTGGTAGGGGAAACCGGTCAGCTTGTTCCTGATAGCTTCAGGCAGTTTTTTCAGATTGTGTTCACCGGCGCCGTAGAGCGGATCACAGAGAATCGGATTCTGCATGACCGACGATGCGTGGACCCGGATCTGGTGCGTTCGTCCGGTCTCGAGCTTGAATTCCATGTGCGTATAACTTTCAAATCTTTCGAGAACTGAGTAGTGAGTGACCGCGCGCTTACCGTTTTTTACGTTGGCCGCCATCTTCATCCGATTCTGCGGGTGCCGGCCCATGGTCGTCGTGATTGTTCCATTGAGATCGCGGGGTCCGCCGAGCACAATCGCTTCATACCGCCTTTCGATGTCATGGATGGAAAATAAACTCACCAGCGCCTCGTGAGTTTTTTGTTCCTTAGCGACCACCATGATGCCGGAGGTGCCCATATCAAGGCGGTGAACGATGCCGGGTCTTTTCTCCGAGCCAATCCCTTTAAGGTCGGGACAGTGATAGAGAATCGCGTTCACTAAAGTCCCGGTGTAATGGCCGGGTGCTGGATGGACCACGAGTCCCTGTGGTTTGTTGATGATGATCAGGTGCTCATCTTCAAAAAGGATTTCGAGCGGGATATTTTCCGCCACGAGATCCGTGGGGACAGGAGGGGGAACTTCAATTTCAATGATGGTCCCGGCGGGAGGCATTTTATTTAAGGAAAGCGGAATTGCGGCAGAAATATCTTCGGATTCAAAAAGGCGCTTAATCGTTGATCGGGAAAATTGCGGGAGCTTTGCCGTGAGAAAAACGTCGAGGCGCTTGAATTCCTCACGATCAACTTCCGTGACCGTAAGCTCGAGGTCGGAGGAGGGCTCCGTCGACATTATTTTTGCAACTTGAGCTTCTTAAAGTGAAGCATGAACGATGTCGCGACCTGCTCAGGATTGAGCTTCAGGACTTTGGCGTATTGGTAAACGTAACCACGGACATAAACGTCAGCAGGAAGTTTCGGAATATCTTCGTTTTCCATAGCCGTGAGATGAGTCTTGGAAATTCTCGTCATCTCGGCCAGGCGCTCGATCGTGACATTTTTATATTCGCGGATTTCTTTCAGGAATTTCCCGGTGAACTCATTACAGTCGCGGATGCGGGCATCCATCTCAGTCGACTCATCATACTCAAGGCCGAATTTCTTCTGCGCGGTAATTTTAGAAACTTTCGCTTCGATGAGATTTGATCCGAAGTCTTCGTACTGGATCTGGTCTTTCTGAACTTCGTTCTTCACAGGATTGGCGCGGGACGTGTCCGGGTGGTGATCGTAGACCGGAGCACCGGCAGACTTGTTGAAGCCGCGGAGGCGATCGTATTCGCGTCTTTTCTCAGGGAAACCGAGGACGGAGTACGCTTCCTCAATTTGTCCCAGGATCTCGTTGCACTCGTCACGGGTCATCAGCGAGTAGAGGGCCACACTGTCGCCGGAGTAAGCGTTCTTCGCGCGGACGTAAGCACTTTCGATCTGGCCCGGGGTGGAATTCGTTTCCACTTCAAGGACATCGTAATAGTTTTTTTTCTCAGCATCCATGGATGACCCTTTAAGATTCGATAAGACGGTTCACGATCCGGTCAAAATTATTCACGAGTTTCGAATTAGGATACTCGATGAGTAATGGCTTTCTCTTTCTCACACTCTGCCACACGGACTGGTCGTAATCGAGGTAACCCGGAAAGGTCATCTCGATGCCGAAGTACTTGCGACAGATGCTCTGGATGGAATAACCGATATCGATATCCGCTTGAGAGCGGACTTGATTGATGATGAGGTTCGGACGGAAGTGTCCCATTTCCTGGCGGATGCGGTATCCGACTTCAGGGTGCAGTTCCGTGATCTTTTTCATGAGATCTGCCGGAGAAATCTGTCCCGCAGTCACTTTCGCATTCATCGTGTCGTTGATGAGATGCTCGATCTCAGAAACACCTTCGATCATTTTCAGGCGACGGAAGAAGACCGACTTGATGAAGCGGTAAGTATTCTCAATGGAAGTTGGTTCTGGAAGAACAACGAGAATTCCTTTATCAGCGGTGATAAAAAA
This sequence comes from Bacteriovoracaceae bacterium, assembly GCA_947451425.1. Lineage (GTDB taxonomy): Bacteria > Bdellovibrionota > Bacteriovoracia > Bacteriovoracales > Bacteriovoracaceae > Peredibacter. The sequence goes on along the minus strand of CANGAC010000179.1, from coordinate 2,340 downwards.
ATCAATCGTGTTGAACGCAGTCCCCGCACCGAGATCGAAGAGAATGTAATCCGCATCGAGCTCGTGAAGTTTCCTGATGATCTGGTTTTTGTGCATGTGCTTTAAGTTCGCCATGCCCAGTTCATCTTGTGCGCCGGAAATAATTTTTAAATTTGAGATCGGAGTGGGAACAAGGAGATCTTCAAAGTTGGTGATTCTTTTTGAAACGTAATCAGAAAGAGTGACCTGGGGAATCGGAAGACCAAGACACGTGTGAAGATTTGCTCCACCCAGATCGAGATCGACGGCGATAACTTTATTACCCATGAGAGCGAGACAGATCGCAACATTGGCGGAGACGAGGGATTTCCCCACTCCTCCTTTACCACCACCGATCGCCCACACTTTTTTCGTGGAGACTCCCGGAAGTTCTGCATGAGCTTCACTGTTCATCATTTCCCTGATTCCTGTTAAGGAAAATTATATGAACCAGATGGCCCTTTTGGAAAGGAAAGTTTCGAGTAATTTCCCCGGGATATAAAGTTTCTTACAAGGGAAAATCGCTCAAAGGGTAGACTCCCGACAAAGTTTCCATTAAATTGGAAAGACGTTCACGATGTTAGTAGACCGAATTTGTTTATCTCCAGGAGGAGATTTGAAGGTTACTCAGGGCCAGAATTACGATTCTTCATTTGAGCAAGTGCTGCACAAGCGCTCAGATTTACACATCTTACGGAAGCTCTGGCACATTTCTACGGGCTCACTCTGCCTCTTTATTTTTCTTCGTTCGGGTGATCCGCAAATCTTCTGGGCCCACGCGATTATGGTGATGGCCCTCGCGGGATTCGCCGTGGACTTTTTCCGGAAGAAATACCGGAAGATGAATAGTTTTGTGATCAAGATTATGGGCCCCTTAATGCGGCGCTCAGAACGTGAGGGGATGACCGGACTTCCGTTCTACGCACTCGGATGCTCCCTTGCTCTTTATTTCTATGAGCGGGACATCGCGATTCTCTCCATCATGTTCCTGGTTTTCTCCGATCCTATTTCCAGTTTCTTCGGTGTGCTTTATGGAAAGGATAAGATTCTTCCAAACAAGTCTCTTCAGGGAGCAGTGGCAGGATTCTTTACCTGTTATCTGATTTCCCTTTTCTACACCATGAATACCGCCACGATCGGCACGCACATTCTCACGTTCTCGATCATCTCCGGGATCATCGGTTCAACATCAGAGCTCATCTCGGCGTTCAATGTCGATGACAACCTCACCATCCCGGTTCTCTCCGGACTCGGGATGACACTTCTCAATCACTTCATTGTGGTGTTTGCCTAACTGACAGTCACGATTCTCACGTCGAGATTGAGTTTCGGATCATGAATCACAGGTTTCACAGAAAGATTTCCGAACTGATTCTGAAGCCGCTGCCAGTCTTCTTCAGTCACCGCAATCTCATGAGCGTTGGCATACTTCTGAATTTTCGCCGCCTGGTTCACCGTATTCCCGAAGTAATCAAGACCGACGTTCATATTGGCACAGAGGACTTTTCCCTCGTGAAATGAAGCCCTGAGGCGGATCGGAGTATCGGCCCGGTCCGAGGAAAACTTTTTATGAATTTCCACTGAGCAAAGCATCGCCTTTTCTAGATCGAGAAAGGCGGCCATCACAGCGTCGCCGATGTATTTCACAATGACACCGTCGTGCTTCTGGATGATCTCACTCACTTCTTTATAATGAGACTGAACGGCCTTGAGCGATAGAGCATCGCCAAGATTTTTATAGAGAGGAGTGGAGCCGACGATATCAGTGAAAAGAATCACCTGAGTTCCGACATTGAGCTTGAGTCCCACCTGAAGGTGGTCCTCGGAGAAAATCTCTCGGATGAGGGGATTCGAGAGGGCCTCGCCGGAGAGCAGGCGGTCCTTGAACCACCAGGCCTCTTCGAGCGTGAAGCTTTCCGTTTTTGTATTCCGGTTCGAGAGAGTGAAACTGAAATTATTGTTGCAGGTAATGCGTTCAGCATCTGAACCGTCCCAGGCGAATTCCTTACGGGAATCTCCGGTCTTGAGATCAATGTACACACTCTGGTTCGAATTTTTTGCCCGCAGACGGTAGGTCCCATCCGGAAGATGCATCTGGAATTTTTTCGTCACTCCGGGAGCAAAATCCTGATGGAGCTTGATGTGCTTTTTCTTGGCGGGCTCAGCGGCGCAGAAAACGACTTTCTGAATATTTCTGAGCTTCGGTGAAACATGGAAAACGACTTCGATCGATTCTTCCTGATCAATGCCGAAGATAGTCCCACAGGGCTCACAGCTATTATTTTCGGCGAGTCCTGCAATCGAGGTAGATTCTCCCCGGGC
>CANGAC010000178.1 GCA_947451425.1 Bacteriovoracaceae bacterium | reverse complement strand
GGGAGAAGTGGCTCAGAGAAAAATTAAAAGTCACCGATGGTCGCCACATGCTTGACCGCATGACGGATGTCGAAGACCAGAATGAGAAGAAATGGCTTCACCCGGTAGCGACTCTCTCCACTACAGGTGCCATCCAGGTGAATCTTTCGAAAGGTTATATGGATGTGAAGACCGGGAAAGGCGCACTCACAGTAAGTGATGAGATCCTCCGCTTCTCGCTGGCCGATCAGAATGACAAAAAAGTCCTGAAGAAAGAAAAAGTACCCGGTGCATTTGAACAGGCATGGAAAAGGGCCTCACTCGCCCAGGCAAGATTTGATGAAGGGAAGTTCGATCTCGCTTACCATGAACTTCAAATGGCGATTGCCCTCATGCCGATGAAGCGCTGGAAAGACATCCTGAGTTTCTTTCTGTGCTTGTGGGACTTTCGTTTTGTCGGAAGCAATCGGGAACTCGCTGATGTCTACAAGCGCCTTTTAAGACTGGAACTTCATGACAACGTGAAAGACCAGGGACTTCTTCTCAGAATGCGCCTGGAAAAGAAGCTCAATCTCTCTCCCACTGTTGACCCGAACGATTTACCAGCTTACTACCAGGAAATTTTCCGCGAAGAAAAACTGGCCCGGGGCCCGGTCTTTGCAACCTGGATGAATCTCCTTTACCCGCGTCTGGAAATCCTCGACGTACTTACCCCTCACTTGAAATAGGATCAGACATGGGACTTTTATACGTATTCCCCGTCTCCGAAGAAGAAACAGATTTCGTCGTAAAAAAAGACGATACCCTGATTCTTAAAACGTACGGGCTTCCGTATATCTTCTGGATCTACGCTCTCTGCGCAGTCCTCGTGGTTTTTTTCATGTTCCTGGCGATCAAGGAACCAGTCTTGAAGCTCATCTCTCTTGGTGAAGAAACAGATGCTAGTCTTGGCTACGCTCTTCTCACCTTCGTGGGCCTCGTTCCCGTCTTCATTCTCTCTTTCTTTTTCTACGAGAAAAGAATCACGAAGAAAAAAAATGAACTGGGAATTGAGCACAGGATCTTTGGACTCAAGGCCTTCTCGGAAAAATTCCTCCTCGAAAAAAGCGACCAGCTTGAGATCGATAACTACATCGACTCTCCGAATATCGCGCGCATGAAAAACACTCCTGAATCCCTTGGGTTTCAGAACCGTGGCTACTTCACTCTTCGCCTCGTTTCAGCAGAGGGAAAAAAGATCATGCTTGATCGCCACAACCGGAAGGTTGATCTTGAGAAACTTAAAGACCTTATTCTTAAGAATTAATACTGGTAAGTAAGACCCGCGCCGAGGCGGCTTCCGACGAATGTCGGCGTGATGCTTTTGTAGGGACGGGGGACATCAAAACCGTACAGGCCCGTGTAGTAAAGTCCGCCGTAGGCCTCAAGCCCCCAGTGCCGGCCGAAGTTGATATTGGCAGCAAGGCCCGAGCCCGCCGAAAATCCATACCCGTTCACGCGATACTTCGTTCCGAGTGAGTAGCTCGTAAACGGAACAGCGAGGGCCTGGTTCTGCCACTTAAACACGAAGACGCTGCTGTTAATGAGACGGTAAGACAGATCGATCCCGGTTTCGATCATCCGGAAGGTTTCCTTACTCTCCTGCCCTTCGGCATAGCCAAGGAGAACCCCGAAATCCCAGCTCTGTGACGTTTTGACTGCACCCTTCACATGAAAGCCTGTCCACACGAAGGGATCTTTATCTTCGAGCTGATCGTTTTTCGCATTCATCGAAATCTGAGTCGCGTAAGTGAAAGCACTCACCGAATACACGGCCTCAACTTTCTTCTCGGCCGCTCTCAGAAATCTCTCTGCCACCAGGCGATTGGTATCGAGGTTTTCAATTTCGGTACTGACGTCGATGGTGCGGATGTAGGCCACTTTACCGGAAACCACGATGGGATAGAGCTGCGCTTTGTTCCGGGGAACTTCACCGACAGTGACCTTCTTCCCTTTATTGATAAACCCGACCGGAGAGCTCATGGTCCTGTCGGAGTAGATCACGGCCTTGTCTGCAATGACGATAGCGACCTGAGCTGCCCAGACTTGTGGGCAAAAGACCAAAAGAACAAAAAGCAAGGTGATTTGGAAGAAAGCGGAAAGTGGCTGAAATCGTTTCGCAATCCCGGTCATCGCTTTATTCCCGACTGTCATGGTCTGGATACTGGTAAAATTAGAGTCACTAGAATGAGTCTAACCTGACCATGAAAAAAAGAGGAGTAAAAAAGACCCTCTTAATTTCTTTTTCATGTAACCGAAGAGTTACCTGAAATGGGTCTTTCCTAAGGATTGGAATATGAACACTCTCTCGAAACTTTCATTCATTGCGCTCGCTTTATCGCTGGCCGCTTGTAACGAAAAAGTTTCCCCGGAACTCCAGAGCGGAAATGCGGCTTCCTCCTCTACAACAACCAGCAGTGGTCCTACGGTAGCTCCGAATGAGTATTATTTCCGTGTCACCAATTCTTCCGACACAATGTTAAATTACAAGCTTCACAAAACCGGCTTTGATAATGCCAACACAAATTGCGCGATCAATTCGAACTCGGCTCTTTCATCCAACGCTTACAGAAATGATCTCGATACGTATGACATAACTTGTTTCTTTGAAGCGGAAGAACTGTCTCTGTTCTATAACGGTTTCAACTATTCCGTCGAAGCTTCTAAAAACACCTGTGACTACATCGGATATAGTCCCTTCTCCTACTACGACTGGCCCGCAGGATCTTCCACTCAGAGTGTCCTTCAGGTGACTTGTCCGGATGCTCCGGCAGCACCTAACCAGGCGCAGATCGATGCTGCTCTTCCAGCGGCCTACGCGGGACTGGGTTGCGAAGCCTTCCGGAATACCTCCATTAACCCCGCTGGTAACGTTGCTTTCGAAACCGATCAGGATCTCTGTGCTTTTGATCACACAAACGAAGGTGGTCCGAACTGTGACCCGGGATTGATTTCTGTTTCTGGATATGATGTTTCACGAGTCGATTCTGATGGAAACGGAACACTCGACTCAACCAGGTCGACCCCATTTAACAGAACGATCAATTGCCGCGGTAAGGTTACTGCGTGCGTGGATGGTCCGATCAGAAGTGAGGCCACTCTCGCCAATTACACTTCGGGTTTGATTCTCACCAGAACAACTAACAATGCTGCTCCTTCAAAACAGTACTCGATGCCGGCCCTCATGGGTTCGCGCGACACGAACAGAAAATACGTCAACTTCCGCCGCGACCTCGCTTCACTTGAAATCGAATACGGCAACAGTGACAGAAGCGGCGGTGACCTGACGGCGTCCTACATGAGCGCCTTCGGAGATCCGTTACACAAATACGAGTACAATCCAGAGCTCATCAATCTCTACGCCAATAATAAGAGAATGGACGGAACGACTCTGGTCACCGCGACTCACGTTACTAACCAGGCCGCGGCCAATGGTAACTTCGCACAGACACCAATTTCAGCAGAGGCATTTCTTGGTCTTGGAAGCAAAGTCAGTCCATTCTACACGTTCTACTGTTTCGATAATGCCCTCGATGTTCGCGCCCGGATCCGTATGGTCGTGCGAGACTGGGACAGAGTCCATTCATCAACTCCGACCGACAGATCCTTTGAAAGAATCTCTGACGTTGACCTTCTTCCCCCACTTGCCCGTCAGGATGTCCCGTATACGGATGAAGTTACAGGTGAACCGGATAGCTGGAACGCTTTCAACGATCTCGCGGACTGGGATGACCTGATTGACATGGAAAGAGATGATGCCGGTGTTGCCTACGATCCGACTGTCACCGTGTGGAGACCAATGCCGAACGCGACTTATACTGAAGTCCTTACCAACGGATTCTTCAATCCATCCTGGTACCCTAGAGAAAACTAAAACTGCTGAAATAAAAAAGGCCCGCTAAAGCGGGCCTTCTTGTTTGTGCTGACTTTAAAGAAGTATTACTTCTCCATGTAGTTCTTCACTTTATAGTTCTTACCCATGTACCAGAAAATTCCGGCAAAGAGCGCCATGAGAGCGGCGAAGAACATAAAGTACCCAGTTGAAGCAATTGGGAAGAAGTTAACTTTAGAGACGTAAGCAGTAATCAGGTTACCGAAGAATACAGTGAGGAGCCAGATCGACATGACAGATGACTTCATCGCGCGTGGCGCCTGAGTATAAGCAAACTCGAGCCCTGTGATTGAAATCATAACTTCCGCCATCGTGATAACGAGGTACGGGAAGAACTGCCACATAACGTTGATCTTATCGCCAGAAGTATCCATCCACATCTGAAGGAGACCTACGATTCCGAAAGAAGCAGCAGCAACGAACATCCCCCACGTCATCCGACGGATAGGAGTTGTCTTGAAGCCCATTCTGTCGAGCATCGGATAAAGACCCATTGAGAAGAGCGGAATGAGACCCATAACCATGATCGGGTTCCATGCAGAAATCTGAGAAGCTTCAAACTGAACGCCCATGAACATGAGGTCCATGTTCATCGCCTGGATGACCCAAGATGAACCGTGCTGATCGAAGAGTGCCCAGAAAACAGAAATCGCTGCGAAGAGTTTTGCGATATCGATAACTGCTTTTGCTCCGTCGACCTGCTCCTGAGAGTGGTCAGCAGTAGCGCCGTCAATGAACGACTGGCCGGCCTTACGCTTGGAAGAATTCTTGAAGGCAGAAGTAACGACGGCCATGAAGCCGTGTCCGTCACTCTTCGTCGGAGGAACGTGAACGAATTCGTTACGACCCATCCAGAAGACGATGGTTGCGAGGAACATGAGAACACCCGGGATACCGAAAGCAATGGACGCGCCATAGTGCTTGAGCGTCCACGGAGTGATGAGTGTTGAGAAGAACGAACCGAAGTTGATCATGAAGTAGAAGAGCTCATACACTTTTTTCAGAAGATGAGTCTGGTTCGCCTTGAACTGATCCCCTACGTGAGCAGATACGCATGGCTTAATCCCGCCGGAGCCAAGAGCGATGAGCCCGAGACCAGCATAGAGACCCATTTTTGTTTCCCAGATAGAGAGAACAGCGTGACCAGCACAATAAACGAGAGAGAGATAAAGGATCGTCTTATATTTACCCCAGATTCTGTCAGAGATGAATGCTCCGAGGAGTGGGAAGAAGTAACAGAGAGAAGCGAAAATGTGATACGTGGCTGTTGCTTCTGTGTCCTGCATAAGGAGCACTTGAATCATGAATACGGTGAGAATGGATCTCATTCCGTAGTACGAATAGCGCTCGCATGCTTCGTTACCTACAATGTACTTGATCTGCGAGGGGAACTTGTTGTCCGCGGTCGTGACAGAGGCACCGGCCGTTGCTGCTTGAGACATGTTTTTCTCCTTCAATTATTTAGAGTCGTCTTCGTCTTTACTATCATCAAATCTGAAAGGTTTTGGACGCTTGTTTCCACCAAGGCGCTTGGGAGCGTTGGGATCAACCTGATCGCCCTTTTCCCAGTGCTTGTACCACGTGTCCGCCGGCTTCTCTTGGGTCTTTTCCTCATTTAGTCTAACCGATTTTTCGATTTCTTCGCGCTTTCTTACGAGGACCTGGGTACTTTTTGGCCCTGAAGCAACGTCTTTTTTAAGAGATGCGGAATTTTTCTCATGAGCTGAGATATCGATGGTGACATCGCCGGTGACTTTAGTCTGACAGGAAAGTCTCTCTTTCGTTATGTGAAAGACATTTCCGAGAAGACGTGTTTCTTCAAACGGCTGGGGATTCAGATTCAACTCCCCGCTCTTAATGATGATCACGCAGTCACCGCAAGTGGCACAACCACCGCAGCTGGATTTGATTTTTTTACCTGATTTCTTCAGCTGTTCAAAGAGACTGCGTTCGCCGTCGACTTCAATTACTTCACCTGAAGGCCAGAGGGTCAATTTGTGGGTCATACTACTTTCTTAATTTGTTTCTCGATCACTTCCGTGATCTTCCCTTTCAGGGGTTTCAATAAAAAGCCAAGATCTACATTCACCACGACTTCTTTTTCAAGGAACTGAAGCTTCGCTTCGAAGCCCATGCCTTTGGCAGTAAAGCTGTGATTGGCGTCATCTGTTTTCACATCTGCTTTCACGCCAAATTTCTGAATGACTTCAGGAATCCGTTTCTTCGCTTCTTCGTAGCCTTTCGATTTATCCGTAATGTTCGTATAAGGGATTTTGAGTTCCATAATTTTTCCTTTATTAGCGAGTGCCTGTGGAGCCAAAACCGCCCGCCCCTCTTTGAGTTTCATTCAAAGTGGAAGTCGTGACGTATTTCGCCTGTGTCACCGGACTCAAGACTAATTGAGCGATCCGCAGACCGTGCTCAATGACGTAATCAGTGGTGCCAAAATTACCCACGATGATGTTCACTTCCCCACGGTAATCACAGTCGATTGTTCCCGGAGAATTCACGATCATAAGCGGAGATTTCAGAGAAAGCCCGGAACGTGGACGAACCTGAACTTCGAAGCCCAGAGGGATTTCCATCGCAATGCCGGTAGGGATGAGAACTCTCTCCCCTGCTTTCACGGTGATGGATTTTTTCTCAGGAATACTTGCTCTGATATCGGCACCAGCGGCACCCTCAGTGGCATAGAAAGGAAGTTCGAACCCCGGATCGTAATGATCCAGGGTTTTTACTTTAACTTCTACAATG
>CANGAC010000177.1 GCA_947451425.1 Bacteriovoracaceae bacterium | reverse complement strand
GTAATCAGTATGAGAAGTATCAAAGATATTTGAGCCTTTGAGCTGCACAGAACTTGCTCCGAGTTCAAACGTCTGCCGATAAGCCCCGCCTTCCGGAACAGACTGGAATTTCTCCAGGGTCACGCCGAAAGCGGAATATGAAAGAAGAGTAAGGGCGAGAAGTTTCTTCACGGATTACCTCCGATACCAAGATAGTAACGATCATCGGAACACTGAGAGGCAGATTTCGACGAACACGTAGGACTGCTGAGGGATGCATACGCAAATGCCTGGCAGGTGTTGTACGACGCCGCCGGACCTGTGCTGCAGTTCCCGTAGATGATTCGGGCCATGTGATTAGGCGCTAAGAGAGACGGAGTACCGGAAGGAGTTTTCACGATGTGGAAGACATCCCCTTCCACCCGCGTCTGTTCTCTCGTGGGATCAACCGGAGTTGCTCCTGAGAGCCAGCGAAGGGGCTGACGGCTGGTATCTGTGGGACGCATATGCTCCGGACAAACGGAGAGAGAATTTCCTCTCATGCCTTTCACTTCTTCAAGTCCCCGCGCCAGATCCCGGGTACATTCCGGAGTTGTGCAGTTACAGCGGACGACGTTTCTTGTGGAATAAAGAGGTCGACCGGCCTGGGACATGAGGTAGCGGCTTTCGAAAACAATATTCCCGGGAGTTTCGGAATGAATCACGATTCTGTCTCCGGGATTCCGGTTGGGAAAGTTTGCCATTTCCCGGTAATCAACGGCGTGACAGGAAGACATCGCACTCCGGAAGATCTGATACGGACTTTTCTGGCCCATGATGGAGCGGATGTTGACGGCTTCCGGCGTATTGGCCGCAAGAGACTGACGGCAGGATTCATCTGTACACTGACAGGAAAATCTCAAAGGAACTGAAGTGCTGATAGCTTCAGAGTGCTGTCCCATGATCGTGTTCGTCTTCGGAACCACGCGACAGGCATAGTTATCGGCAAGGTTTCTTCCATCGGCTCCCGGCGTGTGATCCGTTTCCGGATACTCATCGCACAGACCCAGGTAGTGAAGCGTTTCATGCATGATGGTTTCACAGGCAAAATTGTCTGTGAACGTGGCGGTGTTCCCGCGAACCTCAGCCGACGGGCCAATGTCACCCTTGTTTAAAGTCACATTGATATTCGTTGGTCTTTCAAAAGGCCGAAGCTGAGAGTCTGCTTCAGTGGGATTGTAATAGCGGACACGGAGTTGTTCTCCGGAAGGAGTTCGCAGAGCAGGGGCCAGCATGTTGAAGCAGTTATTTGCCCGCGTCTGCATCTGCTCGGCGTTCATGCTGCCGCTCACATATTGAAAGTTCACGACAACTGATGCTTCGTAAACACCATCAGCATTTCTCTTTAAAAGGTAATTGTGAGTCGTACGCCCTGACGGGAATCTCCGGAAGCTCCCTGGTTCAAGAGGTGCGCAGTCTCGGACCTGATCAAGACTCTGAAGGACATCGGAAATATCCGAGAATTGGTCGCGCGGTGGAAGGCAGGCCACGGCATTGAGCACTTCATTGTCGTTTACATCCCGCGCCTTCACCGCGCCCATCATCTGACCCAGATTCGTGAGAACTCTGCGGTAACGACGATAGTAAAATGAGCAGAATTCAGAATTTGTACTCGTCGTACTGCCGAGATCGGGACAGTTTCTTCTGAAGCTCTTGAAACTTTCTTCGTTAAACGTCTCATAATTATCCAGGATGTAATCCGTGAGACGGGCACGGGCGAGGGGTTCGTCTGTTGGTGTGGTTCTGGTGATCTCCCGGGTCTGGGGTGCCACTTCATCGGCGTCCACTCTGGGACGAGTGGGAGGAAGTCTCACGGTCCGGGGATTCACCTGAGGAGTTGTTGTCGCGACCGGAGTGGAAGGGGCAGGATCTGATCCCAGATTTCCCAAGGCCCCGACGAGGTTCTCATCATACTTCCGGTAAAAAGAACTGTGGCGGATTTTCTCTCCGATATCCTGGCGGATCTGATCGTTGGTTTTCTGGCAGAAAATATTCTCCGGATCAGGACAGTGATTATTTCTTACGACAGTCAGCGGGGCCTCAAGACTTGCGAAGAATCCGTTCACGCACTCACTCAGCGCTGTCCCGGGTCTGCGGCTACCGAAGAGTCCGCGCAGAAAGCCGAAAGAGGATGTTCTGAAAATGTCCGGCCGGAAAGTAATCTCTCCGCGAGAATTATAACTGACATCGACATCCCGGCGCTCCGGCATCGTTCCCCGATTTTCACTCGGACAAGTCCACAAAGTACGGAAAGAACCGGACTCGGCGAAAGCGGGAAAACTGATCAGAAGGATAAGGGCAAGACGATACACGAGTACCTCCGATGTACACTAATATTATTGTAGGCCTTATCCCGGGCCTCTCCACGCCGGTAAGAATTTCCCTTAAGGGAAGACGGAGAGGCTTTGCCGTAGAATCAGGGGTATGAAAAGACTGATCACTTTGATTCTTTTGCTATGGATGCCTCTCACCTTTGGCTACGAATGCTCCATCCAAACGGAGTTCTTCAGGACACTGCCGGTATTCCTCGGAACTACTGGGACGATGGATATTTCGACGGAAAATATCCTGGTGGTTACGAATCGCGGATCGGGTGTGCTGACGGAGAAGAAGGCCAATGTCACCCGTTTCTATTATCCGGGAGAACGGATTGAAACCCACATTATTAAAACAGTGGAGGACAATGGTGACATCCTTCTGACGACCGCACCGAAGTATTTTAACTGTAACGTCAGGCACGCGGTGATCAGGGCCAACCGGATCCTGTCACTCTCCTACTGCTCAGTGGATGGTTGCCGACACCTTAATCCCGAAATCTGCGAAGTCCTTCTGAAAAACTTCAACGAAGAAAAATTCCAGGAGCAGAAAAAAAATCCGCTCGTCACCACCTTTGAAGTCGAGACTCAGCTCAAGGCCATGAACCGCTCCCTTCATCAGGAAGGCTCAGTTCTCATGAGAGAATTCCTGAAACTTGAACCTCACTCTCCGAGAGTCATCGGGGTGAGCATGACGGATTTTGAAACGGAAGAAGGATTGTCCGCCACATTCGGACTGTTGAAACTCGGAAGCATTCTTGCCTCGGAAACTCAGTACTGCCGGTTAATTAATAAGCAGAATCTTTTCTGGAAACCTAATCTCCTTCCGTCGAAATACTGGAAGAAACAGGAATGAAATTTCTTAATCCTAGTGGCAAAGCGGCTCAATAATCCGGTGAAAATCCAGGAGATTAAGTGTCATCATCTCCGGCGGATAGACTCCCCCGTTATTCATGAGATCACTCGAGGGCATAAGTCCTGTCCGCGCCGGACAAACGGCATCCACGTAGCGATCCGGGAGACCCATGAAGTGGCCCATCTCATGGGCCATCATGGTGCAGGCATTGTGATTCTCGTTTTCTCCCATGTAGACATGGGCCGTGGAACTTCTGCCCAGAGTTTCGCTCACGATGGTGACAGGTGCCGTGGCATCCGTCACATTATCGATACTCACATGGAGGCCGAAGCGGAGATAAAAATTCTGAGCGCACCTTGAAGCGGCGGTGAGTTTCCGGAAAGCACTTTCACGATTCCCCTGGCTCACACCAGGAACCCAGGTAAAGCGAATCGGAACGCGCACGCGGATCATGCCGTTCTGTCTTCCGACCTGATAGTAGCGCTTCATCCGTTTAAAACCATTTGGTGCCGTACAGAGAACAGGAGTATGGCCATTCACATTGGTCCAGTGATTATCCCGCACTGATCTGTTCCTGAGGCACTGATTCAGGAGGGCGCGGATCATAGGACGATCGCCCTCTGCAATCTGCACGCGTCCTGAACCGGGAACATTCACGTTCGCTTCGGATACGTCACAGGCCATCAGCCCACTTCCTGCGACCAGGGAATTAAGACCCTGGGCGAAGCGCGCGATCCCATTAATCTCAGGTTCATCCGGCACATTCACCAAAGCGAACGCAGAGAAACTCATCAGGATGAAGAAGAGATAGACCATAGGTAAACCTATTCGGTCGGATGCTTCCGGATCTTGAATTTAGAACTAACAGTAAGGGGGAATGCAAAAGCCGTGCTCTACCCAATAGGTGTAGGTATCAGCAATCGCCTGCCAGCCGATGAATCCCACATTATCGGGTTTCGAACCTTCAAAGTAAGCGGCGTCGTTGGTGCCACAATGGTGGGTCGCTTCATGGAGAAAAAGTGCAGCCTGATATTGGCGGGCCTGTCCGAAAGCATAGTCGGAGACATAGACTTTATTTGAGATGATGGGATAGGTCTTGGCCGCTTTATCCCCGAGATCGTCGGCGCAGACGAATTGAAGCGTTCCCAATTTACGGCGGGCACAGTGAAGGATATTCCCGGAAACGTGAAGCTTCCTTCTTTGGTTAAACGTAAGGTCATTTCTGGCGAGGTTTTCCCGGACATTCAGAATGAGTTTATCCGCCTCAACTGCCGCACGATATTTCCAGAGTCTCATCTCGTGATCCTGGTCACCATGGCAGGCCTTCTCGACGACTGCGGAAGCATTCAGGGTGAAGATTGTCGTCAGGATAAAAAAGAGAAGGTGCTTCATGAAATTCCTTTGGGGAAATCATCATGTCACGATCAGAAAAAACAACGATGGGGAGGGTAAAACTTATAGGAAGTGGCAAAAAAAAGGACACCCCGAAGGGTGTCCCATGATTCGAAAATTACTCAGTGATAGAGAGGTTGTAGCTCCAGCTATCAGTTCTTCCGCCCATGCAAGAAGAGCGCTTAGAAAGAATCTTCACACCCGGGAAAGATGGGATCGCGCGATCAAGGAACTCAACGTTGAAGCTGCAAGAATCACCGTTACCAGCGCGGCTGGAGAGGCGAACTTCGCGGGCAACATCGTTCGCAGCAGGAACAGCAACATCATATTTAGCTGTGATGAAAACAGGTGTGTTCCAACCCATTTCAATTCCACCAGAGCAAGAAACGTTAACGTTCTGAGCTCCGAGATCTTTCAGGTGAGATTCAACAGCATCTTCTGCCCATGAGCAGTTGTAATAAGTTGTGGTCCAACCAGAGTGAGACATTGGGCTCCAGCTCAGTTTCTTAGTTACGTATTCAGAAGCAAATGCTGAAGAGACAGCAAAGAGAACAGCGATCACGGTCATGAATTTCATAGAATCCTCCTAAGGGAATTTAGACTTATTTTTTACCCTGAGAAAAACGATCAGCCAATCAAGTTGGGCCTTAGACTCACCGCTGACCTGACATTCGATCCGGAGGATCGATCAAAATAAAAAAGGGACCCTGCACGGTCCCTTCTTTTGGCTTCTTTTAAGGCCAGAAGTCCTTCTCTGGTCGATCTATCTTCCTTGATTTCTTAATTGTCGCTTAGATAAATCTTAAGGTTTGTTCATTGAAAAGAGAAACGCGGATTCTCTAACAAATGCTTGCCGTGCACAGGTCTAAATCACCAAGATATGTAGGTTTCTTACAGGGGCCTACAAAAGTAAATAAATCTACCCCGGATTTCTGCCCCTATGCCTTCGCCAGAACCTCGGCCCGGAGATCTTTCCGGAGAATCTTCCCGACATTGGTCTTGGGGAGCTCTTTCCGGAACTCAATGGACTTCGGAACCTTGTAGCTCGTGAGATTTTCCCGGCAGAACTTCATGAGTTCATCCTGGGTAAGAGTGTCGTCTTTTTTCACGACGAAGATCTTCACGACTTCACCGGATTTCTCATCAGGCACACCAATGGCAGCGGCCTCGAGAACTTTGGGATGTGAGCAAACGACATCTTCCAGTTCGTTAGGATAAACGTTGAAGCCTGAGACAAGGATCATGTCTTTCTTGCGATCGACGATTTTTACGAAGCCTTCTTCGGTCATGAAACCCAGGTCTCCGGACTTGAAGAAGCCGTCGTTCGTCATCACTTTCGCTGTTTCATCCGGACGCTTCCAGTAACCGGCCATGACCTGTGGGCCGCGGATACAGATTTCGCCGATCTCGCCGAGGGGAAGGGTTTTTCCGTTATCATCTTTGATTTCAATTTCAGTTGAAGGAAGAGGAAGACCAATGAACCCGTTGTAGTCTTTCAGCGACATCGGATTGATACACGCAGCGGGAGAAGTTTCGGTGAGACCGTAGGCCTCAATCAAAGGAACACCCGTCACCTGCTTCCAGCGCTCGGCCACCACTTTCTGAACCGCCATCCCGCCTCCGAGAGTGAGTTTCATCGTGGAGAAATCGAGATTCTTAAAATCCGGATTATTGAGAAGGCTATTGAAAAGTGTATTCACGCCTGTGATCGCCGTAAATTTCCACTTCGAGAGTTCTTTCACAAATCCCGGAATGTCCCGCGGATTCGTGATGAGAATATTCAGCGCTCCGATCGAGCCGTAGTAAAGGCAGTTCGCTGTGAGGGAGAAGATGTGATACAGGGGAAGCGGAGTGATCATGATCTCCTTCCCTTCCGTCACGTAATTCCTGATCCATCCGCCGGCCTGGTGGATGTTACTGATGATGTTCTTGTGCGTGAGCATCGCTCCCTTCGCCACACCGGTTGTTCCTCCGGTGTACTGAAGGAAGGCGATGTCGTCGAGTTTCATGTCCGGACGCTTGTACTGAGATTCATTTCCTTTAGAGACACATTCGATGAAGGAAGTCGCCGCAGGCAGATTGTAATCCGGAATCATCTTCTTCACGTTTTTCAGGACAAAATTCACGATGTGATT
>CANGAC010000176.1 GCA_947451425.1 Bacteriovoracaceae bacterium | reverse complement strand
GTGGGATCTTTGGTGTAATTCTCAAAAATATATTTCCGGTCGAGACCGAGACTCAGTGAAACGAGTTCCATCAATCGGTGGGCGAGAGCTGTGACTTCCTTGATGTACGCTTCAATCGTTTCGTTAAATCCCAGGATATCCGGATAGAGATTCTGTCCGTGAAGAGGCCATCCTGATTTCACTCTCGGATCACTCTCCGGAAGTTGTTCTCCAAGATAAATTCCTTCCTTGAGATCCGGCTTTCCGGAGGTAAGTTCCTCACCGATCGCAAAAAATCCGCGCCAGGCGAGTCCCCCCAGTTTCATGTGGATCTTATTTTTCTCAGAAAGAGGAAGATCAAAAAAATCGCGGCTCAGCGAATCGAGTCTGTTCTGGAGCTCCAGTGAAATCCCATGATTCTTGATACAGAAAAATCCGTGAGCTTCGCAGGCGCCGGCGATCATTGCTGCGGTTGTTTTATCAGGCAGTGAAAGGTCAATTAAAGGAATGGGTGAATTCATAAAACAATTCTATCCGACTCCACATTCCCGCAACATATTTTTGTTATGTTCACTCTTATGAAAGGGACAGATGTCAGACGGTCACGCCATCTGCGCAGATTGCGCAACAAGACTGGCCTGAAAAATAAAAGAGACCCGAAGGGGTCTCTTTTATTTATGGCCACCCCACCCGGACTTGAACCAGGATCAGAGTCTTAGGAAGACCCCGTTTTATCCAGTTAAACTACAGGGTGACGATTTAGTTTATAATTTCATCTCTCACAGCTCAACCTTTCTTCATCTAACGCAAGGCTTCGACACGGCGTCCCCGACGGCGCAGAAACTTTATTAAGACCATGCTTTCCTTTAGAATAGCTGCATGAATAAATTATTTCTGCTCGTTATGCTTGTTCTTTCTTCTTCAGCTTTTTCCAAAACCTGGACCATCAATCGCGACCACTCAGAAATTCTCTTCTTAGTTCCCTACCTGAAAGTCGCCGAACTCACCGGCCGCTTCAATAGCTTCACCGGCGGCATGGACCTTCCGGAAGGAAAAGAAATCCCCACAATGCTGGACGTGGAAATCGCTTCGGGCTCCATTGATACTGGCAACAAAATGCGCGATGGTCACCTTCGTGGGAGCGAATTTTTCGCGAGCCAGACACATCCACATATTACTTTTCAGAGTGAAGACATAAAGAAAACAAACTCAGGATTTGCCGCCACCGGTACACTCACGATCAGAG
Organism: Bacteriovoracaceae bacterium; assembly: GCA_947451425.1. Taxonomy (GTDB): domain Bacteria; phylum Bdellovibrionota; class Bacteriovoracia; order Bacteriovoracales; family Bacteriovoracaceae; genus Peredibacter. Next base: position 5,501 of record CANGAC010000176.1, on the reverse strand, counting down.
GAGTTTCACGGCCCCATACTTTCACCTTCACTCTGGCACCCATGATGAAAGACACCTGGGGATATGAGAACCGCATGGTGAGGTTTGAGACGGAGCTTGATCGCACGAATTTCAACATGAGCTGGAACAAGACTCTCGAAGGGAAAGATTATCTGATCGGTGACAAGATCAGCATCCGCGGAACGTTCCAGATGCAGCCGGCACAAGGTGTGACACCGAAGAGTAAGCACATGCTTCCCGATACGAGTTACATCCGTTCCAGAGAAAGAGTCGCGCGCGGTGAAGAGAGTGCGGTGAAAATCGAAACGCCGGTGGTTGTCCCCAGGGACGAAATCGTCAGGACGATCGTGAAAGAGAAAGATTCGTCCGTGACTCACGAGAAAGAAGGCCACAGCCTCTATTGGTGGCTCTCGTTCGGAGTTCTCGGCATGTTCGGATTCGTCGGAGTGGCCCTCGCCGGGATCGGCGGAAAAAAAGCGTTACTCAAGGCCTATGCTCACGGATACGAAGAGACCGGACGACTTGGTCTTCTGTCAGACCTCGTCGTCATCGCCGTAGTTCTATTGTACTCGTATGCCTTGTGGGTCGTGGGCTGGGAATTCTAGAGAGCGAGCTCAATCAGAAGCGGCTTATGGTCGCTTCCTTTGGACGTTCCCACGCATTCAGCTGACTTGACCTTCAGTCCGCGCACGAAACCGTGGTCGAGGTAACTTCCCGTGAGCTTGAACTTCATCCGCTGCTCACCGTTCTTGAAAGTGATCGGGGTGAATTTCATTTCCTTCATCATGTTGAAGAGATAATTCGTTCTGAGAGCGTGGTGTGTGTTGAAGTCACCCGCGAAAAGAACCGGGCCATCGTGCTTGTCGATTTCCGCTTTCGCCTGGAGAAGATTCCGCTTAAAAGGACCAATCGTTGTGAAGTTGATCGCGTGAATCGAAATCACGAGAAGTGACTTATCACTTCCTTCCACCGGATATTTAGCATACGTCATCGCCTTCGGCGTTCCCGTCATCGGTTCGTGATCCACCGTCTGTGTCACGATCACTTCCTCGGGCTCTACGTGAGAGCCGACCATCGTGCCAGTCGCGTGATTGTTGTAGAGATTGTACGTGAAGCTTTTCCCCATATCGAAACGGAAACCGTCGTAGGTTTTGATCTCATCCACCATGCGGTCAATGTCGTAGGCTTCCTGAACGAGAATGATATCTTTCCCTTTCGCGAAGGAACTGAATTCCGTCTGCCACGGTTTCATCTCAGTTTTTTTGATGTTCCACACGAGCACCTTGATGGAGTCCGGTGCAAGAGCGCGGTTATTGGCCGATCCGAAAGATGAGTGCGCTTCGGAAACAGGGATATGCCTGAAGAAGCGCCCAAGGACACTCTTATCTCCTGCCTCCGCAGCCGAGACCGTCAGAGAAAAAGTAAGGGATAAGAGCAAAAACTTTTGCAAACCGTACCTCCATGTACGTGGACTCTTTCATCATAGAACGAAGGCCCCATTCTCATGATAGGGAGCTTTTTTCCCTTTTAGTGTTAAGGTTTGGTAAGTTCATGTGACGCTGCCCTAAAAACCTGAGATTTTGGAATCTCTTTAGCTTTCAGGGCAGGATTTAAGATTTTGTAGGGGCAGTTAAAGCGTTTTTAAGGCACTCGACCCGACGGACAATACTGGTTCTCAAGGATCCTGAGACGGGCCAGTTCTTTTTCATAATACGCACGCTGAGACTGGAGCGCATCGTAGGCAGAGGAATCACTCTCGCAGTTAAAGCTCCCGCCTTCTTCAGAAGTTGAAGAAGATCCGTATGAAGTTTCCTCAGAACCGCCGTGGCGAACCTGTTCGTAGGTGATTCGTGAAAGCTCACTCTGGGCCTTTCCGATCTGCAGGCGGTAAGCCGTGCAGGAATCAACTCTTTCGATTTCCGAAGCAAATGAAAGAGACGAAAAAATCAATGAGAGTAGAAGAAAAGTTTTCATTCTGCTCCTCCTTTTCTGATAGTTGTAGAGTGACAGCGTCTCGCACTGGCCGGGCAATTCAGACGAACGTGAAGGTGGTCGTCGTGATTCGGGACATAGTGGAAACTATTGATGACTCTGAGATGGGAATTGTATTCGCCTTTCGAGCGGGCGTAGTCGATGAGTTTGTTCTTTAAGACGGTGTCCATGAAAATCATCTGAACTGAGCCGTGGCGGTGAAGGGACTTCATGAGTTCCCAGTTTCTTTCCACGTCGAAATTCTCCGATGCTCTTCCGTTTTCCACCATCGATGGAGCGTAACTTCTCTCTTCAACGTTATTTGCTTTGAAGTACTGGATGTCCACGTCCAGACCATTTTCATGTGAGCCATGGGGATCAATGTCTCCGCCATTTTTAGCTGCGATGTCTTCGATTTCGAGACGATCACGACCCGGATACCGGCGCTGCATATCGGCCGCAGTCTCTTTCAGCATATTGATCATTTCAGAAGTTCCGTAGATGTGACCCACGTCACGCAGAAGCTGTACATACCCTTCCCCTGACTCCTGAAGGCACTCGCCATCGATGAGGGCACCCTGATTGTAATAACCCACTGGCTCAGAGGCGAAGCTGAAAGATGACCAGAGGACAATAAGGAGAGAGAGAGCTTTCATAACATTTATTGAGCAAGGCCCATGCCATGTGACGGACGCGTTTCCTTGTGCTTAGTGTGTACAGGCGGGAGACACTGTCAAAAGTTTAGACAACCCTGTAGAATTTGACCCATGCTGAGAGTTTTCTTTTTTTTCCTCTTTCTCGTCTCGCCGCTGATGGCCTCGGTGAAAACGTCAGGTTTTCTTGATACGTATTACGCCTGGGATTTTAACCGCCCCCAAAACAACAAACGACTCTATACCACCCAGCCCGATCGCCACAATGAACCGGGAATTAATCTCGTGTATGGAGATGTGGTGCTCGACAGAGAAAACGTGCGAGGACGCCTGGCGCTTCAGGCGGGAAATTCCGTCACGAGAAACACCGAAGTTGAAAACCGTGATCTGCGCTACATCCAGGAAGCTTTCGTCGGGACAAAAATCTCGGAGAAAACCTGGATCGACGCCGGAGTTTTTCTCGGGCACATCGGCGCAGAGTCCTGGGTCTCAAAAGATAACTGGACCTACACGAGGGCCATCAATCTGGACTACGTTCCCTACTATGCCACGGGTCTTCGGGTGACTCACGAAAATTTCCAGGTCTATCTCATGAACGGCTGGCAGAACATCCGCGAGGACAATAAGGCCAAGGCGCTGGGGATTCAGTGGAAGAAAAATTTCCGCGAGAACCTGAAGTTCACGTACAATAATTTTTTCGGTGATGAAGAAGTTGTTTCATCGCGGGCGAGGTTTCGTGCGTATCACAACTTCGTCCTTCAGTGGAACCGGGATGAGCGCTGGCAATACCTTTCGGCCTTTGATTTCGGCCATCAGTCCCAGCAGAAAAATTCCGGCGTTGATCCGTGGTGGGCGGTGACGTTCACGGCGCGCAGGATCCTCGATGAAATCAGATCCGTCGCCATGAGAGTTGAGTATTACTCCGATCCGCATGAGGCCAATATCAGAACCCGCGAGCGCCGGGGGTTTCAGGTGGCGGGAGCGTCTGTCAATTTTGATCAGAAGCTTGCCCGCAATGTCCTCTGGAGAAACGAAGTCAGGGGCTTTTCCTCCCGGGAAAGGATCTACCCGGGAAAAAATCAAACGCGTTCTTATCTGGATAGTTTTTTTGTCACATCGCTGTCCCTCTTGCTAGAATAGTTTCATGCCAGCCTTCTTCCAAAAGTACCGGGGCCACGTTCTCGTGGGGCTCATCTTCCTTCTCCTGACTCTCGGTCAGCAGTATGTGTTTTTTCTGGTGAAAGGAAGCCAGGTCAGTGTTCTGTCGTTGGGAAAAACGGTGGGATTTTTCGTTTTCTTCGTGGCCGCGACTTTCATTCGCGAAAAACCCCTCCGCTATCTTTTTTTAAATTTCATCATGGTCCTGAACTTCTTCCAGATGACCCATCAGTCATTCTTCGGAACTCAGGTTCTTCCCTTCGAGATCTGGTTACTCTTTACCGAGATGAACGAGATTAACGGCTCGATGCTGGGAGAGCCTTCGCACTTTGTGATTCCTCTCCTCCTCACCGTCATTCCGGTCGCCCTGGGCTGGTTTGCCGGAAAGAAAATTCCGCAGGAAAAAAGACTGCCGGTGATCGGCTGGTTATTTTTGGTGTACTTCCTCTACAATCCGGCGCGTACATTCGTCACCGGAAACAGCTGGGGAAGACAACCTTCGGTGGAGCACCTCGGTGGGTTCAACATTTACCTGTCGATGTCTTACTTCGCCGGAAAAATTCTCCCGCACAAACTCTCTTCGTCTTCTGTCGACAGCCGGAACACCTCCACCGATCTTGCGATCGAGAATAAGGTAGTCTCTGACTGGGACAAGATCATCGTGGTCTTGGGCGAAAGCCACACGCCGCACCTGATGTCGCTTTTCGGTTACGACAAGGAAACCACTCCTTATCTCTACTCCCTCAGAAACGATCCGGATTTCTTTTCGACCGTGGGACTCTCCGCCGGTGTATCCACTGACATCAGTGTCGCTTTCTTCATGAACCTCGGATTCGGCAAGGCCGGAAGTCTGAAAGCTGCGAAAGGTAAACACTGTCTCCTGAAACTCGCGCGCGACAATGGATTCAAGACTCATTTCTGGTCAACGCAGTCCAAGCAACAGCTTCGTTACATTGCGCCCTACATCTGTCACAGCTCGCTCGATTCCTTCAAATCGCTGGAAGACGTCGATCCCGGGTTTGAGAATGAGGAAGCGGCCAGTGACCTGAAACTTCTTCCGGGCCTTGAGGCCGCGTTTAATGAGAAAGGAAAAAGCTTTCTGGTCCTTCACCAGAGAGGCTCTCACTCTCCGTGGCAGCACCGCTACTCTGCGGACTCAACAAAGTTTTTTCCCGTGGCCGGCGATGACCGGAGCCACCATTACGAAAACTCCCTCTATGAGTTTGATACGTTCTGGAAGGAGCTCGACAAATTCCTTCAGACCCGAAAAGAGAAAGTCCTCGTGGTTTATGTCTCTGATCACGGAGAGGCCGTCGGCAAAAAAGGCCGGTGGGGCCACGGATTTCTTGATCCCGAATCTTTTGAGATCCCGATCATCATGCGCTCGTATCGAAAAAGTTTGTTAACGTTTCTTCACAATCGTCCGCCGCTTCTCACGCAGTATAATGTGGGTCTCTATATCGCCTCGGAACTTGGTTACGATTTCAATCAAGCAGCTGACAAACTTCCTCAGGACTATGAGATCTACGGCAATGACATCGACGGATTCGCGGGCCGGGCGAAAGTGAAATTCGAAGGCGCTGACAAATATCAGTTTTCGCTGAAATAGTTCGCGTATACTAATCCCATGAAAATTTTCTTCCTTTTCTTTCTCCTGACTCTGAACGCTCACGCCTGGACTATGAAGGACTTCGGCGAAGAAGCGGCCTCTCCGGTGAC
>CANGAC010000175.1 GCA_947451425.1 Bacteriovoracaceae bacterium | reverse complement strand
CGTTTCAGGAGCGGTAAAAAAGGAATAGAAAGAAGGATCACAAGGCAAAGGTTATTAGGTGACCAGAAAAAAGACGTTGGATAGGGAACGGAGAGATCTTCGTTCGTGACAGATTTCCGGAAAAAGCCCACGAAGCTTGAGTACTTTGAAATGGGATAGCGTAGTGGTGTCACCCCTTCCAATATTCCCAGAATCAAGGAAGCCGTAACCAGCCAGAAAAGAATCACAAGAATTTTCCGAAGACTATTTCTGAGTGTGGCAACTGAAACCAGCGTCAGAACTCCGGTGGAAATCAGAATCGCAAATTTCACGGCAGAGACTTTATTTTCACTCCAGGCAATCGCAAGAAAAAAATAGCCTGCCCAGAATAGCGCTCCCCAGACAGAAACTAAAAAATTCCGAATTTCCCCCGACTCTTTCAGCGAATAGAAAATAAAAACAGGAGCGACGATGAGGAAGAAATGAACCAGATAGATTTTGGAGAAGCTGAGTGCCACTCCCATGAAGGCACTGATGACGAGGCTCAGCCCCCAGTCTGATCTCAATTTCTGGACGACCCCATTCATAACGACTTAATCTCCAGGGCCGTCCCTTCCGGAGTCATCACTTTTAGAATTTGTTTCTGAGCTTCGCGGGGTTCATGAGTAATGACATAGCCGGAAAGAAAGAAGCTATCCCCCCATTTCACCCCATCCAGAAAGAAATCAAACACCGTTGGTGTGAGATAAACTCGTTCGACTTTTTCTGTCTTCAATTGATCCCGGACTTTCTGGAATTCCCTGGCCTGCCAGTTCACCTTTCCTGCCTCGTACCATCCCCAGGCTGAATGAAGAGATAATGAAATCACAATTGAGAGAGCGGCGATCTTTCTCAGTTTTTCAGTTTGAGAGACAAACCGATCAACCAGAAATGACCAGCAAATGATAACGAACCCCACGAGGTAAAGGGTGACGTACTCGTGATAGTTGGCAAGGTTTCTCATGACGAGAATCCAAAGCAATCCTCCGGCGACAAGACTCAGGAAGATATCCCGTTTCTTCCGGTCGTGAGCTTTCCACCACGGCGGAAAAAACTTGATCAGAAGATAGAGAAGGAAAAGCTGGAAGATCGCTTTGGGCAATATGCTCGTGTAATGGAGGAGTTTATTTTTGTAATTCTTTACGTGGAGGCCGTAGAGCCCGTAGGGGGTAAAGAAATCCATCGTCCGCTGAACCTGATTACTGAGATAACTGCCCCAGGAGAATTCCTTTTCCTTCAGATCACTCGTCTTGTATTTCAGAAGACCCAGACGGTGCTGGGCACTGACGAGGATACTTGTCTCGGTCCAGCCGATTTTTCTCATCCGGGCTTCGGCAGCGATGTTATTGGCGAGAAGGAGTGTGGGAAGAGGAATACTGATGATAAGGAAAAGAACCGGGACTTTTCTGATGGAATCCAGAAACTTCCGCGAGTCCATAAGATTGCGGATAAATTTCACCAGTAACCATCCGGCGATAAAGAAAATCACCGCGTATCCCCGGCCCATCAAAGGTCCGAGGACGGCACCGATATAGAGCAGGCGCTTTTTCCCGTTTAATTCGTATTCAAGAATTCCGTTCAAAAGAATTAAGCAACCAAGTAACGCCGGTTGGTCAAAATGAACCATGTCTTTGTATTTAATAAAGAGCGAAGAACTCATCACGAAAGCTGTAACCAACGTAGCTTTTTTCTCATCGTCATGAAGGAGTCTGCAGATTCTCCAGATAAAAAATGCTGAGAATAAGAAGATGAGATTCATCAACTGGCGACCAAGATAGATCGTCCATCCCAGGTTATCCCATACTGGACTAAGAAGAAGATTCATTCCCCCTGCAAAGAAAAAAGGATAACGATCGATATAGTGATAATCGGTGTGTCCTTCAACAATCGTTTTCTGAGTAAATCCCAGGAAGTGATTTGCCGGCGTGGCGTTCGAGATTTGGGCCAGAGTATGAGCGGAAACCCAGCCATGGTGGCCGGGCTCAAAGCCGGTTTTCATGGGCTGGAAGACCAGCACCAGAATGGCGAACAGGAAAAATTGAACCAGCGGCCTGGAAAGTCTCATCACATGTTACTCATTTTCATCAGACCCTTATTGTAGGAAGGATTGCTTACTGTTGCCTATCTTTTCCCCAGATGACACATGACACAACTCCGCCTTTTTTTTTGCCAGAACTCCCCCCGCACACTAGAATTCAAACATGAAAATCAGCATCATTCTTCCCATCTATAACGAGAGGGAAAATCTCCCGCAACTTTTTCGGGAAATAGAAGAAACATTTCAAAATCTCCCCTATCAGATGGAAGTTGTCGCCGTTAATGATTGCAGCCGCGATGGGAGCCTTGAGCTCATGGAAGAGATGGCAAAAAGCCGCCCTTACCTGAAGATCATCTCGTTCTTCGTCAATGCCGGTCAGACTGCCGCCTTTGATGCCGGCTTTAAACATGCGACGGGAGACATTCTGGTAACCATGGACTCAGATTTACAAAACGATCCGCGGGATATTCCCAAGATGGTGGATCTGATTGTCAACGAAGGATACGACTACGTAACCGGCTGGAGAGAAAAAAGACAGGATGGATTTGTCCTGAGACTTCTTCCTTCGAAAATTGCCAATTTCATCATCAGAAAAGTGACAAAGACTAAGCTTAAAGACCTTGGCTGCTCACTTAAAGTCTATCGTAGGCAAGTGGTGGAACATCTTCACCTCTATGGAGAAATGCACCGATTTCTCGGGGTATTGATTGAATCCATGGGTGTGAAAGTCGCTCAGATTCCCGTGAACCACAGAGCGCGGACAGCGGGAGTATCAAAATACGGGATCAACCGCACTTTCAAGGTTGTTCTGGATCTCCTCACCGTTTGGTTCATGAAAGGCTACAAGACGAAGCCCGTTTATGTGTTCGGTGGAGCTGGACTCTTTTGTTTCGGCCTGTCGTTTCTTTCATTGGGTATTTCTGCTTATCAGAAGCTTGTTTTTGAAACAAAAGTGCACAGAAACCCACTCTTCATCATCAGTATGGTGCTGATGCTCGTCGGTGTGCAGATGCTCGCTCTGGGACTTATCGCTGACATGCTCATGAGAACTTACTTTGAATCTCAGAATATTCGCCCTTATATCATCGGCAAAAAAGTGAACTTTTAATGCAAGCTCTGATTGAGAAATATGCCGATAAAATATTCAACCCTTGGGTCATCATCGGATTTCTGGGACAAATATTATTCTTTGGTCGTTTCGTTGTTCAATGGATCGCTTCCGAGAAACAAAAGCAAAGTGTGATTCCGGTAGAGTTCTGGTACTTCTCGCTGGGTGGTGGAGTGCTGATTCTCATTTATTCCATCAGTATCGGCGATATCGTCTTCACGGCCGGCAGTTCACTGAATCTGGTTATCTATCTGAGAAATCTCGTTCTCATCAAGAAGGCCAAGGCGTGAAGAAGGTAAGAGAATTTTTCTCTCACCTTTCTCAGGAAATCCAATTTACTCCTTTTTTAAGAAAAGCCGGAACAGTCCTGGGTGCTGTCTTATTTATTGTTTCGCTGATTAATATCGCAGCTCCCCTCTATGAAACGCGAGCGACCAAAGGAATTGTCTTTGCCAAAGACAATGATGCTGGCAGGGGAATTCAGACCGCCACTCTCACTCGATGGTGGAACTCGAATCATTTTGCTCCGTATGGAAATGTGTATTTCCGTGTGGCGCATACAATTGCCACGCTTACTCCTACTCTTGTCACAGACGATCTGGTTCCTGATGAGCAGATCGAAGTCAGGCATCACTTTGCGCTCCTTTTAACCTCACTTTTTTTCTTATCAGCGCTTTGCCTTTTTCTGGCCTTCCTCCTGACGGGGTCCTTAACGGGAACTTTCTGGGTAGGAACCGTTTTCCTTCATCTGGGGATCATTGATCCGACCTGGGTGGAATTTCTCTTCCGGGTCCATCCGGATCACGCCTTGATGTTCATGTGCGCGGTGAGTGCCTACTTCACGTTGAAATATACTAAAACCAGAAGTGATAACGACTTCATTCGTGCTGCCTTAATGTGGGGTCTCGCGACCGCCGTTAAGCGCTCTACAATCCTCTTCATCCCCTCATTTCTTTATTTATTCTTAGCAGATGGTGTAAATCGCCAGAGTCTTATGAAGGGGCTGAAATTCGTGGGCTACATGCTCGTGTCTTACCTCATCATAGGTTTTCCGCAAAATTTCGGATTCTTCAAGCATATCTGGTTCATGTACATCGAGACTTTCAATTCATTGCCGGCAACGAAAGAATCGATTCTTGATTATCTGGGACTGATGACTCATCAATCCGTCTGGATCATTTCAGGGATTGTGGTTTTTCATCTTCTTTTTGGAAAACAGGAAAATCTGATCAACAGGCGCTTTTCTATTTTTACAGTAATTGCATTATTAGTTGTTCTCGCGAGCAACATGAAAACCTCTCATAACCATCACATCATGCCCCATGTGGCGCTCATCCTGATTTTTGCGATAGCTCTGGTGAAATCGCTGCCGGTGCTGAATTTCCCCAGGAAGAACTTGTTTCTCATTATTTCATCAGCCGTTGCCCTTTTCTTTCTGAGTGGCCTGGATCAAACCCTGCTCGCGGAAAGAAACAAGCAGCTCGAATGTCGCCCCGAAATTCGTCAAGCTCTCACGATTGTCGGAAATTTCCAGAAAGAAGGTAAACGTCTCATCCGTGATCCGTATTTTCCTTTTTCCACCCGGTACAACAAAGAGACCAAGCAGATCTGGGGTGTGAACGGAGAAATTCTCGATAAGGAAAATGCTTATCTCTGGGGAACTCAGAGAACTTTCCTGCGCTCCCTTCAGGAAAAGCCCTACCGCCCTCATATTTACCCCGATCTTACTCTTGAACAGTGGAATGCGAAGGTCGCATTGACCTATGTGGCCCGTAAGGATTCTGCATTCTCAACTCCTGCTGGAGTAGTTTTTGAAAAAATTTATGCCGATGCTTGTGGATACATGATCTGGAAGAGGAAAGAATAATGGAACTCTCAGTTGTAGTGCCCGTCTTCAATGAAGAGGAGTGTATAGAATCCTCATTTACACGAATCAAATCCGCTTTGAATGGCATGAAAAACGTCGAACTCATCTTCGTCAACGATGGATCGCGCGATCTGACTCCTCACAAACTCAACTCCTTTAAAGGCAAGCACGCCGAAATCGAAGTTAAAGTCCTGAATTTCTCCCGGAACTTCGGTCACTCGGCAGCAGTTCTCGCAGGAATCGAAGCTTCGAAAGGCGATCTCGTCGCCATTATCGATGCGGACATGCAGGACCCTCCGGAACTCATTCCCCAGATGGTGAAAAAAATCCACGAAGGCCATGATGTTGTTTATGGACTGAGACTTTCCCGTGAGGGCGAGACCTTCTTCAAGAAACTATCTGCATGGTTTTTCTATCGCCTGATCAATTCTCTGGCTTCCATAGATATCCCTAAGGATGCCGGTGACTTCAGAGTCATGACCAGAGAAGTAGTGAACGCTGTTCTTTCCTGCGAGGATCACTCTCCGTTCATGAGAGGTCTTGTGGCGTGGGTTGGTTTCAGGCAGTCACCTTTTCCTTACCACCGCGAAGAAAGAAAACTCGGCACGACAAAGTATCCTCTCCGGAAGATGATCAAATTTGCATGGCAGGCGATCTCGAGTTTCTCGAACACTCCCCTGCTCTTCATTACCTATCTGGGTCTCGGCATGACTGTTGTATCCGGACTCATCGGCGTCTGGGCCTTGAAGCAAAAAATAAATGGTGAAGTTATCCCTGGATGGACATCTCTTCTTCTCGGATTCCTCGCAGGCAATGCCGTCACACTTCTCATGCTGGGAATTATGGGACTGTATCTTGGGAAAGTGATTGATCAGGTGAGGGGAAGACCGCGCTACATCGTAAAGAATGATTAACTAAATAATCTCATTCTCCACACCGCCCATACTGCTTCGTAGATAATTTTCCGGCTCATCTTCGATTGACCTTCACGGCGCTCAGAAAAAGTAATCGGCACTTCCTGAAGCTTCAGACCCTTCTTCCAGGTCTTGTAATTAAGCTCAATCTGAAACGAATATCCATTCGAGAAAATCTTATTGAGATCAATCTGTCGAAGCGTCGAAGCGCGGAAGCACTTGAAGCCACCGGTCGCGTCCTGGATCTTCATGCCAGTGATGATCTGCGTGTAAATCGACGCAAAGTAGCTCAGGAGAAGCCGTTTCATCGGCCAGTTGAGAATGCGGATGCCGCCAATATAACGGGAACCAATAGCGAGATCACAAGTCTGAGCTGCGGCCAATAATCCCTGAATGTCTTTCGGATCGTGAGAAAAATCGCAATCCATCTCGAAAACGAATTCGTAACCTTTCTCGAGGGCCCATTTAAAGCCTGTAATGTAAGCGGTTCCGAGGCCCAGTTTCCCCTGACGCTCAATCATGTGGACGTTTGGATGTGTGGCCTGATACTTTTTAACTATCGCCGCAGTTCCGTCCGGAGAACCATCTTCAATAACGAGGATCGAAAGTTCCGGATAGAGCCCATTCAAAGTCGTGAGCATATTCTCAACGTTATCGGATTCGTTATACGTTGGGATAATCACGAGGGATTTCGAATAGGGCAGCATAGGTTTCCTTTTCGAAATTAAAACATAAAATTCATGGTTAGAAATCCCCAATCTCTCTGGACTTGAGTAGTTAAT
>CANGAC010000174.1 GCA_947451425.1 Bacteriovoracaceae bacterium | reverse complement strand
TTCACTCGTTACCACTTCTTCATTTGGTTGAAGAAACGCGCGGACGATGTAGCCCATGATTCCTTCGGAACCATTGCCGAGAATAATGTTCTGCGGTTTTAACTTATAAAGTTCTGAGAGTGATTGCTTCAGCTGATGGGCAAACATATCGGGGTACCGATGCACATCCCAGAGGGCATTGGTCATTTCCCGGATCGCATACGGAGAGGGCCCGAGCGGATTTTCATTACTCGCGAGTTTTGAAATTCTGGTGAGATTTTTTTCGCGCGCAAGTTCTTCAATGGGTTTCCCCGCCTGGTAGACTTCGAGCTTTTCAATATAGTCAGGAACAAGTTTCTTCTGCATGCGAAAACGCTATCATAATTTCACCGTCCGCCCAAACTTTACCATGCGCATTAAGCGAGCTTTCCGGATAAACTACTACCTATGAGAAACATCATCTTTATTTTGTTACTGGTAATGAGCTGTGCCCATCAGGAACCCAAGGTCATGAAGGGGCTCACGGTCACGAAGAGAAGTTTTTACGAGGTCAAAGACGGAAATCATCTTTTGCAAAATACCTTCTGGGCGACATTGGCAATGTGGATCAAGCCGAAGAAGTCGTCTGAGAATCAGGACATCATGAATCTGTCTGTGGGTGGGGATGTGAAGGAACACTGGAAAACACGAGCGGGGATGACTTTACTCCCGAACGGGAATCTCATCGGTATTGCGAGAGCCGAAGATCACGAAGAAAGAAGCTGGAACGTCATTGAAAATTCGTTGAAAGAAAATGAATGGCAACACGTTGCTCTGACGATTAATTATCAGGATAAAAAAATGGATCTTTATGTGAACGGCATCCTCGTGCCGACGAAATCACAAATCATCTTCACGCAGGGAAAAACTTCGGACACCAGATCTCACCGGGTCACTTTGGGAGCAGAGGACGATGGTGATCATGCATTTTTTCAGGGGGAACTCACTGGTGCATTCATCCAGCCGCGCATTCTGAGTGCAGAGGAAATCCAGAAGGTGATGAAAGAAACAAGGCCCTAAAATCTAAGCGGCCGCTACCCAGTGAAGAGCAGCGGCCGGTTATCAATGGTTTAAATGTGGGTGATGAGAAACATGAACAGGCCCGGTGAGAAATTCTCCAGCTCCACCATGTATCTCAGCATCTCTGAGTTACTCTTCATCTGCATACGTACCTCCCGGTTGATGGATGAACGAAGTATACGTCCAAACCGAGCGGTAGGTTTTTTTCACGAAAATCTGATGAGTTATGATTTCTTTTTCTCAATAAAAAAATCGAAGTTTCGTCATTTTTGACTGTTCTTTGTGGCAGCGGAAATTAAGAACCAGCAAATCCCGATAGCTGCACCACCGAGATGAGCGCCATGTCCGATGAGACTTTCGCCACCTCTGGTCTGTTCGAAGAGCCCCCAAACATCGAAGGCCACGAGAATGATCGCTCCCCACATCGCTCTCACAGGAATGAGACCGAGGAGAAGAATTTTTTCATCCGGAAAAAGAAAACTGAAATAGAGAATGATCCCAGCAATCGCACCCGAAGCACCGAGGGCCGGAAGATCAGTCTGGTGCATCCAGAATTCTGAAACAAGAGAGTGAACAAGGGATCCGCCAATCCCGGCGAGGAGATAAAACAGAATGAATTTCTTTGCTCCCATGGTCTCACTCATGACGGTACCGAAACCCCGGAGGACAAACATGTTGATGAGGATGTGGAAGAGCTGGTTATGGGAGAAGACTGACGAGATAAGCGTCCACCATCTTCCGTCAGTGAGCGCCCGGAAACTCACGAGAAAATTGGCGAACATGAATTCCAGAAGTCCCGTGTAATCCACGGTTGCCCAGAGCAAAAAGACCACGATATTCAGGAAAATAATGAGCCGGACAACGGGAGAAGTTCTCATGGGGTGATCTCATCACATTTTGTTATCCCCTGTCATTTGTCAGAGCGATATGGCCCGTGCCATGATTCCTGGATGAACCTACTCTTTCTCCTTCTCAGTCTTTCTGCTTTTGCCTCTCCCTCGGATGTGATTTACGGTGAGGATAATCGCCGCGATCTCGTGGATGAGACAAATCCTAAATACATTCAGTACGCTCAGGCGACGGCTGCGAAAGTGCCGACGATCTTCATGAGAACCGTCGGGAAGGATGTGATTTTCCGGACGATGACTTTGGTTGATCGCGGGATCTGTGACACCGAAAGATTTGCCAAACAAAACACGGTCGCGATGTGCTCCGGGTTTCTGGTGGGCCCGAAAACTCTGGTCACCGCCGGTCACTGTATTAAGAACATCAACGACTGTAAAAACTTCCGCTGGGTCTTTGATTACGCAACGACGGTAAAAGACCAGACGAGAATTACGGTGACTCCGAAGAAAGTTTATAGCTGTAAGAAAGTCATCTCCCAGCATTATGACGATATCGAAGACTACGCCGTGATTGAACTTGATCGCGAAGTGAAAGACCGGACTCCGCTGGCGTTCCGGAAAACCGGATCCATCACTCCGGGAACTCCTGTGATGGTCATTGGCCATCCTTCAGGGCTTCCGACAAAAATTGCTGACGGGGCCAACGTCAGAACTCTCGATTCCCACTGGTTCACCGCTAACCTCGATACGTTCGCGGGGAACTCCGGATCGGCCGTGATCAATACGATCACTGGTGAAGTGGAAGGAATCCTCGTTCGGGGAGAGGAAGATTACATCGATGATCCAGCGAGAGGCTGCAAGTTTGCGCATCAGTGTGAGAATGATCAATGTCGCGGAGAAGACGTCAGTCTCATCACGGGCATTCCTGGTCTTCCTTGATCCAGGATTACAACTTGGTCACTTCGGTTTCGGCGTGTGACGGATTCAAAAACTCATCCACGATTTCCACGACATCATTCATGGTTTCCGCTCTGTCATAGAAATCATACTGACTCGCTGACAGCCAGTGCATCTCGGGCTTCAGTCGCATCCGCGCCGTGTACTCTTCAACTCCGGCCAGAAAATCTCCCGCCCGGGATTGAATGATCAATGTCGGAACGCGGACTCTGGAAGCCGATGAGACACCATCAAAATTCAGCCAGGGTCCCCAGCCCATGGTTGCGAATTGATTTTCCCATTGGGGAATTCCTCCGCGATTGGGATTCAGGTAATAGTCGAGGGAAGAATTTGAATCCGTGTAAAGCACGGCCGATTGATCCGAGTAACTCGCAACCGGAACATACGTCAGCACACCATCCTGCTGGAACTGGTGATTGGCCTGGCGGGAGGCGAGGATTTTTTCACCCGGATTTTTGTAAAACTCAGAAGCAAGATCCGGACTCTGAATCCAGGGTGCAATGAGAAGGAGCCGGTCGATGCGGGGATCGTTCACGGCCTCGGCACTCGCGTACCCGGCACTCGCTCCGAGAGTCGCCAGAGAAATCCGTGCGCCCGCAAATTCTTCCCGGTGAGAAATGAAATCAACTGCCGCACGAAGGTCTTCGATCTTCTGTCCCGGGTCTTCGAGGTTCCGGACCGGTCCGTCGCTTTCGCCGAAGTTCACGTAATCAAAAACCAGAACTCCGATCCCGCGACCGGCCAGGAGTCTCGCGTACTGGAGAGGGCCCTGCTCTTTTACGTTCGCAAGGTTTCCGCTGAGAATGACGACGTCATGGACGTTCTTTCCGGGAATGTACACGAAGCCTCGCATGTTCTTTTTATTCTTCGATGGAAAGTCCACGACATCCACGATGAAGGGATTCTTCCGTAACAGGGATTTTTTCCACGCGGTCTCGAGAATGTCCTTATCTCCGGACATTTTTTCACTCACCCATTGCATGCGCATGATCTTGAGAACCTCGCCTTCGCGGATGAACTCGTAGGCCAGCTTGGAGGAAGTCGTTCCCACGTCACTATTGAGCCCGCGATTTTTCCAGTAATTCACCTTCAGATCCGCCGTCCCTAACAGGCGGCCATTTTTTTCTTCGATCTTAAACCCATCGAGTTTATGTTGGGTGCTATCGAACCACTCAAGAGTTGGACTCATCCTGTTCGTGATGTCTTCCGGTCGCATGAGCTCGGGAGCTTCGCGGATGACCACTGTCTGATTCGCAAAAGAGTTCTCAAAGGTTTTCCAGTCGTGTTTATCCGCGGCCGCCAGCATGCCGGCCACCACTCCCTCGGCCTCTGCGGTTTTCATCGCCTGCGTTTGTTCCACAAGAGTGACGTGCTTGTGATTGCTTGAGCAGGAGATCACAAAAGCTGTCGAGAGCATCAAAGTGAAAATGGGTTTCATCGGTCCTCCGTGAAGTTTTCAGGAGGATAACCAAGCTGAATCCAATTCACCCTACCCACGAGGCCGGCACGAGGCTGCTTCAGGCTGAATTAAGGAAAAATCATGTGTCCAAACTATTGAATTTCAACCAGAGGCATAAATTACCCGCTAAAGGAACTCAGCTTATTGTCGATAAGATGGTGATTCATATCTTAAGGGGCTTTTTTATGCTGGCGACATTCCATTTCTATGTTGTTTTTAACCCACTCATTAAGCCCGTTAATGATCATCCCACGCAGGCGCATGAATTCTATCAGACGCTCAAGGGAAGCATGTCTCACCTCTGGTGGGGGAAAATCAGAAAAACGATGACGCTGGATTCTCTGAACGTCGGAAACTTCCAGGAAGTCGTTGAGCAAAATAAAAAATCCGGACTCGAGACCATTCTTTTCATCTCCGACTTCACGCATCTCTGGATCGCGAAGGTCGACGAAGTGTCGACTGATCGTCCGGCAAAAGAAGAAACGCTTTCGGTCTACGATGGAGAGGATGTCGAGATCTGGTTCAAGATCACTGACATGGATCTCCTTTGCGCCGATGTAAATTCGACGAAAGCAAAAATCGCGGAACTCGGAATCAAGAATCATTTCTACCCGGGCACAGATGTGAAATCGCTGTCGCCTTCTACCGGCGCAGTTCGTTTTCCTCTTATCGTGGAAGACCGCTCTTCGGATCACTACTTCTCGAAGTACAAAAATAAGAAACGCATGGTCGTGGATAACCCCCTTATCGAGAAATCAATGGAAGGCTGGGAGAACCGTGAGAAAGTCACGTACACCATTCCGCAGAAGAACTTCAAGAAGCTCCCGGCGCTGATGCGGAAGCAGATCATGTGGGCCGAGGGTGTGTTCGTGCAGGACATGAACAAGACCGCGACGTCCTACCTGCGCATCCTCGAAAGCATCCTGAACGTGACACTCATGCGTGAGATTCACGCCCGCGTGAAAGGCTACGGCGACTACACTCCGCTTTCCGAAATTTACAACATTCTCAATACGACGAAATACAATGGCGCTGGTGTGGATGAGCTTCTCCGGAACTCTGTCCACGCGAAATTCTGGGAGTTCTGTAAGATCGATCTCAGAAACTTCCTCCACATGCCGGTGAACGGGAAGAAACTCTGTTTCGTGAATCCGGGTGATACGATGAAGCCGGAAGCGGCCCTTTTCATCAGAAACTCCATGCTGGGAGTGGGCTGCAAGGGAATCATCAACGAGCTCATCGAGCGCTATGAAGACATCGCAAAACTCACCGTTGAGGAAGTAGAAGTCGAACAGAAAGCGAGTTAACCGAAGGACGTGCCGTGCGCTTCGACCTTTCGTTCAAGTCAGATGATCATCTTAAACGTTACCTGAAACACTTAGGGCTCTCTCACGAGGGCCCTTCGCTTATCTACCTCAATCAGATTATCTTTGCTCACCAGCACAAAGTTCCGTTCGAGACCTTCACGCGCGTGGCAGATTTTCACAGCTTCCTCGATCACTTGAATCCCATCCCGACCTTCATCGAGCGCCTCGATCTGGGCTACGGCGGAACCTGCTGGACCCTCGCCCGCGGCTTTCACTGGTTACTGAAGCAGCTGGGCTTCGAGGCAAAATACTATTACATGGACCCGGGCCACGTTTGTGTCGTCGTGAAATTGGACGGCGAGGATTACTACTGTGACGTGGGTTACGCCGCCCCGTTTTTTCAGGCCAAGCCTTTGAAGAAAAATTTCCTCGCGACCTCGCCCCTTGAAGTTTTTAAGTACGAGGTGAAAGGGGAAACAGTCGTTGTCACAAGAACTCCCAACGGCCCGACCAAGACGCTGATCCTGAAGCCCCAGACGCCGATGGAAATCAATGCTCACTTTGAAAAGTGGAACGTGCCCACGAGTAAGTTCGTCACGGGCCTTACGATCCAGAAATTCTTCAGCAAGAAACTTCTCCGGCTCAGTGGAAACACATTGATCGGGGACGGCCCGGAGAGACAGCTCACGGACGCAGAAGTGATCGAAGTCCTCGTCACGCGGTTCGGGATCTATCCGCAGATTTTCAATGAGGCGAAAACTAAGCTCGCTTCTTTTCTGTAAACTGTGAAGAGCCTCTTCCTCCTTTTTCTCATTGTCTCCTGCGCCACCGCCCCTCAGAAACGGATTCACACTAACCTCATCACCCTCGACCACAAATACTTCAAGGTTCACTACGACCCGAATATCCGGCTCGCGCGCTATGTGGAGTACTCCTTAAAACGCGAGGATCTCCTCCACAAGCTCGGCAAACGCCGCGATCACTTCTTTCCGGACCCGATCCTCGCGGGGAAAAACCTCCCGCTCACGACTCCCGAAGAATACAAGAAAACCGGTTTCGACCGGGGACACCTGGCACCTGCGGCGGACTTTTCGTTCTCGCAAGAGGCCAATGACGAGACGTTCGTCATGTCGAACATCGCTCCCCAGACAAAACTCCTGAACCGGGGCGTCTGGAAAAAACTCGAGGAACAGGTGAGGAGATGGGCCTGCGGCGAGGGGAAACTCACGATTCTCACTGGCCCCATCGT
>CANGAC010000173.1 GCA_947451425.1 Bacteriovoracaceae bacterium | reverse complement strand
ACGTCGAGCTTCTTGAGAAGATCGGCCCAGATCGTCCGCGGGAGTGGAAAGACCCCGATTCTTGCGAGGGAGCTATCGTCGATGTTGACCACGACGATCTCTTTACTGCGATACTTCCGGTCGAGGTTCTCTAGCATACGCGAGTCGAAGTACCGGCTCACAAGCCCCGCGGTCCATTCCAGGACGTCTCGCATCGCCGTCCCCTGGTCGAAGAATTTCAGGAGATCGCTACTCATCATGCAATAGATCGCGAACACAAAGATGAATAAGTTCCCCAGGGGACGCACGGATTTCTGGAGAAACTTCTTAAGCATTCAAGAACCTTTGTTGATCCTCATATTCTACGGTGCGCCGTTCAGTCTCCGCAACATTATTTGCAGTAGGGGCATTTCCTGATAAGATCACGCCCATGAAAAACATCGATGAAATGAAGACTCGGTTCCATCAGACCGTGATGGATCTCCAGAACGAAATCACCCGTGAAATGCAAAAACTCGATCCCTCCGTCCGCTTAGTCGAGGACCGCTGGACACGCTCCGACCACGCTGGGGCGCCGGGCGGCGGAGGAATTACGCGGGCGTTCAACGGGGAACTTTTTGAAAATGCCGGAGTGAACACGTCGTGCGTTTTCGGGAAAATAGATCCGAAGTTTGCTGTGAGCCTTCAGGGCACGGGTGATGAAATGTGGGCGGCGGGAATTTCTCTCATCATTCATCCAAGAAATCCCCGGGTGCCCACCGTGCACGCTAACTTCCGCATGATCCATCAGGGTGAGAAATTCTGGTTCGGCGGTGGTGCTGATCTGACACCTTACTATCCGCATGAAGAAGACTTCAGTTACTTCCACGGCGTCTGGAAGAAGGCCTGTGCCCCTTACGGCAAATACGATGAGATGAAGAAAACCTGCGATGAATATTTCAATAACCATCACCGTGGCATTGAAATGCGGGGAATCGGCGGCATCTTTTTCGATCACTTCAACACGGGGAATCTGGAAAAAGATTTTTCGATGGTCATGGAACTGGCCGATCAGTTCATGCCTTCTTATTTTCCGATCGTTGAAAAGCGAATGAAGGAAAGCTGGACGCCTGAGGATGAAGAATTCATGCTGTATCGTCACGGGCGCTACGTAGAATTCAATCTTCTTCACGACCGCGGAACGCACTTCGGACTCAAGTCAAATGGACGAACAGATTCCATTCTCATCTCGCTTCCGGCCAGATGTAATTTCGGGTATCAGTGGAAACCGAAAGCGGGAAGTCCGCATGAGAAGATGTGGGGCTATTACACTCCCCGGAGCTGGTAGCTTATTCCCAGTTGGCACTCTTCCAGGAACGCAGATAGTTTCTTTGTGGATCAAAGAGTGCGCTGTCACGGCGGTTGATTTCTTCCAGGTGTTCAATCATCTTCCGGATGTTCTCACGCTGAAGAGCTGAAGGGTTTCTCGTGTTGAAACGTTGGAAGTTTTCAGCGAGGAATGAGTTGAGACCTTTGTAAGTTCCGCGGGCATAAATATCATCGATGATTCTCGTCGCGATCTGGCCATTGGAATTTAAACTCTCTTCAAAAGCACTGCTGAAGTTTCTGTCCTCCATGAAGCGGGATCCACCCTGAGGGAAACCACGGGTTCTCTGGACTTCGCGTTCAATCAGACCATCGGCCCCGCGATAATAGAGTTCACTGGCGCGCTGAGGATTGCGGGCCCTTCCACCTGTGCCAAGGCGATATTCGTTAGCAGCTTCGGCAGCTGCACGAGGAGTGTATTCGGTTACGGGTCTGGCGAGTTCGCGCTCAGCTGCGGAAATAACCGGTGCCGGAGCGGGAACCGGCTCTCTGACCGGAGCAGCAACCGGACGAGGCTGAACCGGTGCGACTGGCTGAGTTGGTGTCGTGGCCACTGTTCTTACTGGCTGTGGAGTTTCGGCCGGGCCAAGTCTTGTTCTGATTTGTCTCAGGGTATCTCTTTCAAGAACAATCGCAGGATTTGATCTTGTGGCAATCTCGCGATCAAGGCGGGCGATCTCCTGATCCACGCTCCGGATCACGGCCGGTTTATTCATGCCGAAATCCCGGACCCCCGCTTGCATCATACGAAGGGAAGCTTCACCGTCTCCGGCCCGGGCGTAAAGTCTCCAGGCCTCGCCGATGAACTGCGGGGACTGCGTGCGCACACCTTCAGCGTAATAGCCCTCCGCAGACGCGCGGAAGGTTCCCCGCAGCTCGGTCATGGCGGCGGCCACGTCTGGTGCTCTTCCGTCGCTGATCCTTCCGCGGAGTTCGCGGGCCCGGAGGACACCGGAGCGCGCGTCTGCGAAGGCCTCACCGGCGTCGGCGTTCCCCGCAAGTCCCCGGCGGAGAATATCATCTGCTTCGGTTTGAGAGAAAATTTGCGGTGGGTACTGCCCATTATTGGCACGGCGGAAAGCCGCGACCTCCTCTGTCGTCTTGTTGTATCTGAGGATGTTGGTTTTCTCCCGGAGCTCGGCAGGGGTGTAGGTCCCGAAGCCGTGTTCCGGGGCCACGTCATGGGCGCGCAACAGGACTCTGCTTCTGGTCTCGTTGCCTTCGATGTTTCCGATAATTCTCTCCGCCGCCGCCAGCCTTTCTTCTCTTCCAAGTCCGCCCGCCACACTTAAGGTGATCTCCGGCGCGCGTACCGCACCAGGGATCCTCGTGTTCACCGTGATCGCTGGAGACGCATTCCCGGCAGCGGTCGTTCTTGGTTCATAGTTAAACTGAGGGCTCGGATCTGCTGCCCGTGGCGCAGGTGTCGCCGGAGAAAACCCCGTTGATCTTGGATACGTTTTTCTTCCTTCGCGAAGCTCCCGAAGATATTGCTCAAAGCTTCTTTGTTCTGAAGCAAGGTGGGCCAGTTCCGAAGGATTGGCGCGGGCGCGGATCGCGGCCGTGGCAAGTTCGAAGTCGCGCTGGATGTTTCGGATCTCGTTTATGTCACAGACATTGGTGCAGGCTCGGGCGGCGCGCTCTACGATGCCCTGATATTCCGTGAAGGTTGAGAACGGTGCCCAGCGGACGGGTCTGACTTCCGGTTGACCGAACTGGATCCCGAAGTTTCGGATGTCCGCCATCTGAGCTTCGTAATTCGCGATCTCTTCAGGAGTGGCGGCCGGGCCGCTGGTTCTTGCGCGCGGATCCCGAGGTCCTCGGTGCTCACAGAGAATCTGGGTTGTCCCACCGAAACCGGCGAAGGTCGGGGACGTTGGGCCGATGTAGCATTCTTTTCCGCGGGGAATATCCACCCGGGCGCACATCTCGGGGGCGGAGTTAAACGGCAAGGCGAGTTCATCAACGTAGGTAGAGAGCTGGCTATAGCCAGTGGTGCTCGTCGGACAACGAACGAGCCAGGTGAAGGATGTTTTCCCCATTCCTCCGCAGGAGCAGTAGCGGCCGTTGACCTCTTCGTCGAAGATCAGTTTCCGGCAGTTTCCTCCCTCGGTCGGGAAGGCACCCGGGGTCAGACGGGAAAGATTTGAGCAGTTGAACTCTTCCGCCCGGACCCCCGGTTCGGTTCTCCGGAGATCATTGAGCTCTTCGAGAGTTTTTTGATTTCCCACCGCCACGCGCTCGGCGGAAAGGGCCTCGACTTCACGGCGATAACCGGCGAGCCTCTCCGGATGCTCGTTTAATGTTCTCTCAAAATTTCGGTAGGAGTTTCTGAAGGCGTCGTCGAAGTTGGAGCTCGTCATGTAGGAACTCTTCCGAGGCCCACCCATGATGATATCGAGGATGATTTCCCGGTCCCGGAAACTCTGGGCGCCGAGATCAGAGAGGATTTCTTCTCCGCGGGAAGAGACACTCGTGACTCTCCCGGCAGTGACGTTCGTGACCACAGAACCCCGGGGAGCAGTTCCGGTGAAGGCCCGCAGATCGCCGCCCACTCTGGACGGAACGAGTCCGCCTTCGGTGAATCTCGTGGCCGCTACAGATGGGTTACTTGAAACGACAATCCCCCCACTGTCAGGATTTGTTCTTCCGGAAGGTGATCTTGAGACCGTCGGGGCCTCGAGATCATTGACAGGTCTCGTGATCGATGGAGCTTCGAGATCATTGACTGGTCTTGCGAAGACAACGTCATCAGCACCATCGGCATTCCTTTCGGCCCCGGCGGTGATTTCATCAATCTGAGTTCGGTTAAGTGTGGTTGTGGCGGTGGCCTCCGGTGGTACCGCTGCGGTCACGGCGGGACGAGCTTCCGGTCTCAGGGCCTCGGCCGCCTCAGCTAACCGGGCCGCTTCCGCCGCGTTGGCGGCCCCTCGGCCACCTGCTCTGGCCAGACCCGCTTCCACGAGATCACTTCCGAGCACCGTCGCTCGTTCCAGAGCTCCGAGGTAAACAGTTGCTGCCCGGAGAGGAAAACCTGCGACTGATCCGGCGAATGTTCTGGCCTCACCACGAGCGGCACGGCCCAGGGCCTGGGCGAGGCGGGTATTTCCGCTAGCTTTCCATGCCCTGATGGCAAGAGTCTGGGCCCGGGTGAGTGTCGTGGCCGTGGCCTCAAGGATGGCGGTTGTTCCCCGTGCAACGGCGGCACTCGTTCGCGGAAAAGTTCTGATGGCGGCGACGGCGACCCGGTTGAATCTTCCGATTCGTGCACCGGCGCGGATGCCCGCGGTCGCCGCCCGGGCAACTGCCGCAGCTCCTCTCAAAAGTCCACCGGTCAGAAGGGCGGTTCCGATTTCACCGACCGCAAATCCCGCGACCCCGCACATGAGCTGAAGTTTCTGCTGGCAACTGGCACAGTTCCAGCTCGTCATTTTTATCCTACATTCGGAAACGAAAGGTGCTCCGGACCACTGCTCACACCCGTAGCTTTCCATCGCTGCGTTCTTGATTCCGGTGAAGAGTGAGCTGACGATTTCGTTCATGGTATCGATCGGATGAGCTCGGAAGCGGGAGATGAAACTCGGGCCCGCTTGCTGCGAGGCCATGAGACGCTCCGAAGTTGTCCGCTCCTGAACCCGGGCCGTCACAAACCAGGATCTGACCCATTCGTAACTGGCCACGGCCCCGGCCTGGATGGCGCCCCAGATAGGACCAACAAGTCCCCAGAGGGAATCGAAAATTCCTTTCAAGACATTCTGTAAACAGCCTGGAACCGCTGCCGAGCCCTGGGCGAGGCAGGAGTTTCTATTCCCGGATAATCGCTGAGCATTTCCGATCAGAGAGGCAAGGGGATTGACCATCGAGAAGGCGGCGCAGGCGTAGAGAGAAAGGCACTGGGTATCGGTCGAGACCGGACGACAGGAAGCTCTTGCGGCGGCCTGGGCCGAGGCCCGGGCGAGGCGATCAGCTTCCGTCTGTCCACCCTGAGAGCACGAGGCCTCGAGTGTTTGGATTTCTTCGTTAAGCTCTTCTCTCTTCCGCTCGACCAGAAGGATCATCTGGCCACAATTCAGAGTGGTGCTATTCACCACCATCCGGACTTGATTCCGCTGTGGATTGTTCACGCATCTTGCGACCGTCTGGCGCTCGAGTTCCTGAAACTGGGAGACCCGGACCCCGATCGGTCCGCGATCTGCAGTGGCCCAGGAAGCAAGGCTGGCGAAAAGAAAAAAGATGATCATCGTGGGCACTGGAGACTCCCGACGATGGTTTCAATGTCCTTCAGGTGCTTCTTGTGTTCTTCACGGATCGACCATTTCACGTTGTAAACTTCGTCGTTGCAGTAGAGGTAATAGCTGCGCTCGATGAAGGAGACGTCGTTCACGACGAACTCGGAACCGATGAAGTGACCCTTGAGAGTCTTCGAGAAGATCTTCTGAGTGGCCTCTTCGAATTTAATCAGCTTTCCGGCGTGGCCCTTGAGCCAGTCCTCTTTGTCCTTCTTAAAATCCGCAAAATTTTTCTGCAGATCTTCTGGCTTCATGATCTTCGCGGTCATGTGCGTGTACACGAACGAGATCGCGGGCCTCGATTCCGAATTCCAGGGCCCAAGGACAACAAGTGGGAGGCCATAGAGGTTCTTAACGGCTTCCCAGTCTTTCGGAACTTCGATGGAGATCTTCTTGTCCTGAATGACAAAATCCTGGACCGTGGCCCAGGCAGAAAAAGAAGAGAGAATGAGAAGGAACAGGACCTTCATCAGATGAACCTCAAGTGCAGACTCTTCGGAAGACAGGGACTTCCATTTTAGGCTGAATACGAGTGGTTCAAAATTTCAGGTGGTTATCCGGTCGCGAGCGACCGGATTGTGGGGCAGAGGTTAAGCTTCCGGCGCGAGATAGACCTCAATCTCGGGATTTACCTCGTCCCTTAAGATTGAGCGGATCGCTTCGAGAGTCCCGGTCGTGGAGGACGGACACGTCCCGCAGGCGCCCTGGTATTTCACGATCAGAACGTTGTCTTTATAATCCTTGATGACCATGTCTCCGCCGTCACCCTGAAGCCCCGGACGGATCCGCTTGTCGAGGATCTCTTCGATGTTTCTGAGTTCCGGTGAAAGATTATTCCTTCGGTCGGCCTCCGGATCAAACACTTTGAAGTTCGCATCATGATCATCGATGAAGCTTTCAATGCAGGTTTGTACCGCAGGTTCGAGTGCTTCCCAGTCTTCGAAGCTGAACTTCGAGACCGTGATCACATTCTGGAAGAAGTGAATCTGGTCCACTCCGCGCAGATCGAACAGGGCCGCCGCGAGGGGCACGTCTTTGCAGTCCTGGGGAGTCTTGAAAGAAACTTTCCCGTCGGTCTTCACGTCCTTCTCGAGGATGAACTTAAGCGCGTTGGGATTGGGAGTCGGCTGAATTGTGATTTCCATAAAATTACCCGAAGATTTTTTTCACCTTTAAGAGAGCGTTGTAGAGTTGATCGATGTCTTCTTGATTGTTGTAAACCGAAAACGAGGCCCGGCAAGTCGCGGGGACGT
>CANGAC010000172.1 GCA_947451425.1 Bacteriovoracaceae bacterium | reverse complement strand
TCGCAGGGAAATTCTTTGATGAGTTTTAATTCCAGCATGGAGCTCTTTCATATCAAAGAACTCCCGCGGTCGTATCGGATTTAAGAAAATGTCAGAAAGTGTAACCGAGGCTGATGCCAAGGAAAACAAAAGTCGGAAAGGTATTAAACGCGCGCATGATTTTTTTCAGGTCGTCGGCATCGTTGGCAGAAACCTTCTTAAGAACGGATTCCTGCTCCCAGCGACCGAAGAGCGGCTGGTTCATGCGGAACCAATCGAGCCCGAAGGTAATGCCATTCTCCCACTGCCAGCGGTTTCCGAATCCCACCGTTGCGCCGAAATTCTCCATCGCAAACACGTCCACATCTGATGTGGCCGGAATGTCGGCCCCGAGGTGAGCTTCCCCTTTCTGATAGAGAAGACCGAAGCTCCAGTTAAAACTATTTCCCGGAAAGTAGCGCGCCTGAAGAGTCGCACGCTGTTCCGTGATCGCACCGATGTCGATGCCCTTAATGGGTATGGAGAGACTCCCCTTCGAGTATTCCCCTTCAACGGTCCAGTAGCGGGAAAAATTCTGCGTGTAGGAAGCGGTCCACTTCCCGGGGATCCAGGTCGTGAACGGCTGAAAGCCAAGCATGAGTGTGCCGAAGGAGTCATCCCGAAGATCTTCTGATCTCAGGATTTTTCCGGTTACTTTCTCAATTTTTTTTTTGCCTTCCTGGGAAGCTTCTTTGGCGCCGTCGATCAGTGGGTCAATCAGACCCTGGTCTTTCTTGGGCGTGAGATCTTCTTTTTTAAAATACTCTTTCTTTTTTTTGTCGAGGAGCTTGTCGAATTTTGTCTCCCCATCTTTCGGTGGAGCTTCCTTGGCCGGTTCGAGTTTTCCGTCCTTGGCCTTGTCGACTAATTTATCGAACTCAGTTTCTTCCTCAGAAAAAGCCGAAGTCGAAATAAGAAAAAGAAGGCAGAGAAAATACTTCATGTTGATCTCCGGGCAAAAAAAAGGGGCCGCCAAAGCGACCCCTGATTTTTTGATTTAAAAACTAGCGAGCGTAATCGATAGCTACGCGAGCTGCTTTACCAGTTCTACCACGGAGGTAGTTGTGTTTCGCACGACGAGACTTACCTTTCGATACGATCGTGATGCTTTCAACTGCCGGTGAGTGGAATGGGAAAACGCGCTCAACGCCAACGCCGTCAGAAATCTTACGAACGCGGAAGTGACCATTCACGCGACCTGGGTGTTTCATGGCAATGCATGTTCCCTGGAAAGCCTGAACGCGGGTTTTCTCGCCTTCTTTGATTCTTACGCCGACTTCAATCGTGTCACCTGTTTTGAAAGCAGGAAACTTCTCAGCGTTCGGGTTGGAATACTTTTTCTCTACAACATCTACTAAATTCATAAAATCCTCTCTTACGAGACTTCCATTCGGCTCACATGGGCCCAGAGGGAAGGAAAAAGTTAAGATGGCAGAAGATGTAACCCTGAAAAGCGGAACACGTAATGTGTTCATCAGCCAGTTAGTTGCTTGCAAGTATGCAAGCATCAGGGGTCAGAGGCTCTGGGCCAGTCGATCACAATAAATTGCGACCGCTGAACGAACAGACAGATGATTATATTCGTCATCTGCTATGCCAAAAATTGGCTCCAGCCGAAAGTCGGCCTGCTCGGTTACCGGAGCGGTTAATCCCCATCCTGTACCAAATATTAAGAACATAGGAGTACCCGCAAGACGCAGCTTTTGCAAGAGGTCTTTTTCTCCGCCATCGTATTTTTCGAAGTTCGCTCCCGTCACTACGACACAGGGTTTCTTCCCTTCCCGACGGGTAATTTCTGCGATGGCGTCTTCCAGAGAATCAATGACCTGGGCAATGTTGAGAGCATCTTTTCTGTCAGGATTGTAGATGAGTCCGGAATCCGATTCCCAGAATCCGAGGATCTTCTTCACCATGTCCTGCTGGTTTTTGATGGGGGTCACGAGGAAGAAATTTTTGAACCCGAAGGTCCGTGCTGTCCGCGAGATGTCGTGGATGTCGAGATTGGTCACCGAAGTCGTGATTTCGGTCCCCTCTTTTGAGCGAACAGGTCCGTGTATGAGACCGATATATGCGGGCACGGGAAAGGCCATGTTTATCCTATGGAAATGAGAGTGAACCGAATAGCTTGCACAAAGCTTGTTGTCTAGGAAAATCAACGTGATTACGCTTTCCAATAAGGCTATAAAGGTATACATGTAGGTCTGCCAAACCCCCTATGAAGTGAGCCCTTTTTATGGAACCCAAGGCCCTCAATTTCAATCCCACTGACCTGTTCGTAATCGCGGGCCCGTGTGCCGTTGAATCCGAAGCTCAGCTCCGCCAGATTCTTCAAAGTGAAAATCGCCCGACTCTTATCCGCGGCGGGATTCACAAGATGAGAACGTCGGCCAAGGCCTTCCAGGGCATGGGCGACGAAGGTCTGGAGATCGTCCGGAAACTTAAAAAAGAAATTCCGTTTGATTTCATCACTGAGGTTACGGACGCCCGCCAGGTCGAAGCGATGCTCGATGTGGTTTCGGTTTTCCAGGTAGGTGCCCGGAACATGTACAACTACGAACTCTTAAAGGAACTTTCGCGCTACAACCGTCCGGTGATTTTAAAGCGCGCTTTCTCGGCGACGATCACGGAATGGCTTGGGGCCGCTGAGTACCTCTTTAATCTCGGCGAAAAAAATATCATCCTCTGCGAACGAGGTGTCCGCTCGTTTGATACGAAACTCAGAAACCTCCTCGATCTCGGATCGGTCATCTGGCTCAAGAAAAATACGCCTTTTAAAATCATCGTCGATCCGTCGCACTCCATGGGCTACACGCCTTACGTCGCTGACGCTGCCCTTGCGGCGGTCGCGGCCGGTGCTGATGGTCTTATTATCGAAGTGCATCCGGAACCGGCGTGCGCTCTGTCGGATGGCCAGCAGGCGCTGAACATCCAGCAGTTCAATGAACTCGTCATCAAGATGAAAAAACTCGCTCCAATATTTGAGAAAGAACTCAGGATGTAATATGGCCCGCGCCGAATTCGTTCGTGTGATGTTTAACGATATCTCTCACAAGTACGATCTGTTAAACGACGTACTGTCCGTAGGCACTCACCGCCTGTGGAAAAAAAGCTTCGTGGATCTCGCGACGAAGGATGCCCCGAAGAAAGTCCTCGACTGCGCCACCGGAACCGGTGACATCGCGTTCATGCTCGAGAAAAAAGGTGCCGAAGTCACGGGACTGGATTTTTCCGAAAAGATGATCGATTTCGCGAACGTCCGCGGAACGGAAAAGAATTCAAAAGTAAAATTCCTCGTGGGCGACATCCAGAAGCTTCCTTTCCAGGACAAAGAGTTTGATGCCGTCACGATTTCCTTCGGCATCCGGAATGTGGAAAGCCTCGAACTCGGCTTAAAAGAACTGGGCCGGGTGGCGAAATCCGTGCACATCCTCGAGTTCGGACAACCAAAAAACGCTCTCTATAAAAAATCCTATTTCACTCTGCTCAAGGCCTACGTTCCGGTCTTCGGTCTCATCTCAAAGCGCGGCGATGCGTACGAGTATCTCATCGCGACTTCGGAAACCTTTCCGTCTGATGAGAAGTTCCTCACGATCATGAAAAACAACACGAAGTTTTCCCACTACCGCTCGGTTCCTGTCTTCGGCGGAATTGCCTACATGTACTCAGCCTGGGGTGAAGTGTGATCTCCCCTCTGTTTGATCCTTCCGAGTGGAATGAAATTAAAGAATTCAACTTCACCGACATCACTTTCCATAAAGCGAAAAACACTGGAGCGATGAGAATCGCTTTCAATCGCCCCGATCTCCGGAACGCGTTTCGTCCGCAGACGGTGGATGAACTCCTCACGGCCTTTGAGTACGCTCACCGTGATAATAGCGTGGGGGTCATACTTCTTACCGGGAATGGTCCTTCTTCAAAAGATGGCGGCTGGGCCTTCTGCTCCGGCGGAGATCAGAATGTCCGCGGGAAAGCGGGCTACGAATACAAAGATAATAAACCCGGCATGCCGACGGCGCATGGTCGCCTTCACATCCTCGAAGTTCAGCGCATGATCCGTTTCATGCCGAAAGTCGTGATCGCTCTCGTGCCCGGTTGGGCGGTGGGCGGCGGACACTCTCTGCACGTTGTGTGTGACATGACGATTGCCTCGAAAGAGCACGCGATCTTCATGCAGTCCGATGCCAACGTCGCGAGCTTCGACGGTGGATTCGGTTCTGCGTACCTCGCCAGACAAGTGGGCCAGAAACGCGCCCGCGAAGTGTTCTTCCTCGAGCAGAAATATTCCGCTGAAGAAGCCTTCCAGATGGGAGCGATCAATAAAGTTGTTCCGCACGCTGATCTTGAGAAACAAGGCCTCGAGTGGGCGCGGATCATCTGCACCAAATCTCCCACCGCTATCCGCATGCTCAAGTTCGGATTCAATCTCATTGATGACGGACTCGTGGGCCAGCAGGTCTACGCCGGTGAGGCCACCAGACTTGCCTACGGTACCGAAGAGGCTTCCGAAGGCCGCAACGCCTTCCTGGAAAAGCGGAAACCGGAATTTGAGAAATTTCCCTGGATGTACTGATGAATATTACGGAAGGTGATTTTTTTCATAAGGGTGCCTTCCTTCAGAATCCTGTCGATCAGTCCCTTCTCTTTTGTACCGGTGGAAATTTTGATCCGGTTCAGTCCTTCAGGCCCACAGACCGCGATGTTTTTTATCTGAAAGATTTTTACTCGAATTCCTATCTTCGCTACGTCCCGGAAAGGATCTGGAAACTCTTTCCATCCGACCGCGAGGCCCTTTTGAAAGAACTCGAAAGTCCAAGGCCAGCATTCCAAAGTATCGGAACGGAAGACCGGATCTACGAAGAAGATTTCCAGGATTTACTCAAGAACTTCTCCGGGAATCTGAGAAAAGTCGTGATGATTTCGAGAGAAAACTTTCTTTCAAACGAAGAGGAAGTTCCCCTCGCCTTTCTTATCCGGCAGGCGCTCACTTTCGGGGCCGGAATCCCTTACGGCATCTGGGGCCCGGGCTTCGGGATCGTGGGCTCAACACCCGAAGAGCTCTTTCACCTGACCAAAGGTGAACTTACTACTCACGCGCTGGCGGGAACCTCGAAGAAGGGCTCTGAAGATGAGCTCATGCATTCCCAGAAGGACCTTCTCGAGCACAATCTCGTGGTCCAGGATATTACGGAAAAGCTCACTCCTTTTTCCGGGGCCGTTGAGGTGGGAGAAACGTACACCTCCGAGTTTAAAGACATCATTCACCTGAAAACCGATATCCGCGCGGCCGTGGCCGACGACACAGATATCTCTTCTCTTGTCTCTGCCCTTTCTCCCACCGCCGCTCTTGGTGGATATCCCAAGAAAGAAAGTCTTAAATTTTTAAAAGAAACCCGGTACTCAAAAAAATATCCGGAGCGGACTTTTGGTTCAGCTTTCGGAGTGGTCTCTGAAAATGAATCGCGCTTTGTCGTCATGATCAGAAACGTTCAGTGGAAAAAAGAAATTTTCTATATCGAATCCGGCGGCGGCATTGTCCCGGGCTCGGAACTCTCAAAAGAACTCCGGGAAATTTCCTGGAAGAGAAACGTGGTGAAGGATCACTACCTATGATCCTCAAGCTCTCCGAAATCTCAAAAATTTATTTCTGCACCGGTGCCCGCAATCACGAACTCCTGAAAGTTTTCTCTCCGGAGAAAGTGAGTTTTGAGTTTGATGAGCGCATGGCGGGGTTCAAGGCCCTGGGGCTCGCGAAAGGATTACAGAAACCGGTCGCCGTCTGCACGACCTCAGGAACTGCCGTTTCCGAATGCGTCTCCGCGATGCTTGAAGCAAAATATGCGGACGTTCCGCTGGTTCTTATTTCCGGGGATCGTCCGAAGAAGATGCATGGAACCGGTGCTCCCCAGACGGTGGACCACGAACCGTTGACCATCGGCGCGCGCGGTAGTTTCGTGGAAATAGCACTCAAGGATCTTGCGACCTTTGAACTCACCGATCCGGTCTTTCCGGTTCACATCAACGTTCTCGTGGATGACACCGTCTCGCACGAAGGGAAAGTCCGCTTCGCCAAAGACCTGGGAGATTTTGAGACTTTCCTGGGGAAAGTGAAAAAGCCCCTTATCCTCGTTTCTCACGAAACAAAATCCCTTCGCCCCTTTATCCTGAAACTCGCGGGAACGAATCTTCCTTTCTACGCGGAATCCATGAGCGGGGGCCATGACCTGTCACTCATCCGGACGGAAAAAAAACTGGTGAAACTCCTGAAAG
Source organism: Bacteriovoracaceae bacterium (assembly GCA_947451425.1). Classification (GTDB taxonomy): domain Bacteria; phylum Bdellovibrionota; class Bacteriovoracia; order Bacteriovoracales; family Bacteriovoracaceae; genus Peredibacter. Next base: position 618 of record CANGAC010000172.1, on the reverse strand, counting down.
AGAATTTCTTCGACGGCGTGATCCGGATCGGCCACACACCACTTTCGAAAGCGTGGCGGGTCCTTGAGCAGAGTCCGCTTCCGGTCTTTTCTTTTGACCCGAGAAATCTTCCGGGACTTTCCTTCGGAGAAGTCCTGAACCTTGAAACGGAAGACCTGCTGAAAGAAGAAAAATTCTGGAAACTCCTCCAGAACATTCAGATTCCCTTTCCCGGTGACGAGTCGGTGGAAACACTGGTGAATCTCCTGGCGAAATATCCGGAGTCTGAGCCCGCAGCGATGAAGAAGCTCCAGGACGCCCTTCCGTACGATGGACTAATTTATCTCGGGAACTCTCTTATCATCCGTTTCTTTGAACTCATCCAGACCAAGCGCTTCCGGGTGGAAGGAAACCGCGGTGTGAACGGCATCGACGGTCAGCTCGCAACGGCCATCGGGCTTGCTTCTTCCACGAAAGAAACGGTCTACTGTATCCTCGGAGACATCACGACGAAATACGATCTCACTTCGCTCCTCGATCTCCCCGAGAACTTAAAGCTCATCATCATGAACAATCACGGCGGGCGGATTTTTGATATGCTGAACCTCGATAAGCGGATTGTCCTTGAGCACGACCGCG
>CANGAC010000171.1 GCA_947451425.1 Bacteriovoracaceae bacterium | reverse complement strand
TTTTCGACAGATGAGAAATAAAGCGATGGAGGGAATTGTCTGGGGGAAGCTTTGTGATCAGTTGGTGCAGAACTTGTCTCTGGTCATCAAGAAGATGGCGCAGATAAAGGGATACCTTTTCCAGTTCTTCCTGAAGAAGCGCCGGCTCTTCGCGGAAAACTTTCGTGACAAGCAGCGACTGATTCGCTTCAAAAAAGGCGAATCGGGAGATTATCTGGCACAAAGAGTCCCATTCCACCTGAGAATGGTGCACGGAACTCTGAGTGGTGATAAGATTAATCGTCATATGATTCAATATTACCGGGATTTGCAGTCCCAAGTAAAAGCTATTAGCGACTCTTCACTGGCGGGCGGCCAGATCCAGAAAATATACAGTACGGCTTTCTTTGTTTCTTTCACAGTAAGAATTCCCGGAAAGACCCAGTCCATATACATCGGTCGCGGTTCAGGGATGGAAGGCCTGTGGGTTGATGATGATGGACCTCCGGCTGCACTTCGCAGAAAGGATGTATTCCTGGAATACCTGAGACGACATCTCAGCTCATGCACTTTCTTAGGTGTCGAACTTGATAAGAACGACCGGATAGTGAAACTCGACTATCAAAAGTATGGAAGACGACAGTCACTCTGCATTTTATGGAAGGCGAGGAAAGTTTATTTTCTTCATTACTACCGTGAAGCTCCGGAAGGGCAGATGAAACTTCTCATGAGCTGGAAGCCAAGGGCCATCACTGTCCCCGAAGAAGTGACAGATCTTTTTTCCTATTTTGATGAGATTGGAAGGAGAACTGATTTAAAGCATGATTTCATTTCAACAGTCATCACACCAGTCAGTGATCTTCTTCTGGGCGAAGCGAATGCGGCAGCGTTGAAAGGTGGACAATTTAAACCGGGATTTCTCGAGAGGAAAAAGCTCAAAATCGAAGAGGATCTGGATCGCGCGAGACAATGGGAAAAGATCCAGGACGTGCTGAATCGAAATCAGTCGCTGGAAAATGTTTATGAGCTCAAAGTGGGTGATCACAAGATCAAGTTTGAAGGTGAACTCAATGCTTTTGAAAGGAGAAATCTCCTCTTTGAAAAAATAAAAAAATTGAAAAAGGGCGAAACGATTTTAGGACAAAGGCTCGACTCCGTAACCCAGACGTTGGCGGAAAAAACAAAGCCTGTCCTACCCACGTCGACTTTGCCGATGACAAAGGTTGCCTGGGGGGAAGAAAAGAATTCCTCCGCTCAGCCGGAGAAAGCCAAGGCCATCCCGGATGATTATAAAATTTTCCAGGCCGAAGGTTTTCAGATGGGAGTAGGAACTTCCGCCAGAGGAAATGATCAACTCCGATCAAAGTGGGCGGGAAAAGACGACACCTGGCTCCATCTGGATGGCCTCAAAAGTGCCCATGTCATTATTAAAATGGGTAACGGGATCCCCGGCAATAGTGAGCTTAATATCGCTGCTTCAATACTTGCCCGATTCTCTCATTTTCAGGGGGACTGGGTACCGGTGATTTTCACGCAGGTGAAAAATCTCAAAGGTGTTTCGGGAGTGCCGGGTATGGTAACATACAAGAAAGAAAAACATTTACGATGTCCGGTTGTCGACATCTCTTCGTTTGTTGAGGACTCTGCATGAAAATTTTTGCTCTCCTGGCCTTTCTCTTCGTCACAACTTTGAGTTTTGCCCAGGACTCCGCCACGTATTTTTCACTTTATGAACGCAAAGTTTATTCTCTTAAAAATAAAGGCGTGCGGGATTTTGTTGTGGATGTCACAAGCAGCAGAATGACTGAACAAGTGAATGAGCAAAAGATTTTCGGCACAGTGAAAAAGCTTATTTTTCGTGTTCACTGGACTCTAGCTCCGGAGAGATTGGCCGTGGATATCGTCGGCTTACCCGAGGGGTTTTTCGAGGCAAAAGCTGAATTGAAAGCAGCCTTTGCTACGGTGCTGGATAGTTTACTGCCCATGACAATTGCCCAGAGATTTCCAGGTTATAAAATTACTGCCGGAAAAATTCCGAAAGAGTTTACGGCAACGGATCCAACGGGCGTGGCACCCATTCCTACCTACACGATAAAGTTCGATGAGCAGGACAGACTTTCAGAAATCATCGGGAACAAACCGGTAGGAAGCTGGAACATGGTTTACGCCTATGAGAAAAAAGCCTTTTCTGAAGGCCGTTGGGTTGTGGGACAAGTCACAGTGAATACTTCCGATAACGGGCTGACTGTGAAAACGTCCCGCAAGCTCAATTACGGTGACGCGCAAGGCATGGGCGTACTCAGCGAAGTCGTTCTTACGGTTGAACAGTCGGGCGACAAAGGGTTCCGCAACCAGGACATTATTGAATTTGAAAATTACCGGATTAATACCGGGGAAGGCATGCGCTATTTCCTGGGAGATGCGCCGGTGAGCGAGCCTAAGAAGACACCTTAATTCCGACTCATTTAGTTTGCCGGAATTTCTTTTTGAATCTCCGGCACTCTTCCCCTTGAGACCCACAGTGTGCGGGTTATAATAACTGAATAACTTTGAGGATCTGTGTGCGTACTCTTACCTTGTCGAAGAGCGGCTTCAATAAACTTCGTTCCCATCAGAGAGAACTGAAAGCAGCAGACCTGGACGGGTCACTGAAATCAATTCCTCCCGGCGAGTGGTGTTTTCTCCAGGCGGATAAATCGCTGTGGATTTCTTTTGTCAATCCACAGGTGGAAGACAAGTATGCCTCGGTCCATGTACTCGATGAGATCAAAGATCCGGCCACATTCTCACCGGAAAAATTTATTTCGGAAAAGATTGCATCTGCCTGCCAGAATCGGAAACGTTTTCGTGGATACGAAAATGGATCCAGAGTGGTCTATGGATTCAGTGATGGCCTTCCGGGATTGATCGCTGATCATTTTACCAATGCCGTTCTCATTCAGATCAATACTGCAGGCCTTGATCGCTATCGCGAGCTGATCGGGAAAGAGCTGGCGAGAATTCTCGACGTGAAAGCGTATTTCCTGGATAACCCCAAGTACCGCGAAAAAGAATTTCTTCCGACATTTGAAACGGAACCTGTTCCCGCTCTCACCGTAAAAGAAAACGAACTAAGTTATGAGCTCCGAGCGGAAGTCATTCAGAAAGTTGGCTTCTACTATGATCATCGGGAAAACCGGATGGTGCTCCAGGCCATTCTTCATAGACTAAAAGCTCCGATGCAAAAAGGTGTAGATCTTTTCTGTTACGCCGGAGCCTGGGGCATGAATGCTCTTCAGGGTGGAGTTAAGACCATGGACTTCGTCGATCAGGGAGATTTCTCGGAAGAAGTCGCTAAGGCACTGAGCTTGAATAGTTTCCCGGATCGAGGAAGATTTTTTCGCCAGGATGTCTTCCGCTTTATGGACGAGGCGATCGGCCAGAAAAAAACGTACGATGTAATCCTTTGTGATCCACCTGCGTTCGCCAAAAGTGCTCTTCAGAAAGAACAGGCGCTGGAAGGATACTCAAAGCTTCATCGGAAAGTCATGAAGCTCGCTGCTCCCGGCTCTCTTCTGGTTTTCTCTTCGTGCACCCACTACGTCGGTCACGATGAGTTTCAGAAAAATATTCTTGATGCTTCTGCCAAAGAAGGCAAGAAGCTTCAGCTTCTTCATTCAGGCATTCAGGGTTGGGATCATCCCATTCGTTCACAATCAGATCGCGCTAATTATATCAAATCATACTTTTACATATTGGAGTCGTAGATGGTTCTTCAGGAAAAATTACAGCGGACTTTAGCTGAAGCTCGCAAAGTGGTATTCGGTCAGGATGAACTTCTGGAAAGCATCCTCGCTGCTCTCGTGTGCGAAGGTCACCTTCTGATTGAAGGCTTACCTGGTCTCGGGAAAACTCTCAGCGTTTCCGTTATGAGTAAGCTCTGTCACTTACAGTTTCAGAGAATCCAGTTCACTCCCGATCTTCTCCCTTCAGATCTCATCGGAACGATGATGTACAACCAGCAGAAGCAGGAGTTCACAACGAAGTTTGGCCCGATTTTTACTCAGCTCGTTTTAGCGGATGAGATCAACCGTTCCCCGGCAAAAGTACAGGCGGCCCTACTTGAGGCGATGGCCGAAAAACAGGTCACTATTGGTGATAAAACTCACAAACTACCTACTCCGTTTGTTGTTCTCGCTACTCAGAACCCGATTGAGCAGGAAGGTACATATAATCTTCCGGAAGCACAGCTCGATCGTTTCATGATGAAAATTTCCGTCGATTATCCGGATTTTGAAGCTGAGAAAAGTGTACTGGGAATGAAGTCCGGTCCTCTTGATCTCAAGCCCATCATGACTGAGCAGGATTTTGCCCAACTGAAAGAAAAGGTCGAATCCATTTATGTGGACGAAAAAATCAAGGACATGATTATCCGGATGGTTCATGCAACAAGACCTGGCAGCAAGTTCTTCCAGAAAAAATTTGAAGGCGCTGTTGTGGCAGGAGCTTCTCCCCGGGCTTCCATCTGGCTTTACAAAATTTCCAAATTTAAAGCGTTTATGGAAGGGAAAGATTTCGTTACTCCCGAGCATATTCTCTCAATTGTCCCATCCGTCCTCGGGCACCGGGTTATTCCTTCCTATGAGGCGCAGATTGATAAGCTGAACACCCGTCATATGGTGACGACTATCGCTGCGAATGTGATCTGACATGAACCTGAAGGAAATCGAACGGGTCGTAGGAATGATCCAGTCTCAGATTTTCCGTAACTCTAATGCCTATTCTTCGGGCATGCTGAAGTCACATTTCCGGGGCTCAGGGCTGCAGTTCCGCGAGCATCAGGTTTATGTACCCGGTGATGACGTTCGCTTCATCGACTGGAAACTTTCGGCGCGGTCCCCAAATGTTTATATCAAGACTTTCGAAGAAGAGAGAAACGTGGAGATTGTTGTCTGCGTTGATCTCTCCCACACCCTCCTCTACGGCTTCGAAGGAAAATCGAAACTTGAGGCGATGATTGAAATCGTTGCCTTGCTTTATCTCCTGGCTGCGCAGACGCATGATCTCGTAAGAGTGGTCATCTGGGGTGAAAAGACCATCAACCTTCCTCCGAAACGCGGGAAAGAGGGTCTTACCATTTTTATTTCTTCTCTTGAAAAACTCGGTTTTCTGGATGAAAACGGAAAAGTTCTTTTGAATTATTCCGGCCCCATGAATACTCATACTGAAATTCAGAAAGTGAATCAGGTAAAGGCCCTCCTCGCCCGCAGGAAAGAAGTCATTTATCTGGGTGACCTCTCGCTGGTGAAGGATAAGGCCGGCTGGGGAAAAATTCTCGATAAGAAAAACATGCATTGTTTCAGAGTTTATTCGCCCGTGGATAAGAATACGGATCTGCCCTTTCTTTTCAAGGCCAGAAATCCCGCAACTGGAAAAAGTGTCGTGACGGATATCAAGTCTCGCGACGATGATCCTTTGTTTTTAAAAGAACGATTTAAAGAGATTGGTGTCCACGAAAGATACCTGGAAAAGTTTGTCAAAGAGCTCGTGTGAGAATGTTTTTACTTCTTCTAATCTTTATTACAGGGAACTGCTGGTCAGCGGAACAGCTACGTCTCGTATTTCCTTCAAATGAAGTAAAACAAGGGGCACTCGTCCGTGCCCGCATGATCGTTCCTTTAACGGCGGTGAACCTTCCGCTTCAGAAGTTAAAGGGCCAGAACCTTTCCGAGACAATTTATTTCCAGCAGCTCTCTCCGCTTTTAAGAAAAGATGGTGCCTCTGAATATGAAGCTGATACGCAGGTTATCTTTCTCTCCGTACCCCAGACAACGACGGTTCCGGGAAAAATCGGTGATGCTGAGATCAATGTCAACTGGGATCAATTGACGGTCATACCTACGGAAGTGCCCAAAGAAATGCTCTGGGCGGATTTTACGGCCCCCGATGTTCTCTATAAAAACTGGATGTGGCTGGTCTTTGTGGCCATTTTTCTGCTTATCCCATATCCCGCTTATCTTTTGTGGGAAAAGCTCAGTTTTAAAAAGAACGAGAGAAAAAGAAAACTCGCGCTGATGGAAGAAATTAAAAGCTGCAGGTCTTACGATGATGTCGTCGCCCTCTGGAAGAAGAAGCATTCTTACCTTCCGACCTTCCCTCATCTGGATGGCCCGTTCATCGATCTGGAAAAAACACTTTTTAAAGTTCAGTTTAAGCCAGTTCAGAGTGAAAGTGAGAAAGCTGAAGTGATGAGTGCCTATCAGAAATTTTTAACTGAAACGGAAGGAGGCTTCCGTGGAATTTAAAAATCCTCTCTTCCTTTGGTTTGGAGTCGCTGCTGGTATCCTCTGGACCCTCGATTATTGGAAAGTCTTCCAGCGCGCCCGGCTCCATTTCCCGCTCCAGGAAGGCGGACTTCACTGGGCGAAGAAAATTCTCCGCCTGACTCTTTTCTTTGGGGGAGTTCTCGCATGGGGATATGTTTCCTATTCTTTGATGCAACCAAGGAAGCCGCAGAAGTTCTCCCCGTCGAGCGTGGAAGTCAATGACATCATCCTTTGCATCGACGTTTCTCGCTCCATGCTGGCCGAAGATATCAAACCCAACCGACTCGAAGTTGCAAAAGAAAGGATCCGGGAATTCGCACGGATGAGACCAACTGACCGGATTGGTGTCGTCATTTTTTCTGAGAAGGTCCTGACACTTCTTCCTCTTACTACTGACCCGACTTTGGTTGATAAGATTCTTGCGGAAATTTCCATCGGGTATCTCGGAAGCGGGACAAATATCGGAGATGGCCTGGCCCTTTCGGTAGCAAGAGCGGTGAACTCTGAGACTAAGAACAAAGTGATCGTTCTCTTAACGGATGGAGTGGCGAACGTAGGAACACTGACTCCTATCCAGGCAGCTGAAGAAGCAAAAAAACATAACATCAAGGTTTATACGA
>CANGAC010000170.1 GCA_947451425.1 Bacteriovoracaceae bacterium | reverse complement strand
TCATGGCCGTCGTAGATGATAAAAAAATCATTTTTGGTATGCATAAGGTGGGAAAAATCTATCCGCCGAAACGGGAAGTTCTGAAGAACATCTCTCTTTCCTTTTATCTAGGTGCCAAGATCGGTGTTCTCGGTCTCAACGGTTCAGGTAAATCATCTCTTTTAAGAATTATCGCCGGCGTTGATAAAGATTTCCTTGGAACTGTTACAGCGAACAAGGGCATTACCTTCGGTTACCTCGAGCAGGATCCGAAGCTTGATCCGAATAAAACGGTGAAAGAAGTTGTGGAAGAAGGGCTCGCGGAACTCGTTGCGACAGTTAAGCGCTACGAAGAAGTGAACATGAAACTCGGGGACACGATGTCCGACGATGAGATGAATAAGCTCCTCGAAGAACAGTCGCTCCTCCAGGATAAAATGGATGCCCAGAATCTCTGGGATCTTGATTCCCGCCTTGAACTAGCGATGGAGGCCCTCCGTTGTCCACCATCTGATCAGATGTGTGGCGTTCTCTCGGGTGGTGAAAAACGCCGGGTTGCTCTTTGTCGCCTCCTTCTCTCAGAACCGGATGTTCTTCTTCTCGATGAACCTACCAACCATCTCGATGCGGAAACTGTTCTCTGGCTTGAGCGTCACCTTCAGGCCTACAAAGGAACCGTCATCGCCATCACCCACGATCGTTACTTCCTCGATCACGTGGCCGGCTGGATTCTTGAGCTCGATCGCGGTCAGGGAATTCCATGGCAGGGTAATTACTCTTCATGGCTTGAGCAGAAATCAAATCGCTTAGCGCAGGAAGAAAAATCTGAATCGAAGCGCCAGAAGAAAATGAAAGAAGAGCTCGAGTGGATCCGCATGTCGCCGAAAGCGCGCCAGGCAAAATCCAAGGCGCGCATTCAGAACTACGAGCAGATGCAGAACGAATCGACCGCTGAGGCCCGGAACGAAACCAATGAACTCTTCATCCCACCTGGACCTCGCCTCGGGAATGTTGTCATTGAGGCCAACGATATCGCCAAAGCATTCGGCGACAGACTTCTTTATGATCACCTCACATTCAAACTTCCTCCGGGAGGAATTGTGGGAATCATCGGGCCCAACGGTGCCGGTAAGACCACTCTCTTTAATATGATTACCGATAAAGTTAAGCCCGATGCAGGGACTTTCAAAGTCGGTGAAACAGTGAAGCTTGCTTACATCGATCAGTCCCGTGAGATGGACGGTGAAGCGACGGTCATGCAGGAAATTGCCGGCGGTCTTGATCTTTTAAAACTCGGTAACAAAGAAGTGAACTCGCGCGCGTATATTTCGCGTTTCAATTTCTCTGGTGAAGATCAGTCAAAACGCATCAAGGAACTTTCCGGTGGTGAGAAAAACCGCGTTCACTTAGCGAAGATGCTGAAGGAAGAAGGAAACGTTCTGCTTCTCGATGAGCCGACCAACGATCTCGACGTGAATACACTTCAGGCACTTGAGCGCGCACTCTTAGATTTTGCCGGTTGTGCTGTGGTCATTTCCCATGATCGCTACTTCCTCGACAGAATTTGTACGCACATCCTGGCCTTCGAAGGTGACTCTACCGTGACATGGTTTGAAGGAAACTTCGAAGACTATCACGAAGACCTCCGTCGCCGCGTGGGTGACAAGGCCGATGTCCCGAGCCGCGTGACCTACAAGAAACTCACGAGATAATTATGTTCATCCTCCTTATGCTTTTGTCCTCGCAGGTATTTGCCTGCGAGAAACTGGGAAAGACCACCCCAGCACTTACGAAAAAGCTTAAGGAGTATGACCAGTTTGTGGTCTCCCTTCAGAATTCGAAAACCCCTGAGAAAGAGATCAATAAACGGATTCGCTCTCAGGGAATTCTCCTTGATGCTTACATCAACGAAAAGCTCGCCAAAAACTACACCAGTGCTTTCATCGATGATTCTATAAGTGGCGCTTACACGCTTTTCTTAAAAAACACCAAGCTTCCACCGGGCCTGAGTAACGACATCATTTATGAAGTGGCAAAATCGGATTCAGCGAAGAGCATTCGTCACTGGCAGATTCCCGCAAACCAGTCTTTTCTGGGGATTATGGGAAATGAGATTATCCATAGGACTTACCTCGGTTCCCCTTGTGCCTCGATTCGTCGGGATGTCCTTCTTGCGATTTCACCGAACGGGAAATTTCGTGCGATTCCTGATACGAAAATTCCTGAGATGAAATACATCCAGTGTCCGGCGGCGAAGGTGATTTTTAAGGATTCGGATGGAAGTTGTGCTGAACTCATCGATGCAAAATCGAAGAAGAAGAGGATTATCGTTTTTCAGTCTCCCATGACATAATCTCTGACCCAAGAATTTCAAAGAAGGGCGTGCCTTTTTCTGAGCCGAGAATCTTAATCACTTCTTTCACTTTTTTATTTTCCAAAAAGACTACGAACTCAAGGTTCCGGCACAAAAGCTCCATCACTTTTTCGAATTCGAGTCTCGCTTCCCCTCCGTAAAGAGAAAAGAGGAGGGCGGCCCGGTGAAGAGCGTCCGGTGCTGAAGAAGCATGAATTGTTCCCATCAGCCCCCGGTGACCGGTGTTCATGGCCATGAGAAAGGGAACGACTTCATGCGAGCGCATTTCTCCCAGGAGGATCCGGTCCGGAGAGAGTCTCAGAGAATACGAGAGATAAGACTTAAGACTTGTCTGGGGAGTTGATCCTGAGAGGAATCGTGTCTGATGTGGATGCGAGGAAAGTATTTCGTAAGTATCTTCCAGGATCACCAGATGTTCATGGGGCGATACTTCGCTTAGAAGACTTGTGAGAAGAGATGTTTTTCCAGAGCCGGTAGATCCTGCGATCAGGATATTTTTCTTTTCCCGGACGAATTCTTTTAAAACATCCGTTTCACCGAAAGCCCCGAGAGGATGAGGACTTGCTGATAATCTCCTCAAAATGAGTTTCGAGCGTCCCTGGGGAGAACTTGATCCGTGAATCAGACTCAGGCGAAAATTCTGTCCGAAGAGATCGCCGTAGAAACTTACGAAAGGATGTTCCACATTCCAGTTCTGATGAAATTTGAGGGAGACAATCTCCAGCCACAATTGCCATTCCTCTTCTGTTAAAGGAAAGCATATTCCTGACTTCTCTCCGTTAAGGGAAAGCCGCTGAGAGGAATCTGGTGAATGGAAAAAGAATTCGGTTCCTTCTTCTTTTAAGGTCTCCTCGAGAAAGGGCCAGGTCGTAAGCTTGGCGAAGTTTTCCTTAATCGCTTCGAGATCATGGGCAGAATCCAGAACCGGTAGCTCATGAAAGAAGTCATCCCACGAAGGAACCACTCCTTTATTGAGCCAGCCAACGAGAAGGCGTCTCGCCTTCGCCAGAGGCTCAGGCTCCGGCATCATTTCCTGTGATTCTCTAAAAAGTGACAGCATTTATTCCACGGCCTCCAGGACCACATAACCATAAATCTGTTTGTAGGTCGCCTGATCGGACTTCGATTCGAAGAGATGCTTCAGAATCGGAATGTCAGAGAGGAGAGGAATTCCCTTCCGGTCCCGGGAATTTGTCTGAAAGCCAATCTGGAAAATCTTGAGCGGCACTCCGACATCCAGGAGGGCAGAGGAAATTTCCTTACTGCCATTGATGGATTGGCCGATGGGGCGCGAGAATTCGGTTTCATATTCCAAGAGAAGTTTCCCGAAGGATTCCGTGATTTTTGTTTTGATCTTGAGACCGGCAAACTTCCAGTCAATGGGAGCAATGACCGTCGATCCCTGTTGAGCAATATTCTGGTAGGGAATCTGGGATCCGATTTCTATCAACTGGGGAGTTGTGAGGTTCACGATGAGCTCGGGCTCGGCCAGGGTCGAAAGGTCGAGCTGGCTCTTTTGGAGGAAGACGGAATTCTTATCGATGAGTTTCCTGATACCGAAATCAAAAAGATCGCCGACTGTGGTCTGGAAGGCATCCATGCCCAGGTGAATTTCCTTCCCGTCCATCCTTTCGAGCTGGATCAGTTTGAGTTTCAGCCGGTAATTCTTGTGACGAAGCCGCGAGTCCTGCTGAATAAAGGTCACGCGATAAAATCCTGAAAGCTGCTTTAAGAGATTTTCGTTTTGAGTGCCTTCGTAGAAACAAAGAACATCCAGCCAGTCGACCTGGCAGGTGACCGATGAAAAGCCGTTGGCGTAGAGCTTTTTATAAATCTGACCCACAATGTGATTCCGAAGCGCAGGATCAAGGGTGATCTTGAAGAAGACCTGGTCCTGAAACTGGCCCTTAATTTTCTGAAGATAGAGATAATCCGAGAAATCCGAGAGGGTTCCTGAGGCCGTCATCACAGGGCCCTTGATGTCGATTTCAAGATTGAGGTTCTTGAGGGCATCGGCCAATTGAAAGGTTTTCAGGAATTTTTGTTTCGAAAGAACGTAAAGACTGAAGGTTTCCTTGCCGTTTTTAGTCCAGACGATCACATCGGTAAATCCGACCTTTTTCCCTTTCAGGAGGAGTTTTCCCTGCTTAGGGAGGAATTTATAGGAGATCACTTCCGGATTCCCGACAGAAAAATTCCTGAGGGTCTCGAGCTCGATTTCCCTCTGCTCTCCCTTGGCGAGGATGATATCCTTGGGGGAATTCGCGGCAAATGACGCGGACGGTATAAGCAGGAAGATTTTGACAAAGACGAGGCTAGTCGCTACATTGAGGAGCTTCAAATCTATATAAAGACGATATCTATCTCGGGAGAACCATATGGCATCAAGAACAGCAGTTACTGAAAACCGTCGTAAGCAAAAACACAGAGCAGCTGGTGCTAAGAGAAAAGCTGCTAACAGAAACAAAGGTACTACGCCTAAGTTCGCTGTCCACCAGAAGTAATTCATAATCGGTCTCCTTACGGGGCCTGAAATATTTTGAGGGATTCGTAAATGAATCCTCTATCGACGGAGACCACTAATAGGTCTCCGTTGTTTTTTAAGCACAGATCAAGCTTTCCCTGACCCTTTAAATCTCCACAGTCATTTACGTTTTCCATCGCGATCAGATCTTCCGGTATGAAGTACTGCTGAAGAAAAATCTCCCGCACAATCCGCGCTCTTCCTTCTTCGCTCTCGTGATAGATGCGGATAGGAGATGCGTGTACGCCGAGGCTCAGGAAGAAAAGACTAGTAACGAATTTCATGGCTCTCTCTTTGTGTAATAGTTTTAAAATGAAGATTCTGGATCATGGGCAGGATTTCCCAGTTCTCGTGCTGGAAAAGAAGTGCGGCTTCTTCTTCCTTCACAAGAACTGTCACCCTCTGATCAAGTTCACTTCCGCCCTTATTTAACATCCCGCTTATTTTCTTTCTTCCGGATCTCGTCATGAGGAGGACTTTTTTCCCATTCTGAAATGGCGTATGGAGCCGGGCCTCAAGCTGGACTTCCACCCAGCCTGGAGGAAGATCAGGAGTTTCTGCTTTGGAGGAGTTGCTTCCTCCGAAGAGGATGAAGAAAAATACATTGGAGAGGAGGATCGCTACCGCGAGCTTCATCCACCAGAGTTTAGTCCGGGTATTTTTGGCGGAGATGATGCCAGCGAGTTTCGAAATCATTCAGATGCTCCTTGGTGCGTTTTTCAAAAGTTTTGTTCAGCCAGAAAAGTCCCACATAGAGGAGGCTGGCCGAGGTCAGTAAGAGGATAAGATTGAGGACAATCTCGCCACGTTCTCCCAGGATTTCCGGTGGAACTTTGGCCTCAGGGAATTCAGATCTTTTGCGTCCCATTCGACCGAGAGTGAATAAGGCAAAGAAAGATACTGATGAGTCCATTTTTCCTTCCTGAGTTTTGCCGCTCCGTCGGATTCCCTTTGATAGCCGGAACCTGAGAGTGCGAAGGGAGTTATAAGGATCCGCGGATCAAGGGGACATCCTTTTGACTTAAGTTCCGCGACTTTTTTCAAATAGGGAATGAGACTGCTCGTTTGAAGAAGCATGAGCGTGCGTTTGGCCTTTTCCGCTTCAAGTGCCCCGCCCTGAAGCCCGGGGATGAACAGCATGATGAGCTTCGCCTTCTCCACATTCCTGATGGCCCAATTGGTTCTTCCCATGAAAGTCATGAAGCGCGTGAGTTCGCCTTCCGTTTCTTTCACGCAGAGAAAAAGTTCCGTGCGTTTCTCGAGAAGATGGAAAGAGCGTTGAAGCCTCAGCGCACAGAGGATCATCGTACCGGTGAGGCCCGCAACAAAAAGGACGAAGAAAAGATTCACATCCCCGCGCTGGTTCATAATTTTCCGGATATTTTGAGTGTGACGTAATGGAGGCGATGGGAGGTGATCCGGAACCAGGAGACTTTGTTGTTTTTCAGATTTGAAACGATCCCGCAGCGAAAGAGAATATCTTTATCGGTGGCGGGAGCTTCTGAGAGAAGAGTTCTGGTCATCAACGTCACCGAAGATCTCCAGGCCTCCTGGCGGCAGACAGTCAACTTGTGAAGAGTGACTGCTTCCTGTCCCAGAAAGACCATGAGAGAAACGGAGAGGAGGATGACCAGGGCCTTCAATTTTTCCGGTCCCGGAGTGTGATTTCATCCGTGATCTGGCCTTTCATGTTGTCGATGCGCTTTTTCACGACGTCCCCGAACTCGCGGACAGCGATGAGGCAGCAGATGCCGACCAGACTTGAGATAATGACGTATTCCATGATCCCCTGGCCTTTTTCATTCTTCAGAAACTTCTTCATAGGTCCTCCTGTGTAGAGAGAAAGTAACCGGAGCAGGGGAAAAAGGTCGAGAACGAGGGGGGATTCCTGATCGAATTGTTCAGGTTAGAAAAAAGGTCTTTGAGCTTATGGGTCAAGCCCTTAAAATATAAGGCATGGAAGAAAACAATAAAGTCGTCATTTTCGAAAAGAAAGAGCTCGTGCTCATTTCTCTTCTTATCTTAGT
>CANGAC010000169.1 GCA_947451425.1 Bacteriovoracaceae bacterium | reverse complement strand
TCCAGTTCAATGGAGGCAATGGTAAGCTCGAGGGATTTCTTTTCATTCGTCAGGTACTCAATGGCGTCCGGATTTCTTTCCGTGACGAGAAGTTTTTTCACACCCTGAAGGAGCGCGCGGTTCTTAGCGACCTTCCGGTCAAACGTGGAAAAATCTCCGGAGAGTGCGGCCAGATACCCCCGGGTGGCAGCGAGACCTAGTGAGAGAAGCTGAACCGGAATCACGACCCGGTCGCGTTTCGGATTTTTGGAATTGGCCTGGTAGAAATACGTTTCCGAAATCGGGAACTCAAGCACGAGGTGCTTCTGGGGACTGATCTGCGGAAGGATCGAGAGCTGGAACTTAAAGTCGCCGAGGTGCCGTTCAATGCCGATCGCGCGGATATCATCCAGCGGGAGCTGAAAATCACCGTAGAGAAAAATCTTTTTTGATTTCGGATCCAGATTCACGCGCAGATTTTTCACCATGTCGGATTTTCCGATGTGTCCCGCGAGCTGCTCATTGATGAAAGATTCGGACACGTAAATGCTTCCGACCTTACTTTCAAATAATTCTTCAGCTTGAGCAGTTCGGGTAAAGATCAACCCGATCAGAAGTAAGAAAAATGCGTGTTTCATATGGCAAAATGATAGCAACGCGAAGCAGGGAGTGACAAGGGATGATTGACTTGTAACTCTGGCGGATGGTCTAATCTCCGCATGAAAATCATCCTTATTATGCTCTCAGTTTTACCCGTTCTCACTCTTGCCGGAGACCAATGGACTCAATGGTCCGGCGACCAGAGAAACCATCATAACATGACACCAACTAGACCCCTGATCTCGAAAGAGAACGTCGCAAATCTGAAGCCCGTGTGGATCTCAAAAGTGGAAACGAGTGTAGTGGACACGCCGACGGTTGAGGGCGGAAAAATCTATTTCACTGACATCGCGAAAATCGGAGTTTCCGGTCTCTTCAGTGGAGGCCATCTTTACGCGGCCGAAGCGGCGAGCGGAAAGATTCTCTGGCGCGAAGACGTAAAAAATTACACGAAAGTGGGTGTGAGAAATTTTTCCCGCAATAGTCCGGCCATTTCCGGTGATCTTCTGGTTCTGGGAGACAGTCTCAATAATTTAAAATTCATCGTGCGCGAACTGACTTCACTCCGGACCATTCCCGGAACATCTGTCATGGCGGTCAATCGCCATACCGGGAAACTCGTCTGGAAAACAAAAGTGGAAGACCACTTCGCTTCCCGGATTACGATGTCTCCGATCATTTTCGATGGAAAAGTTCTCGTGGGTGTCTCTTCGATCGAATCAGAGATTCCTGCGGTGAGGGGCCAGCTTTATAAATGCTGTAACTTCAAGGGGAGTTTCGTGGCCCTGGATCTCGCGACCGGAAAGATTCTCTGGAAGACTCCGATGATCAGCGGCGATGCCATTGCCAACTCCGGTGCTCCCGTCTGGGGAAATTCTCCGCCGATCGATGTGAAAAGAAACCGCGTATACGTCGGGAGCGGGAATAATTATCATGTTCCGAAAGCCCTTCAGGACTGCTACATGAAAGGGATGCTGAAGGATCAGACCAAAGAAGATGAGATCTTAAAAGATTGCACTTCCCGGTTTGACTCTGACGAGAACCGCTTTGACAGCATGGTGGCCCTTGATCTCACCACCGGGAAAATCGTGTGGTCACTTAAGACAAATATCTACGATGCCTGGAACGTCGGCTGCGGATCAAAGTTCACATCGATCCCGAGAAGAAACGAACGCATCTGTCCCAAGCCCGAGGGTGTGGACGGAGATTTTGCGCAGGCACCGATGCTCATTTCAACAACTGAAGGAGACATCTTGGTCGCCGGGAAAAAAGATGGTGCGATCCTCGCCGTCCGCGCGGAAGACGGAAAACTTCTCTGGAAAAAACAAATCGGCCCGGGTGGAAAACTCGGTGGACACCAGTGGGGATCTGCCACCGATGGGAAAACGATTTTCTTTCAGACGACGAATCTCGAGCACCACGAGATCACTCTCGAAGCAGGTGTGGAGAAAGGCAAAGTCATTCGCGGAGGTTTCTGGGGCGCTCTCGATGCTCTCACGGGAGAACTCAAATGGCAGACTGCTGATCCGGCCACGAAATATCCTCTCCTCGGTGAAGGACTCAATCACGTGATCTATGGAAGAAATCTCGGCCGCGGATATTTCGCCGCACCGATGGGACCGCTCACTTACTACAACGGATTAATCTTCGCAGGATCGTTATCCGGACTCATGGTGGCGATGGATGCTAATGACGGAAAAATTCTGTGGTCGCATCAGGCCAAGGGAAGCGTTGTGACAGCTCCTTCCGTCGTGAATGACCAGTTGTTTTGGGGAAGCGGATACCACATGGGGTTTCAGGACGATAAGCTTTATTCCTTCGGACTCTGACGCCAGTCTGCTTGCGACTAGCTTAGTTCTCTCTTAGCTTCTCTTTATGAGATGCGGACTAATCATATTCCTTTTCGTTTTTTTGTCCCGCCTCTCATTCGCTCAGGAAAGAGTTTCTTCTTATGAGCGCATGTCAAATTTCGGGATCGTCTACGGAGCACAGTGGACCTCTTACGTCCTCACCCAGAAACCTACGATTGAAAAAAATGGTTCTCTCAGAAATTGGTACACCAATCTCGGAAGTCCGCATTTTGATAACGATAGTTTTGACTACAATATTTTCCAGCACTCCCTGACGGGAGCTGCTTATTTTCTCTTCTACCGGAGCCGCGGTTATACCAAAGTAGATTCTTTTCTCTGGGCCTTCATCTCCTCAGCAGCTTTTGAGTTTACCGTTGAGACCGTGACCGAAAGACCCAGTTGGCAGGATCTCTATCAGACACCCGTCTACGGAACCATCCTCGGCATGGGTGTCGAAAAACTTTCCGACACTTTGTATGAAACCAATACCTGGTGGGGAAAAACTCTGGGAACCGTGGTGAACCCTTTCAGATTAATTTCGAAGAAGAAAGATTCTGTGACCTTCATGCCGTACTCCGATGGGAAAGTCACTGGCGTGACAATATCCGGGAGCTTTGAATGAAGTTCCTGCTGCTCATTTTTCTTTTTCTCTCATCCGCTCACGCTCAAGAGCGCACCTGGAAGGAAGGCCTCCATCTTTTTCTGGGGGGCGGGCTCAACCTTTCCAATTATCATACGACCGGCGACACACTCGGATCCGGGCTTCATTTTAAAACGGACTTTGGTTATTTTTTTCAGGAGAAATGGGCGATCGAATCCGGCTCGAATGTAAAATTCGCTAAAGTTCACGACACGCTCATCTGGGACACGCTCCTGACGATCGGAGTTCGCCGGAGACTCCGGGATAATTATTATGCGCGCGCCTTTATCGGTCAGGCACCGACTGTGTTTTTCACTCACGATTCTCCCGATCTCTATAAGAGAAGCGGGTCCTCCCGCATCCTTTACTCCGGTCCTGTGATCGGGGGAGGGTATGGAAAATTTTATCAGACTCCGGATGATACCGTCTGGTTCTGGGAAATCGGCGGAAGTTTTCAGAAGCTGGATAACGCCAAGGGTGTCAGAGATAAAGGGACAGTGCCCGAAGTTGTTTTCCAGACCAACCGGCGGGCGGTTGAAGTTTACAGTGCCACCTTCAGTGTCGGCATCCTGGTATTCTGATGAAAAAAATATTCTTATTCTTATTCTTATTCTTTTCCCTCATCCCGCCCGCTTTTGCGGAAAATGTTTTCTGGTCAAAAGAACTGAAACCTTTTGATAAACAGAATCTCATCGTTCTCGGGGGAGGAATGGCCGCTTCTTTACAGCTTAGGCCCTATGACAGGAAGGTTAGGAATTATCAGGAAGGGAATGGCTATCTTCTCATGGGCAGGGAAGACGCAAAAAACATCAGTAACGTCTCTCACGGATTCCTGGAATTCGCCGTTGCCGGGACGATGCTATTGACCGACTACCGGGAAGGACTGAAAATTTCCCGCGCCCTCGTGTACACATCTCTGTCTCATCTTACGTTAACGAAACTTACGAACCGAGAGCGTCCTAATCACAAGGATCATAATTCCTGGCCTTCCGGTCACACCGCTTCGATGTTTGCCCTCGCCGGGTCTCTCGCCGGAAGCTACGGAGCGGCCGGTGCGATTCCCGGATACGGAGCAGCGGTCTTAGTAGCGGCTTCCCGGATTAAACAGAACAATCACTGGATCAGTGATGTGGCCGCCGGTGCGGTTCTCGGAACGTACTGGGCGATGGTTACCCAGGGGAATTCTTCAGAGAAGGATTATGCGATCATCCCCGTGGCAATAGATGATGGGATGCTTATTACTTACGAAAAATCTTTCTGAACTGAACTCTTTCTTTTCTCCCTGATCTTTCCGACGACTCCTTCCAGTAATGTTTCGTACATATGCCCTTATTCCGGAGGGCAAATGCAGTTACAAATAAAAATGAAAACGGGAAACCGAGGACGAAAGAGAATCCATTCACCTGGAGTCGCCCATCGAAAAAGAGAGAGGATGACCCACCGAACTCCTGTTCATGTGAATTTTCGTTATAGGGCGACTGTCCGTAACAAAGATTCTCTGAAACTCCTGAAGCGTTCCATTCAGAATGCCCGAAAACATGGTCTTCGGATTCTTCATTATTCATTTCAGACCAATCATATTCATCTCATCCTAGAAGCTTCTGATAATAAAATACTCACGAAGGGGATGCGATCTCTTACCAATACGATGGCAAAGGGACTTAAGCTCGGGAGAATTCAGACCGGTCGCTATCATCTGCACGTGCTCAGATCGGTCAGAGAAGCGAAAAACGCGATTCTCTATGTCCTCTTTAACCAGCAAAAACATATTAGGGGCACATGTTCCACAATCAATGACTATAGTTCCGTTCTTAGTCTCGAAAATGGAATCGAATTAGTGCGGAAATTTGCCATGCGAACAAAGATGACCCTGAAAATTGAACAGGGAAACTGGATCCCGGATCCTGCACTCACATTTCTTGCCCGGAATGGTATTCTCACTTAAACTAATTCCATGGCGATGGGAAAAAACAGACTTGAAGCATTTAGTGACGGCGTTCTCGCGGTTGCTATCACGATCATGGTGCTGGAAATAAAAGTTCCTCACGGGACTGATGTCGGAGTCTTACTTCCTTTGATGCCGAAATTTCTCTCGTATGTGCTGAGTTTTCTCTATCTCGGCATTTACTGGAACAATCACCATCACATGCTCCACACCGTTCAGAAAGTAACGGGGCCGGTTCTGTGGGCCAATCACCATCTTCTTTTCTGGCTCACACTGATTCCCTTTGCCACAGGCTGGATGGGGGAGAATGCGTTTGCGGCCTGGCCGATCGTCGTTTATGGATTCGTACTTCTGATGAGTGCGATTGCGTATTACATTCTGCAATCGACCATTATCCGCTCTCAAGGGAAAGATTCTCTTCTTCAGAAAGCGGTGGCCGGTGACTGGAAAGGAAAGCTTTCTCCGCTCATTTATTTCACGGCGATGCTTTCAGCGTTCTGGCTTCCGTGGTTTTCTCTTGGGCTGTATTTATTTGCGGCATTTATCTGGCTCATTCCTGACCAGAGAATCGAGCGCGTTTACAACTAGTCCCGTTTCCAGGGTAGAGTCAGGAAAGGGAAAAGCAGCGACGACCAAACGATGTATCCGCTCATAGGATAATGATCGCGGCCATTCCAGATTCCCAGCAAAAGAAAAGGCATCATGAAGGTGAGTCCGTATAAAAATACGAAAAGGGATTTTCTTTTCAGTCGGGATGTCACATTAACAAATCCCAGAAAAAAGAGAAAGGCCGCCATAAGCATGAAAAAAGCATAGAGCTGATATTGGGAATCGTATCCTGCTGCCACGGGGTGACAGCCCCAGCGCTCTTCCGCTGGATCGGGTTTTCCCACAAAACCGTCGTGAGAGATCTCACAACTCAATACGTTCAGAGCTGTGGCTAGGTCGATCGACAAAAGCCAGCAAAGGATCAATCCCCAGACTGCTTGAAGACTGAGATTAGGCCATTTGTCCGAGACTTTAAGGTTCATCCACTTCTTAATCAAGGAGAACGAACCTCTTCGGCGGCTCTTCCTGCATCGACAGAAGGATTCCTTCCTTCAGTCCGACTTTCGGAAGAAGAATCTCCGTGAGCTTTAACTTCGACATGAGTTTGTGCGTGAGCATGGTTGCCGGGAGAATGACGTCTGCCTGGTTTTCTGTCAGCTCAAGCCCGCGGATCCGGTCAACGTAGGACATCGAAAGAATGATGTCTTCCATGTGACTGATCTCAGAGAAGGTCGCCATCTGAGACGTTGGCCTTCCCAGAGTTTTTTTCCTGATCTTTCCGATCCTGCGAAGGTTTCCACCAGTACCGACAAAAAAATCCGGACGGCGTTTTCCGTAGTGCTCGTGAATGAATTCGAGCATGCGCGAAAGTTCGAAATTGATTTTCTTCTCAAGCTCAAGCTGGTTCTTATAGTGAAGGAGGCGAACGGTGCCGACGTTGAAACTTTTCACGCCGACGATAATTCCTTTCCGGATGAGAGTGAGCTCAGTTGAGCCGCCTCCGATGTCCATGAGAAGAACATCTTTGTCACCGAAGTTCAGCTGGGACTTCACCGCCTCGCAGATAATCCGCGCTTCTTCTTTCCCCCGGATGATTTCGACTTCGATGCCGGTGTACTTCAGGATTTTTTCTGCGAGGAGGGGACCATTGATGGCGTCTCTCATGGCAGACGTGGCCATCGCCCGGACCTGGGTGACTCCGTGGCCGGCGAAGGCATGAAAGAGCTCAATGAAGGCGTTTTCAGTTGCTTCCATTTTTGCCGGTGAAATAAAGCCGTTCTTGAAAACATCTTCCCCGAGTCGAAGGGGGACACGCATGCTCCGGATCACTTTCAGTTCATTGCCG
>CANGAC010000168.1 GCA_947451425.1 Bacteriovoracaceae bacterium | reverse complement strand
TGTCTGTCCCTGGAACACGAAACCGCTCGTGCGCACGAGTGCCGCACTTTCTTTTGAAAAATTTCCTTCCGTAGGAACTCTGTTTCTGAAATCACCGGAAGATCTTCAGAAATTTTTTGAGGATGAATCGGGAAGAGGAGTGCAGCGGGAACTTGAAGGGACAGCACTTGCCCGCCCGGGAAAAAAAGGGTGGCTGAAAAATCTTAAAGTGCTTACTTCCAGCCGAAATGGTTCTTAAGAAAAGAGAACATGTGTGGAGTGGCGGCCCCCGGCTCATGATGAGGAAGCCTCTTCGGTTTTTCCCAGGTCACACTGTTATTATTATCTTCCAGGACCTTTAAGAAAGCTTCCATTCCACCCGGTCCTACGACGACATCATCTTCTCCAGTGATGAGATGAATTCTCTCGTTGGAGATGGTCATCTTCTCTTTTTCTTCTTTGAGCCAGGAAAAGACATCCTTTGAATCGAGTGCCGGAGAAACGAGCTGGCGTCTTACTGCCAGAGTCTTTTCATAAAACGCCGTCTCAAAAATATGAATCGCCTGCCTCTGACCGATACCGATACCAACACCAACAGCAAGGCGCTTGAGGTTTTTAAACGCCGGAAGCTCGAGGGCCTTGATCGCCGTGAAGGCACCAAGTGAGTGGCCAGCAAGGATGATACTTTCGGGCTGGGGATAATTCATCCGTCCCAGGTTATTTTCCATGAGCTCCGAGAGACGGAGATAAGCTTCGCGGAAAAGCTCGTGCACATGGGCTTTAAACTCATCCAGGGACTGAACTTCGTTAAAACTTCCCAGGTAATGCCCGGGTTGATCAAAGATCAGGCAAGGCACATCTGCTTCCACCAGGCGGGTGGCCCAGTTGAGGCAATCACCCTTATGCGAGGTGTATCCGTGCGTGAAAATCGCCCACTCTTTCCGAATGGGAGAGTCAATTTTGAGAGCAGGAATAAATGCCAGAGCATTCACCTGAAACGAAGGAAGAGAGAGCTCAGTACAAATAACTTTTATAGGCATGCAGGGTCCTGTCGCAATCAGTCATCTCTAAGATTTTCTTGAATTGTCGTTGACGAAAATTCTCTGAAACATTAACTTAGAGTTCTCTTTTTTAGAAGTCAGTTTATTGCCCGCTTAGCTCAGTCGGTAGAGCAAGGGATTGAAAATCCCTGTGTCCGTGGTTCGATTCCGCGAGCGGGCACCATCTTTAAAAAAGAAATTTAAAGCCACCTTCGGGTGGCTTTTTTTTTATCAGAGGTTCAGATGAAATCCTTGATCCGTTCCTCTCTCATCCTTCTTGGTTTGCTTATTCTGGCCCATTATCTACCCGATGAACCCCTCGATCCGTGGAATGCTATCGGCCCTAAGAAAATTGTCACATTGATAACGGCCATTTCCTTCATCCAGTTATTAGGTGCCTGGTTCATTGAAAAATTCGGACTAAAAAAAGGCGCCGTTTTGACTGGATTTCTGGGAGGTCTGGTGTCCAGCACAGCTGTTGTGACTGAAGTCGCCCGTACTAGTAAAGATCAACCCGGTCAATCGACCGCGCAGATTCTCACGATCATAGCAGCGACCATTGCGATGGAAATCGTCGGAGTCTTCATCATCTTTTTAGGCTCGGAAGACTTGCACTACCCACTTCTGCTGATCCTTCTTGCGCCCGTCATTTCTGCGATTCTCATGATTCTCCTTGAAGGCCGAGGTGATCATGGTCAGAAATTAATTCCTTTGCATCAGAAGTTTGAGATCGTTCATGTCCTAAAGCTAACAGCTTTTATTGTTGTAACGATTCTCGTTTCCAAAGCCTCACAGTCTTACTTTGCAGCCGGAAGCGCGAAAGTTCTCACGTTTGTCGTTTCCATGTTTGAAATGCACGGCTCACTGGTCGCGAATCTCCAGCTCCATGATGCCGGAGCCTTTGATGTCCAGGAACTGGGGGAGATGTTTGCCATTTCAGTCCTGGCCTCTTTTGTTTCGAAGCTTTTCATTGTAATTGCGATGGGAAGCCGGGAACTGAAGGTGAAAGTTCTCCGATACACTATCGTCTCAATTTTCTTTGTGGCAGCTGGATGGTTCACGTTCAGGCAGTGAAGGAAGGCGCGCAGGCGCCTTCCTGAAAACGTGTGGAGACTAGATGGCCGGTTGGCAGGCCGCAATCGATGCTTCCAGACCCGGATAAATTTCTGTCACGAGGGCGCAGTCAGCGGCATCCATCTTATTGTCGGTCTTCGCAACCGCTGTTTCGATGAAGAGCTTGAATGATTCACGAAGGAAATCTTTAGGCGCGAGAGTTTTCATCCCGGCCTGCTTCACTTTCATCTCCTGGAGCCAGTTGAGAACGATGAGGAGGCGCTGATCTTTTGTATCCGTAGCTCCTGTGAGGAAGCGGTCCACACTGTTCGCAAACACGGCACCGAGGATGTGAATGTCCTGGAAGTTTGGAATAGAGCATCCGGAAGCCGGTTCTGTTTCCTTGTCAGAGAAGAAAGATTCAAGAGCTGCGGCAGTGAAATTCTTCGGAGTGCCGTCAGCGAAAGTTTTTGAACTCACGTCACGGGCGATCTCGAGACAAGGAACTCCCTTAAGGCCTCTCTCCTGATTATCGAGAGAATAGAAAGAAATGAGATCGGCGAAACCTTCATTGAGTGCTCCGAGAACGTCGTCATTCGCGACTTCACGGGCCTCCACTTCAGCTTCAGGAGCAACGTTGGATTTCATACCCATTTTCCCGAAGCAGTTGAGATGAGCTGATTTTTCTTCCGGAGTAGGATTGATCGTCTGAAAAATGTGGTGGCCATATTCGTGGGCCGCAACCATTGGCACTTCCCAGAAGTTCATCTTGTAACCCATCTGACGGAATTCCTCACTGTGAGGAAGGAACGTGATCGAATCTGTTCCCGGCATATAGTAAGCGTTATCTGTATCGAAGGCTTCGTATTCCCAGATCACTATCCCTTTGTCGATCACCTGAAGCTTCTTCTTGATCATCGGAGTGACTTCAACAGAGATGGGATTAATTTTTACTGAAGGAAGGAGTTCACTTACTTTGCGGTTAACTTTTGAAATGAAGAATGTCGCGTTCAGGGCAACACTCTCAGCACTTCCCTTGGCATATTTCCCGTCATCAGGGCAAACAGTGACGTTACTGGCAGCGCTTAATTCTTTTTCTTCACCGCTTACAACTCCGTCAGTGGATGTGAATGTCTGAAGAACACTCTGGCCCTTGTGACTTTGCGAGATGATCTTCGCTCCGAGATCTCGGACAAAAAGTTCTTCGATGAGACCAGCGAAGACTCTTTCTTCATCAGTATCTTCACCACGGAGGAATAACGACAGACTCAGATTCCTCTGAGAATCTTCGTACTTCATCACACTACAAAGTGACTTACTCTTATCTGACTCAACCACAATCGGATGAAGCGACTGATTGGTCGCAACGACCTTACTTGGCTTGATGGAATTCTTTTTTTCTTCAGTTTTCTTGGCACAAGCAGTAACAGCAACGGCCAACATCAACGGTAACAGCTTCAGCATATTAACTCCCAAATTCAGTGGTAGGCGGCAGTTTACACGGCGCATTAAAATTTACTGGCCCGGGAGTAAAGAATATAGGGTCAGGGTAAACCTCTAAATTAACGGATTCCTGACAAACAAAGTCTTCCGAACATTATAAAAATTTCACACTCACACACCCTAAGGAGCTCTCATGAAGATGCTTATTCTTCTTATCCTTCTCTCACTGCCGGCCTTCGCCCAGGACGACAAAGGACACTCACTCGCCGACGTCCAGAAAGTCGTCAACGATACTCTCGCCTCAAAATGGTATGAGCGCATCCAGCTTCGTGGGTATGCTCACGTTCGCTACAACCGCTTCATGGAATCAAATGATAAATATCTCTGCTCGCAGTGTGATGCTTCGATCGGGAAAAACCAGGGCTTCTTCTTCCGTCGTGCTCGTCTGACTTTCTACGGTGACGTGACTGACAGAGTGTTCATCTACATCCAGCCGGATTACTCACAGAGTGGAACGAACGGGGCGATTGCAAACCAGCAGAACTATCTCAACATTCGGGATGCCTATTTTGATTACGCTCTCGATGAGGCAAAAGAATTCCGTATTCGTACCGGTCTTTCCAAAGTTCCGTTTGGATTTGATAACCTTCAGTCCTCCGGAAACCGCGGTGCTCTTGACCGTTCAGATGCTATGAACATGGCAGTTCCCAACGAGCGGGACACAGGTGTCTTCTTCATGTACGCGCCTTACGAGATGAGAAAACTCTTTAAGGAACTCACCTCGAATAACCTCAAAGGTTCAGGCGACTACGGGATGATTGCCATCGGTGCCTACAATGGTCAGTCGATGAACCGTCCGGAACAGAACAATGACCTCCACCGTGTGATCCGTGTCACTTATCCGTGGAAAACTCAGAGTGGTCAGTTCTTCGAAGCTTCTCTCCAGGCCTACGAAGGAAAGTTCGACGTGGTTCAGGATAACAACATCCAGAACGACGGTACAAAGAGAAACTATTACGATGCCCGTCAAGGAGCTTCTTTTATTATGTATCCGCAGCCGTTCGGATTCCAGGCCGAGTATAATATCGGAACTGGTCCGGAGTTTGATCCTCAGAAAGGTGCAGCTGGCAGAACTTCAAACAAGAATCTCAAAGGTGGGTATGCTCAGGTGATGTACCAGCACTACATCGGTAACCACCGTTTCTTCCCGTACTTCCGGTATCAGGAATATTCTGGTGGCAGAAAAATTGACGGAGGAACGGCAGGGAGTTCACCGGCACGCGCTTTCACCTCTGAGTGTGAAATCGGAACTGAGTGGCAACCGAATCCAGGCTTCGAGTTAACTGCGGCTTACGCTAAGGGTACTCGTCTCCGCCAGAGTACAGCTGCAGACAAGCTTTCTGAGCAAGGATCGTACCTTCGTCTTCAGGCCCAGTTTAACTACTAATTAAACTTCTTTTCACGGCAGACCGATAAGGGTTTATACCCGGAGGTCTGCCATGAAATTCTCACTTCTCGCGTTCGCCCTTTTCTCCACCACTGTTTTTGCCTTCGGAACAAACGAACTTACCGGTTCATTTGGAATCAACGAAAAAAATATTCCGGCGGTTGTAAGTGATGCCAGTTTTATGACAGGTGCAACATCCTCTGATTCAGTGGATAAATCCCGCATGCCTGCGTCAGTTCAAGATGAAAGAAAATCACCTTCGCATGTCACTGAGCTCACAGGAACTTTCGAGTAAAAGTTATTTTTTTAAAGTTTTCCGAATATTTATCAGGGCCATCTTGGCCCTGATTTTTTTTTCCCTTCGACAAATCTTCTTGAACATTCCCCACAGAGATTGCTAACTCTTAATGTAAGAACTTTCCATTGGAGGAATCATGAAGCATGTTATTTTTGCTCTCGTTCTTTTTGTCATGTCACTTTCCGTATTTGCACAAAGACATCCAGGTAACCGTGGCAATGGTCATTATCGTCCAGCTCCTGGTCACCATGTTCCTTCCCCAGGTCATCACGTTCCAGGCCCGGTTGTTATCCGTCGCCCGATTCCTGGCCCTCATTATCCACACCCTGTTCCACATCCAGCTCCACGTTTCTGTGAAGTCGTCATGACTGACAGAGTGAACCGTGTAGTTCGCCGTTACCGTGGAACTTCAGACTGGAATGGCATGTGCCGCGAAGGTCTTCGCCAGTGTAACTACGATCTTCAGTCTATGGGGATGTGGGGATACCGTTGCGCGACTGTGAGATGGTAATTTTTTAGAATTTTTTTTCTTCAGAGAGGGCCCTTCGGGGCCCTTTCTATTTTGTGGCTAGGGTCTTGGAGTCTCGAGTTCTGAATGAACACCCTGACAGCTCGGAACGGCCACGCTGATCTCCTCAGAGATTTCTACGTGTGCAGGAATTCTTTTGAAGGGGGCATGAATTTCTTTCTTCACCGAATTGTACGGTGCAATCTCAAAATAATATTCACCCAGAAGTGACATGCCGGCATTGAAAGAACTTGGTGTGAGTTCAATCAGCTGACTTTTTTCCTGGTAGGCTTGAGCCGCTTCAAACGAAAGTGAGAACGGCTCTCCGGTATCTACCACTTTCATCTGCTGAATCTTTCTGTTGTGCCCAAGCGGTGGACATTTGGCGTTCCGGAATCTCTCCGATGCATAAGCAGCAGCGTAATAAATTTTCAGCGCAACACTCGATGCTGCACCTGTAGACGTGCGCGAAAGTTTTTTCGGACGAAAAAGAGAATAGAGTGAACCCAGGTCCTGTTTTTCGGAAGCGTGATAAAAAATCACCCGGATTATCCAGGAATCAACGTCCCGTTTATCGATCAGATAATCGAGGTCATCCTGATCAACTTTCGGCATGTCGATGAGGAAAGTAATACTCTGAGAGACAACTGCTTCCTGACGAAAGCCAGCGGGCCACTTAATTTCATTTAAATGGGAGATCGGCATCTTCACATCGTCGAGATGTGCGGCAGCAGAATCGCGGGATAGCTTGGCATTTCTGGAACATGAGTACATGACCAAAAAGCTCAAGAGAAGGAGTTTCATGGCCCATTCCTTTTGTGCTCGTTATGATTATAAGGCATAAATCAATAAGGAGTACCAAATGAAGTATCTGATACTGATCTCTTTCCTTGTGGCCTGTTCCAGTAAGTCGGAGAAGCTCTCTGATAAGGCCAAAGACATCGAAGTTCACCAGACCAAGCCCACTCAGTGCCGTGTGATCGGAAAAGTGGAAGGCACGAATGAGCAGGGCTCTAAAGAGCTGGCGCTGAACGATGCCCTCAACCAGGCAGCTGAAAAAGGTGCGAACGGATTGTTCGTGAATCAGGAAGTGCCGAATGGAAACAAGATGAGTGTCTACGCTACTGCGTATGACTGTGACTAGGTTT
>CANGAC010000167.1 GCA_947451425.1 Bacteriovoracaceae bacterium | reverse complement strand
CGGTCCTAAGAGAACTTCTAAAGGAACCTTCTAAGTTTTTTAGTACATTTAGATCACTATCAAATTCCTCAAACAATGAGGCTTTGAGAAACACATTCCGAGCTAAAATCTACTCTGAAGACATGGGCAAATATGTAGATTCTAAAAATGCGGAAAAGTGCGGAGCAGCCATTCGTGCATTTACTGGTTCAATTTGTTCTCAAAACCTTAAAGATGGTAACGTCTCTCTCTCCCCTTTCAGCAACTATGAAAAATATCAAAATGGCGAAGATATAGTTAGTAGCACACCGATGAGTGATAATGATCTCTTGGAAAATTCTTTGATGCTCCAATTCTGTGAACAACCAAGTACACAAAATGTCTCACTGAAGAACACTCTGCAACAAATGAATAGCTGGATGATTGATGACGACAGAAAGGCGACTTTACCTGATTTCGTTTCTACTAAATACTCAAGGGACTACGGTGAAACAAAGGCTTCTATTTGTGGTTACCTCGCGAGTGGTACTTGCAATATAAGTGATGGTGAGCAGTGTGCACTCTTTGAACTTTATAAGCAAACCACAGACCAGAGAACTCCTGCGGGAAGACTTGCAATCTCTTCAGATAGCAGTGTTAATAGAGTCCTTGGCTCACTGATTGGATCTGGAACAATTGAACCGAGAACACGTGAAGTACTTGTGAGTGCAGGAATTCTTCCAAATGCTCAAGGTCAACTCGCTCAACAACCAGCAATCCCCGAGCGCCATCCCGACTATCTGACTAACGTAGCAAACGGAACCATCAATCCCAATACAGGTGCTCCAACTACACCCACAACTCAAACAGCAGCACGAACCCCTACGAGAAACGGCTCACAAAACCAAAATTTCCAAGGCAGCCAACCCGGAAGCGCAGCAGTTGAACCACAAACATCTGCGGATGCCGCAAATCCAAACGAACTTCGTGATTTCGAAGACAGCCTCCGTGACAGATTGAGAAGAGCGGAAGCTCAGAACGCAGCCAATACTGCAGCAACGACTGCCACAAGAACAACATCCGTCCCCCGCTCTCCAAGCCGTTCGGATACTTCTGGCAGATCACCACAAACGACTCAGCCTACAACTACATCAGGTTTTGTGCCTTCAGCAGATGTCCCGGCACCTTCAATCGGTCCATCTTCACCATCAACCACTACTGCTCCATCAGTAAGTAGTGCGAACCTAGGAAATGATAATTCCCGTC
Organism: Bacteriovoracaceae bacterium; assembly: GCA_947451425.1. Classification (GTDB taxonomy): domain Bacteria; phylum Bdellovibrionota; class Bacteriovoracia; order Bacteriovoracales; family Bacteriovoracaceae; genus Peredibacter. The sequence continues at coordinate 5,708 of CANGAC010000167.1, read as the reverse complement.
AGACCCGCGCGCAGAGACAAGCAAACGCCGCTCTCGCCGACATGGCCGGAGCTCGCGGTGTTAATCCAACGACGACAGCACCGGTAGCTGGTCGCGGTCCAGCGAGTGTGGACGGAGCAACAGTATCGCCGAATGGAGTTGTGTCTCTGACTATTAATGGAGATGTCCGCGCGAACATCGAGAAAGTTCTGGATTCGCAGAATATTGTGTCTCTGATTCAGAGACAGCAGCCCTTCCAGTTCCAGCTCAATAATTCACTTTTTGATGTGAGATACACTAACGGCGCCTACAGCGTGGTTTATCGCTCTGGCGACGCAAGTGTGGGACCGAGTGTCGCAACCGACCTTCAGCGGGTGTTTAACAGCTCACTGAGTGCCCGGACTTCGAAACTCACGGATCTTCAGAATACCGTTCGTAACTAGAAGTTACAGAACGGTCCATTTGAATGACTGTGATGTTTTATTTCCCACGATGTCTTCAATCATGACTTCCACAGAGTGCTCACCCGGCGACAGAGTCATCTGTCCGCGAGGCTGAGCCGTCGTGAAGTTCAGATTGAAGTAGAATTTCCGGCAAGAGTAATCCCCGCACGTCCCTTGCATGTGAAAGTCCGAAATGTAATCGGTATCGCTTTTTCCTGAAGGAAGATTGATGAATTCCCAGACAAGCTTCTCTTCCTGATTATCCAGGCGGTAAGCAATCTTGTACGGCGGAAGAATGAATTTCTTATGAAGAACGAGATCACTCGCATCGAGATAAAGAGCGTGCGGGCCTCTCACCTCTTTGAGATCTGTCGGTCTGTGGTTTTTCGCAATTCCGATTTTGTTAATGACCGGAACAGCTGTGTCCGCAAGTGGTTCCATCATGAGAAATGGATTGATGTATTTTCCGTCGGCCGCAACGACTAACAGATGGAGGTGGTGATAGACCTCGCCGAAGCTTGAGATCGGCCATCTCACAACGTTTCCGATGAGTGAACCAGCTCTTACCTTCTCGCGGTTCTTATAGGCGTCCTGGATTTCTTTCGTGATGGTCTCGCGGGCAACGTGATGGAATTTCCACACAAACCCCTCGTCATCGAGAATCGCAACTTCCCAGTACATCGGATTTCCAGCGACATAGTTTTCAATATTCACGATTTTTCCGCCCACCGGGGCATAGATCGGCTGATCCATAGTGGCGCGGATATCAAGCCCGTCGTGCCAGTAAGGAGATCCGCCGTAGTCCTGATAGGACTGCATGTTGTGACCAATGGAGAGAAGCGGAAACGGCCAGGGATGATTTTTTTGTTCGGTGAAGGTTGCCGTCGCAAAAGTGTTCGCGATGGTCTTCGTCTTCCGCTCGTGCGCGAAGGCCGTCTGAGTAAGAATCAAGAGGATGAGAAGATACTTCATAGGGCCTCGCTAATTGAGAAAGCTCTGGAAAATCCGGGGAGGAAAGACTCCCGAAAGTTTCAGGCCAACTTTGAGTTCTTTATTTTTTCGTGAGTACTTATGTTCAACGTCACCGGAGATGTAAACCACTTCGGCCAGGATCGGATACTGAAGCTCGACATTCTGAAGCTTCGTGATCCAGAGGATGCGGTTGTTCTTCATGTACGAGCGGTTCTGCTCAGAGATGATCAGTCCCAGACCGTAAGGAGAGACGTCGAAGACTCTCACCTGGATTTCGTTCCCCATATCCACGCCGACAGAATTGAGCGAGGGCTTAAGAGAAACGAATTTTTCCTGGTCTTCATTGAACTTGTGCCGCGGGTTCGTGCGAAGTTCCAGTGTCTTCATTTCTGAGGGAAGTGGGAAATTGATGGAGTTGGCAGAAATCTGGAAATCGGGAACTTTGAAGAAGCTTGAACGATAGTCGAGCTTCACAAAAAGCGGAAGCTTCGGATCAATCTTTGATCTGTTGCCATCGAAGTAGATCTGAAGACCACGCGCCACGAAGTCGATTTCGAAATGATGGATTTTAACGATGTTCTTTCCGATCGAAAGGGACTGCCAGCAAAAATTGTCCTGAAGGGCCGAAGCCTTCTGGAGAATGCGTAGGATTTCCCTGTATTCCAGACAGGAGCGAAAAGCGTTCTGGTCGATCATCATGAGAGTTTCCTTAATCGTTTGTGTTTTGACAAGAAAGGAGCTGTTTAACGCGACTGGCCTTCCCTATCATTGAGTGGGGTGAATTTATGATCAGATTCCAGCTCGTTTTTTACGTTTTTTTCATTCTCATTTCTGCCTGTGGCGCGAAGAAAGTTGCGGTCAAATACGCCGACTCTTTCATCGAAACCCAGGTGGAAAAACGCCTTCCCCTTTACGATTCCCAGGAAGCCGCCCTCTCAAAAGACATCGACAAGTTCCTGAACGAGCACAAAGACCGGGTCAAAGCGATCGTTCCGATCCTCGAGAAAATCGACTTCAACCGGGCGGCTTCACTGGATGAGCAGTACCCGAAATTCGCGGAAGCCTATCTTGAAATTGCGTCTGACTTCTCCCGCATCCTTTCCAAGTACATGGCCACCTTTGATAAAAAGCAGCAGAAAGAATTCCTGAAAAAACTCCGCGAAGAGAACAATGACATCTTCATCAAAGACCGTGAAGAACGGCGGGACAAGATTGCATCGAAAACGAGAAGTTTCCTTGGGGGAGAACTCACAAAAGCGCAGGCGGAGATTCTTCAGGAAAACGGAAAAACTTTTGATGAGCAGGTTGTGGTGAGAGTAGAACGAAGATCAAAACTTCACACGGATTTTAAAACTATCCTTGCCCAGGAAATATCGACGGAAGCCAAAGAGAAACTGATCTACGAAGCGTTCGTTGCCTATCAAAAGGAAGCCCTCGCTAACACAAAAAATCTCACGATCGCCAAGGCCTTCATCCCGACTCTGACTCCTGATCAGAAGAAAGCACTGAAGCAGCACCTGATGGATATCCAGGAAATCATCGGTTACTTCATTGAGACGGCTTACTAGGCCGCTCTCTTCAGAGGTTTTGCCGTCAGGATCTTAATTCTCTGCTTGAGCTTGAGCATTCCGGCCCAGGGATCTTTCTTCCGGGATTTGATTTTCCGAAGTGCCTTATCCATCGTAAATTCCTGTGGATCTTTAATCCGTCGGAGTTCGGTCCATTCGACCGGCAGGGCAACTGCACTTAAAGGTCTTGCCCGCAGGGAGTACGGAACAACAGCTGTGGCCCCGTAACCGTTTCTCAGGTAATCAACGAAGATTTTTTTCGTCCGGAGTTTTTTCGCCATATTGGCGACGTATTTTTTTGGATTCAAAGTAACTAATTCAAGCGCCAGACTTTGCGAGAAAGATTTGATCTGATCCCAGTCATAAAGAGGCATCACGGGAATGTGAACGTGAAGTCCTTTTCCTCCGGTGAGCTTCACAAAACTTGTGAGATCGAGATCCTCGAGAAGTTCCTTAAGTTCGAAGGCCGCCCCCACCACTTCACTCCAGGGAACGCCGGGTCCTGGATCAAAATCCATCACGATCTGATCGGGGTACATGTAATCATCCTTATTACAGTTCCAGGCGTGGATTTCGAAGGCATTAAGTTGAACCAGTTCGCGCAACCCTTGAGCGGAATCAATCGAAACATAAATCCCCTCTCCGCTTCCTTCTTTCACCGGAAACGTATGAAGAGAATCGGGAATTTTCCCGGTAAAATGTTTCTGGAAAAAGCACGTCCCTTCCGAGCCATTCGGGCAGCGGACAAGGGAAAGGGGGCGGTCTTCAATGTAGGGAAGCATGGTCTTAGCAATGGTTGCGTAGAAATTGGCGACGTCCTGCTTGGTTTTCCCTTCTTTCTTAAAGAGGATTTTATCCGGGGAAGTGACTTCGAAAGTCTTTTTATTCGCTTTTGGTTTTTCCATCAGAATATCCTCAGCTGGTTTATCTTCCCGAAGGCCCACGAAGACCGGATGCCGGAGAATCCCTTCACTGGTCCATTGGGAAAATGAGACTTCGCAGACATTGACCGGTTCCACCCAGTGAGTGTCGCTATTTTTTCCTTTGGGAGAATTCACGTCAAAAGGAGAATCTTTTTGCTCTATGGGTTTTAAGATTTTTTTCAGGTATTTCAATGTCTCCTTGTCAAGGCCCGTCCCGACTCTACCGGCGTACCGGAGATCATTTCCTTCGTAGACTCCCAGAAGGAGGGCCCCGACATCAGATCTTCCCCCCTGGGGATTGGTCCATCCACCGATCACAAATTCCTGACGGGAGGTGCATTTCACCTTCATCCAGAGATCTGACCGTCCGGAGCGATAAGGACTATCACCGTCTTTGCAGATGATTCCTTCCAGCTGGTGCTCGCAGGAGACCTGGAAAAATTCCTTCGGATCAGTATCAAAGTGATCACTGAAGATAAGATTTTTTGGGGCCCCTTTCAGGACTCCTTTAAGAAGTGATTTTCTTTCCGTGAGCGGACGCGAGCGCAGGTCTTCTCCGTTCAGGTACATGAGATCAAAAATGTAATACACAAGCCCCGTATCTTTCCTGGACTTGAGTGAATTCTGAAGTCCCTGGAAGTGAGAGCGTCCCTCTTCATCGAGGGCCACGACTTCCCCGTCAAAGATGGCATCAGTCACGGGAAGCTTTTCCATGTTATGAAGGAGATGCGGAAAGGCATTACTCCAGTCGAGGGCATTTCTCGACCAGAATTTTCCAATGCCGTTTTTCACGTGCGCCTGAATCCGGTAGCCGTCAAACTTCATCTCATGAATCCAGTTCCGCTCATCCTCCGGTGGATTTGTCACCAGTCGCGGGAGTTGAGGCTCGATGAAATCAGGCCACGGATCTTTCGCTTTCACGCGGCTTCTTTTTTTCACGTCTTCTTTGTGCTTTATGAGAAGCCAGTTATCTTTCCGGTTCGAACCCCACTTGGTTTTCACCAGGACAAAATCCCCTTTGAGCTTTTTCCCGTGAAGGGTGAATTTCATGTGCCCCTTCTCGAGTGCGTCAGTCGGATCACCGGTCTCTTCCAGTGGCTCCCAGGTTCCGCTATCCCAGATGAACATCTCCCCTCCACCGTACTCCTCCTTGGGAATGATTCCTTCGAAGGTCCGGTATTTCATCGGATGGTCTTCCGTCTGGACCGCAAGACGTTTATCACTCGGGTCCATCGAAGGACCTTTGGGAACCGCCCAGCTTTTCAGAACGCCACCCAGTTCCAGCCTCAGGTCCCAGTGGAGGTGACTCGCGTGATGTACCTGCACAACAAAGGTGAGCTTCTTAGTTTTCTTCCGGGCAATTTTTCCTGAAGGCTCTTTGGTCTTAGAGAAATTTCTTTTCCGGTTATATTCCGTGAGGGGATTTTTCTTCGCCATCTAGCTCACCTTTTTCTTTGAAACTTTTTTCTTCGCTACGGGCGCAGCTTTTTTCTTCCGTTTTTCCTCAAGTGACTTCCGAAGGAGCGGCATGAGATCGACCACCCGACCGGAGCCTGTGCTGGCATCATCTTTCATGAGATCGCCGTAATCGATTTCTTTTGTCTCGCCGGAGTTAATCTTGAAGTTAATCACTTTCATCAGGTCGTCGTTGTAGGTGTCTTTGTACTGCTCCGGATCCCACTTTGCGGTCATCCCTTCGATGAGTTCTTCGGCCATCTTGAGTTCTTTGGGATGAAACTTCGGCTTTGATATTCCTTTCAGATAATCCACTTCATCTGTGGAGAGAACTTCGTGAGCAAAGCGCATCATCTCCATCACGAGAT
>CANGAC010000166.1 GCA_947451425.1 Bacteriovoracaceae bacterium | reverse complement strand
GTGAGTCTTTCTTCTTTCTTGAAGCGCTCGCGGTAATTGGCGAGGCGTTCGATATAGTCCGCAACACTCTCAAGCTCATCAGCAATCTTGATCATGCTCTGAAGCTGCTCAGACTGGTGGTGAGACATCGGTTTTTCCATGACGTAGCAAAGGAAGACCGTGATCTCTTTATGAATGTTATCGGTGATGCGTTCGTAGTCGATGATCTTCGCGAGTTTTTTCCCGTCGTATTCTTCAGCGTCCCAGTACTCGCGGTTAAGCTTGTACATCCGCTCAACGATGTCCTTCATCTTGCGGAGTTCACTCTCTGCCTGGGTCATCGAAGCGGCCGGAAGCATGTTCGACGGATCTCCGAGGACGAGAAGATGCGGAACTTCTTTTTCATGGCGGTCCGGAACGAGGTTACAGACAACTTTTGCCAGGACATTGGTGAACGGAAGGAAGATGACAGCGGCAATCACGTTAAACAGAGTGTGTGCCCATGCAATGTGGGTCATGGCATAGGGAAAGAGACCAAACTCATTCATCGTATAAGGATTTTCCGGGATGAGAGCATCAACGACTGTGAGATACACGGGAAAGATGATGAGAATGATGACAACGTTCACGACTTTGATGATGGCGTGAGCGGACGCCGTACGACGGGCGTTGGAAGTCGCCCCAATCGAGGCCAGAAGAGCAGAAATCGTTGTTCCGATATTCTCCCCGAGGACCATGCAGATCGCTGTGTGAAACGGAAGGATGCCCACGAAGGCCATGACCATCGTGATCGCGAGCATAGCTGTCGATGACTGAACAATCATGGTGAGAAGGCAACCCATCATGACACAGGAAATGTAGGCACCGGAATGGTCTTTCGTGAAATAAGAAATCGAGTTCATGAACGCTTCACTCTGCTTCAGCGGGAGGAAAGCGGACGTCATGGCGTTGAGACCAAGGAACAGAAGACCCACACCGAGAATACTCATCCCGAGGTGCTGCCAGCGCTCAGTCTTAGAAAATAATCCCGGGAAGAATCCGATTCCCACGAGGAGAAGTGAGAACTGACCCAGGTTCATCGAAATGAGCCAGCCAGTGACAGTGGTTCCGATGTTCGCACCAAGAATAACGCCAATTCCCTGAGTCAGATTCATGAGACTCGCGTTCACAAAACTCACGGTCATGACGGTTGTCACAGACGAAGACTGAACAAGACAGGTAACGAGTAATCCCACACCAACGGCCATGAAACGGTTCGCTGTGAGCGAGTTGATCATTTTGCGGATGATATCACCAGAGATCGCCTGCATTCCGTCAGAGATGAATTTCATCCCGTAGAAAAAGAGACCGAGGCCTCCCAGCAGGGTGTAGATAATGGTGAACGTCTCCATCTGAACTCCTAATCAACCCAGGCAGCAAGGCCAATGGGGATAATGATATAAAGAATGGTATCCCGAATGAGGTAAAAGAGGAAAAAGTAAACGAACGCCTTGGGTCCCTTGAGGAAGAGATTTTCGAGTCCGAGGTACTGGGCCTTCTTTGACATCGCCACCATGAATCTTGTCTTCCCGTAATGGCGGACAAAAAAGCTGATGGCGCCATCGACCTTCTGGTCGAAAGCGAGAAATTGGGATTTAAACCACATTGTCATGAAGACCCTAAATTACTAGAAAGTTTCATTTCTGACATAACGATATTTAATAAGAATGTGTCAAGAAAACGCGCCGGGCCAACCAAATTGTATTTGGCCCCAAAACCCTGATTTTAGAGGATGAATGACACTTCTATGACAAACAACCGAGCTTTCTTCACTACTCTTAGGACATGCTGAAAGGCCTTACCCTCTGGAACTTCTCTGCCGGAACCCTGGATCCCATCGATCTGAGCCCCGGCTCGTTCATCCTTTCTACGTGCCAGAGAACCATGATCCTTTCCATGAACCACGATCCCCTTCGCCACCCGGAGAAACTTCCTCCGCATGAATTAGTCAGCGGTGAAGCGGCCTATCTCTACCTTCTGGAAACCATCTGCGGGCTCAAGAGTAAACTGATCGGTGAAAACGAAATCGTGGGCCAGTTCAAGGAAGCCTACAAGCTCTACGCTTCAACGACATTGAAAGATAATAAACTTCTCACCGTTCTTGAAAAACTTTTCAAGGACGCTAAAGACATCCGGACGCAGTATCTCATTGGGATTTCCCAGAAGACTTACGCCTCACTCACCCGCCGTCATTTCCAGAAAGCGCGCGCGCTTCACGTGGTGATCGTGGGCTCCGGGATGCTCGCGGAAGACCTGATTAATCAGCTGAAGAAAAAAGTCCGTGTCTCGATCTGTGCCAGAAATTCTGAGCGCGTGAAAGAACTCGCGGCCCAGCACAAGATCACCGTGATCCCCTGGGAAAACCGGCACGAACTCGTGAACGAATCTTATATCGCCAATACCATTGGCGCTCAGAATGTGCTTTTTGATGAAGCGTTTTTCTCGGCCTGGGAAAAAGGGCTCTTTGTTGATCTCGGAAGTCCTTCTGTCATTTCCACTAAGCTCGGCGTCTCTGAGGGTGTTATCCGCCTCCAGGACATCTTTGACGAGGGTGCTGTGGTGGAAACTCAGAAAGAGCAGCAAATCACTCTTGCCCGTGAGGCCATGATTACGATCACCCATAAAAGAAAATCACTCCTCGAGGCAAAATTGACTGCGCGTGAAGCTGTTGTTCCTCCTCAAATCGCTACAGACGTGAGATACATCTAGGCCATATGGCCACATACAAAATCGGTACTCGCGGCTCCCTTTTGGCAGTTACGCAATCCACCTTAATGAAGAACGAACTCGAGCGCATTTCCGGCGAGAGTTTCGAACTCGTCCTGATTAAAACCCAGGGTGATGAAGTCACAAATGTCCCGCTCTGGCAGCTCGAAGGAAAAGACTTCTTCACGAAAGAACTCGATGAAGCTTTGCTTAAAGGTGACGTCGATCTCGTCATTCACTCGTACAAGGATCTCGGGTCTGTGAGGCCCGAGGGAATTAAACTCGCGGCCGTGACGGAAAGAAAGTTCGCGCACGACATACTTCTTATCTCGCAGGAAACCGTCGACAAGCTTCCCACCTGGGGAGGAGAATTTATTGTCGGCACTTCGTCTCCGAGAAGGATTGAAAATCTCACGAAGTCGCTACCGACATTCCTTCCGCACATAAAAAACATCCGCTGTGAAACTCTTCGCGGAAACGTGAACACAAGAATTAAGAAACTCCGCGAGAACCAGTATCACGCGATCACTCTGGCACTGGCCGGTCTTGAACGCCTCGCCCAGACTCACAAATCAGCAGAAGAGCTGAAAGCACTTCTTAAGAAAATGAATTATCTCGTACTTCCGCAGAGTACGTTCCCTTCGGCCGCTTCTCAGGGAGCTTTGGGAATTGAAACCCGTGAAGACCGTGAAGATGGTGGAAAGCTTTTGAAAATCATTTCTCAGCTTTCGCATGAAAGAACGGTGGAAGAAGTTATCCGCGAAAGAAAAGCGTTCAAGGAATTCGGCGGCGGATGTCACCTCGCCGTCGGCATTCACGTAAAAAAAATCGGCGAGCATTTTCTGCATGTTCACGCCGGAACTGTTGATGGCAACCGGATTGAGAAGAAATGGCTCGAAGGGGCCACCCTTCCCTCACTGAGTGCGAAGAAGAAACTTTTCGTGGGACTTCCGAAGGGTGAAAAATCCGGAATCGTTTATGACGAATTCCTGGAAAAGACTCCTGAAAAAAGATCCCTCGAACTTGATAAGAAACATGTTTTCGTCACGTCCCGCTACTGCCTTCCTTCCCTGCAGAGTTCAACCCAGGGAAGACCCGCCAGCTTGTGGGCGGCAGGAAGTAAGACGGCTTCGATTCTTTCGGACGCCGGATTCTGGATTAACGGAACAAGCGACAGTTTAGTCACGCTGGATCTGCATGACCTGAAAGCTTCCATGGCCCTCAGAATGATGAACGCGGATCTGAAAGGCGATTGGCTCACTCTTTCCCATGATGACGGGAAAAATGACCTCGGAGCCGTGATCGGTTGCTACAAGAGAAAGGCCAGGGCGATTGATCCGAAATTTGAAGAGGCCCTCCGCGAAGTCGGAGCGTGCTTCTGGACAAGCTTTCCCCAATACGAAATTTTTATGAAATCGTTTCCGTTCTTAAAGGAAGTCCATCACTTCTGCGGACTCGGAAAAACCTGGCAGGAATTCCAGAAAGCGGGCATCAAGGTGAACGTCACTCCGTCGATGGAAGAATTTTACGCTCTCGCGTGAGGATAAAGTATGAACTCAGAAGAACTTTTTAAAAAATCACTCAAGTATGTCCCGGGCGGAGTTCATTCTCCGGTGCGCTCGTTCAAGGGTCTTCACACCACTCCCCGTTTTATCAACCGCGGGAAAGGTGCCTTCATCTGGGACGAAGACGGAAAGGACTACGTCGATTTCTGCATGAGCTTTGGACCTTTGATCCATGGCCATCAGGACCCGGATATTAAAGAGGCAATCATCAAGGCCCTCGATAACGGATGGACCTTCGGCGCCTGTGAGAAATATTCTCTGGAGCTTGCGGAATACATCGTGGACCGCATCAGCTTCATCGAGCAGATTCGCTTCACGAACTCCGGAACCGAAGCCGTGATGGCAGCAGTCCGTCTCGCCCGCGGAATCACCGGCCGGGCAAAAATTATCAAGTTCAACGGCTGCTACCACGGTCACCTCGATGCCATGCTGATTAAAGCGGGCTCGGGTCTTGCCGGAACAGCAGAAGCATCCAGTAAGGGTGTCACTTCACATCAAGCAGAAGATACTCTTATCTGTGAACTCGGTGACCTCGAAGAAGTGAAAAAAGTTTTCGAGGACCATAAAGATCAGATTGCGGCAATCTTCATCGAACCCCTTCCCGCGAACAATGGACTCCTGATCCAGGACGAAAGTTTTCTGAACGGTCTTCGCGATCTTTGTAACCAGCACTGCGCGCTCCTGGTTTTTGATGAAGTCATTTCCGGATTCCGCATCGGCTTCGGCGGAATGGCAGAAAAAACCGGTGTGATTCCGGATCTCGTGACGTACGGAAAAATTATCGGTGGCGGAATGCCGGTTGGAGCTGTCGCTGGTCCCAGAAAATTCATGGAATTCCTCGCTCCCCTGGGGCCGGTCTATCAGGCAGGAACTCTCTCGGGAAACCCGGTGGCGATGGCCGCAGGGCTCGCGAACTGTAAAAAGTTAACTCCGGAAGCCTACGCTCGCCTCGATCAGCAGACGGAAGCCGTAGTGAAGCTCATGAAAGACTGGATGGACAAGAATGGTTTTGAGGATTTCGAAGTTATCCGTTATGGCTCACTTTTTTATCCGATCCCTTTTAAAGGAAAACTCACGAAGATCACCCAGCTTCCCGCGAACATGAACGAGCGCTTTAAAAAGCTCTTTGAAGTCTTTCTCAATAAGGGAATTTATCTTGCCCCCAACGGCTATGAAGTCGGCTTCGGAAGCCTTGCCCACGACGGCAAGGTTCAGGAAGAACTGAAACGGAGACTATGGACGTAATCAAGGCCCGCCGCTGGTTTTACGGGCTCACCCTTATGTGGATAGTGATGCTATTGGGAATTGGTTCCTGGTGGCTCTTTCTTGTCTTTAAACTTCATTCGATGATCTCCGAGAAACTTCCGCAGCTTGGCTCGGAAGGAAGATTCCTCAATATGATGAGATGGGAAGGATCATTCTTTTTCATCTTCCTTCTCCTCTTAGGCGTCTCACTCTTTGTGATGTACCTGCGGGATCTCCGGAAGTCGCAAGCGATGCAATCCTTCTTCTCCTCACTGTCTCATGAACTGAAGACTCCTTTGGCGAGTATGCGTCTTCAGGCGGAAGTGATTAAGGACCTCATTGAAGATGAAACGCATTCGCACGACCAGCTCTCATCTCTTACGAAGCGGCTGATTGAAGATACCGACAAGCTCGAGAGTGAACTGGAAAAAAGTCTCCAGCTCTCAAGGATTGAGCAGGATGGAAATCTCACCCTGACGACCGTGACTCTCGAAAAATATCTCCGCCGGCATCAGAAGAGACTCGAAGGGATTAAAGTTGAGCTCACTCTGGGTGAGGGAGCAACCGAAGTCATGGCGGATGAACTTGCCCTTAACATGATTTTCCGAAACCTCATTGAAAATACCCTGAGACATAATCCGGAAACAAAAAAAGTCTCTCTCACCTCAAAACTTCAGGGGCCCCTCATTGAAGTGACCTATGACGATCACGGGAAAAAATTCCGGGGTCCGGTCGACAGGCTCGGGGAACTTTTTTATAAGTTCGAATCCTCGAAGGGTTCAGGCATTGGCCTTTACCTGATCAAGAGCCTCTTGAAGAAAATGCGCGGAAGCCTCGTCATCACGAATTCAGACCGCCTTATTTTCTGTTTGTATTTTGAAGCACCAAAGGGAGAGGGCCATGTCTGATCTCCAGCTTCTCTTAGTGGAAGATGAACCGAACCTTGGTCAGACTCTGCGCGATTACCTGCGCGCCAAAAAATTCCAGGTGGAGCTTGCTCCCACGTGTGCCGAGGCCAGGTCAAAATTCTCTGCCATTCACCCAGCAATCGTGATCCTTGATATCGGACTCCCTGATGGGTCAGGCATTGAACTCGCGCGCGAGTTCCGGAAAGCAAGAAAGGACTGCGTGCTTTTATTCTGCACGGCCCTGAACGACCCGACTTTGAGAGTCGAGGGCCTTGAGCTGGGAGCCGAAGATTACATTACAAAACCTTTTGAGTTAAAAGAGCTCACTCTCCGGCTCGACAGGATTCTCAAGACCCGCTCGCGGATCATGGTCAATCCCGATGAGTACCGCTTCGGGAAACTCATCTTCTGGCCGCGCCGTTTTGAGCTGCAGGATGGAAACGGGATCGTCTCTTCACTCGGACAAAAAGAGTGCGCGATCCTCGAGCTTCTCATGGAAAAAAAGAATGAAGT
>CANGAC010000165.1 GCA_947451425.1 Bacteriovoracaceae bacterium | reverse complement strand
GCTTATCGCCGACATCAAGGACCAGACTGCTGAACAGTTGAGCTTTGATTATCCAACATTGAAATTCCTGGGTCAGGCTTCGCCGATGACTGCAGACTTATCTCAGGAAAAATATCTCGCCCGTACTCTATTACATTAATTCTTTTCCATAGGAGAAACCAATGAAAGTGCTGATTGCTCTCATCGTTCTGGTTGTGTCCACATCTGTCTTCGCTCAAAAGAGAATCATCTCTGTTGATGCCTATGATCTCGCATATTCTTCCGGTCTCGCGTTCAGTCACGATAACGGTAAACATTCCGACAGAGACACGACGGATTTCCGCCTGAATCTTAACTACGCTCAGACAATTGAGCAGTATGTAGGGCTCATGTGGAAGGCGCAGTTAAACTTCAATCGTCGTGATGAAGACTACGGTTCTCAGGATTACTTCGAATCATCTTATGGTTTGGCCGGCGGACTTCTCTACAATTTCCAGCCGAATGACATCAAAAACTCATTCTTAGTGGGTGGAAACCTGGGAGTGGAGCGCGCTTCTTACGATTATGGTCCTACCAAGGAAAAATCCGGATTCAATCTTTCTATGCAGTTCGAAGGTGGGAAGCGCTGGGATCTGGGAAGCTATTCCGTAGCTAACATTTCGTATGCCCCTACGATTTCTGTTCTGCTTAAACGCTATGGCGGTGGAATTCGCGATGACTATTTCAAGAGCGGGAACGAGATCAGATTCAATTTTTTGAAGTTTGATGTTCTCTTCTAAGAATTTATTCTACTGCATCGGACCAGGGTCGCTTTCTGCGGCCCTTTTTTTTGGTCAAAAAAAATACCGTCAAAAATTTGATAGTCGTAGGACCACGCAAGTTTCGTGTTCCTGACCTTTGCCGTTAAAAAAGCGTTTACAAGATATTCGTATCGGAGTGACAATTTGATTATAAATTAAGTTTTTGCCTTTCAACCATGAATGAAAATGACCAACGTCATTTTAGAAAAAGGAGATTTCATGAAAAGACAACTTACAGTTGCTCTTGGACTCGCAGTAGTTGCTACCCCTGCTTTCGCTACAAAGGCTCGTCTCGAGGCTCTTGGTGAAGACACTTTCGGTTCTTATTACATCAATGACAACCGTAACATCTTCCTCAACCCAGCTAAGATCAACGACAACAAAGATTTCGTAACTTACGAATTCGGTGCTGCTGGAAACACTTCTACAGCTGTTGATTCTTCTGCTAATCCACGTGCTTCTGGTGGTTTCGTTAAATCACACGGCAACATGGCTTACGGTCTTAACTTCGGTGATTCTTCTCAGTCTACTTCTCAAATCCGCGGCCTCACAGCTGGTGGACTCCAGGAAGTTCAGCCATGGGATTTCCACATCGGTGGGGACGCTGGCGTGAAATGGGGTGCTTCAGTTACTTATGAAAACTACGATGGTCAGGGTCAGGCTGGCGGTACTACACGTCTCGCTTCTCAGGGCACACGCCTTCGCGGTGGTGTTGTTATGGGTGACCTCGATGTCTTCGCTCAAGTTTCTCTCGGAAACGCGTCGAAAGATTTCGCTGGTAACGCTACTGACGGTAAGACTGGTCTCTTCCTCGGTGCTGGTTACATGATGAACAACTACAAGCTCTTCGCTGACTGGCGTTCAATCTCTACTGACTATACATCAAATGCTGGTGCTAACGGCGCTGGTGTTACTGCTTCTGCGACGGCTGACAAGAAGTTCTCTTCTAACGTTATCCGCCTCGGTGTTGGTCGTCAGGAGCGTCTGAATGACCGTGCTACTCTCTTCGCTAAAGCGATGGTAACACGCACTTCAGTCGACGATAAAGGTAACAGCACATACGGTGTAGTTGCTGGTAAAATCGATCAGACAGTTCTTCCAGTTAACGTTGGTATCGAGTACGCTGCAACTTCTTGGCTCGACCTCCGCGCTTCAGTTGTTAACAACGTTTTCTCTCAGCAAGACAACAAGCCAAAAGGTGCTTCTAAGTCACACACTCACGTAGCTAACACTGCGGTACGTGCTGGTGCTTCACTCAAGTTTGGCGAGTTCTCTATCGACGGTCTCATCTCGAACGATACAAATGCAAACGGTGTTGCTGACCAAGCGTCTGCTTCAACTTCTGCAGGTGGTAACCTTCGCGCTGACTCTCTCATGACTCGCGTAGCGATGATCTACCGTTTCTAATCTTTTCGAAGATCAAGATACTAAGAGGACCCGGCTTCGGCCGGGTCTTTTTGTTTCCAGAGGTGAAGTCAGTAGCAGAGTGATACCGAAATCCCCAAAAAGCCCTGTCCGTTCTTAGAAAATACTTACTGACTCGGGGCGCAAGATTAAATCAACTTCATTCTTTTTTGCAATCTGAGTACAATGCTTGAATACAAGGAGTCTCTTCAAATGAAAAAAGTGATTGTGGTGGCAATGGCCCTCCTGGCCTCTTCGGCTCAGGCAACTTCAGGTCTTGATTTTGGTGACATCAATTATTTCCTGAAGTCAGGTCAGTACAACCTCACAACAGACATGGCCGTAGTGAATATTGAAACCCAGGACGAATCCTCGGGAAATAAATTTGAGACGAACGGATACGTATTCACCAATACGATCGGTTACGGAATCGCAGATAACCTCAATGCATTCGTCGGACTCGATTATGCATTTAAATATAAAACAGAACTGCCCGGAAGCTCGGATTCAGATAACAGCGGCATATCGAATCCTTATCTTGGTGTGAACTATCGTCTCGTGAATCAGAGTAATTCTTTGGTGAACGTTGACTTTGGCGCTGTTGCCCGGATCAAAGCAATGGATGCTGAATACGGTTCTGTCGGTAAAGACGGTAATTTCAATCAGGGTCATCACTCTCTCGAGTTAAATACCCGTATCGGGCGCAAGTGGAATGAAGCCAACGAATGGCAGTTTGCTGCTGGAGCAATTTACAACATGGATGGCACGTTCAAAGCGAAGGGCGGATTAAGTGACAACGTCGATACTGACGCACGCACTGATTTCTTCCTCCGTTCTTCTTATCAGTATCGTCCGGTTCAGGAATTCATGATGAATGTTTTCGCACAAGCAATGTTTGTGGGTCAGCAGCAATCGAAAACTGATGGGAACATCAAAATCAAAGATGATCGTTACATGGATCTGAACTTCGGCTTCACAGCTAAGTATCTCATCACTGAGTCGCTTATCTTCAAGTTCAATTACAGATTGAATCACCTTGCTGAATTTGATCGTGATGTTGCAGGTACTAAGTCTGAGCAGAAAAACCGTTTTGCTAACTCATACGGTTTTGGTCTCGATTACCTCTTCTAAGAATCTTCCGTATGCCTGCCGGTTTTGCACTGGCAGGCAATCAATAGCTCCATCAGATTTTCCTTATCACATTCAATCTTCAGCTCCTTCATCACCTTCTCAAGCCTCCGAATCTTCTCTTCAAGCTCTGTCAGATGTTCAAGAATGAGACTGCTATTCATGACGATCATGAAAACTCCATTGTTCTGTATAGTATATTATTGTTTGATAGTTCAAACAATCAGGAAAGATCATCCCTCCTAAATCTCCTAAGTACCTCTTTTTCCTATGTTCATTCGCTCCGCGCTGTTAGAATGAAAAAGCAACAACAAGGAAGTTCATGGAACGCAGACGTTTTGTTCTCTCATGGGGAAGGAAGATCTTTTTTGGCCTGGCCTGGCCACTTCTTTGCGTATTGAGCCTGGTTTTTTTAAAGAGTGGAGTGATTCCTAAAGATGCCGTTTCTCTTTTTTACTACACCGTAACGACAATTGGTTATTACGGGTTTGTGACTTCTGTTTTGTACTTCTTTTTCTATGTTCCTTTCGCCGTTCTCTTTCCTACATATTATTTTGTGAGACTCTGGTCAGCATTCCTAGTTCTTCTGATATCAGCAGCGGTTCTTCTTGATGGTTTTGTTTTCGGGGAATATCGCTTCCATATCAATCAGCTCGTACTCCGAATTCTTTCTTCGCAAGGTCCGGCAGAAATTTTTAACGGCTCTATGTCGGCTTATTTTGTCACGGGGGGAGTTACACTTTTCCTGTTTTTTGCTTTCTGGCTACGAGGAGAGTGGCTCTGGCGGGTTATGCAGAGACGGTTCAGTAACCCGGTTAAGAACTGGTATCTTCTCTTCATTGTTCTTTGTCTCGGGATTTCCCATTTCGTCTGGAACAATCAGCGTACGGAATTCTTTGGAAATGAAATTACCCTGGCCTCCGTTTTCCCGGTGAATTATCAGGAAATTTTTTATCCTAAAATCCATACATCAACGGAAGTGAGCAAGGCCGACTTGCACTACCCGAAAAAAGACCTCAAGTGTAAGCCGAAATCTTTTCCGAACATCATCTACATTGTCCTCGAAGGTGTTGACTCTCAGACGGTGAATGCCGATATCACTCCATTTCTTGTTCACCTTCAGGAGCATGGAATGAATTTTACGACTCACCTGAGTGGTGGCGGAACTTCTGAAGACAATCTTTTCAGACTACTCTATGGAATTCCTGCTTCCTATCGTCCGGAGGCAATGACTCCGGCCCTTATTAATGAGCTGAAGAAAAACAAATATGAACTTGCGGTGTTTTCTGAAAGAAGAATTCCGGGACTTCCTTACCTGCAGAATAAATTGCCAGAATGGACGGAGGCGAGAAAAGTTTCCGAAACGCAGGCTCCTTTATTTGCGTTCTTTGACCTTTATATGGGTTCTCCTTCTGAGCTGGATCTGAGACTCAAAGAAACTTTCACTATTCTTCAGGAGCAGAAACTTCTGTCAGGCAGTGTTGTTGTGATCACTGGGACGCAGAATTCGGAATGGGGAAATGTACCCATGACAGTGATCATGCCTGATCGTGAGAAGGGGACATGGGACCACCGGACAACTCACTATGATGTTGCTCCGACCATCATGAAGAAAGTCATGAACTGTTCAACTCCCTTTAGTGCTTATGCTTATGGAAAGGATCTCACCGATCGCCCTTCGAAAGATTGGGAAGTATTTGGGAATGAGAATGTATTCCGTATCGTGGATTTCACCAATCACAATATTATTGAATCTGATTGGCACGGGAAGATCAGTTCAGGCGACCTCACCCGCAGTGAGCTGGTCCTGAAAGCCTCAAAAGAAATTTCACGTTTTTATAGATGAGATTCTTCTGAGAAGAACCAGGGTCTCAAAATGTTCGGTATGCGGAAACATATCGAACAGCCTCAGCTTCTCGATCTTGTATTGAGTGCTGAGTTTCCTGAGATCTTCGGCAAGTGACTCCACCGAGCAGCTTGAATAAATGATCCATTCCGTACTGGCCGCAAGAAGATGGTCCACTGACCGCGAGAGTCCTCTCCGGGGCGGGTTCACGAGAATCATATCAGGATGAAAATCCTGGATCAGTTTTTCTGAGTCTCCAGCATCCATGGCGTGGAAACTAAGATGATTGTATCCACTTTGCCTGGCCGATTCATTGGCCGAAAGAACGGCTTCCGTATTGATTTCAATTCCCAGTCCCTTTTCAACGACACCGGCGCAGGTCAGGCTGAAAGCGCCCTGACCTGAGAAAAGTTCCAGAAATTTTTTGGATCCGGTTTCTTTTACCCAGCGGGCTGCGTTCTGGTATAGCTCGTGAGCGACGATCTGGTTTGTCTGAACAAAACCTTGCGGACGTAAAAGAATTTTTCCTTCTCCTTTATTCAAAGTAAGGACAAACTGCGGGCCCAGAAATATTTCTTCTTCGCCTTCAAGGATGGCCTGGTGAATTGGTTGAATATTCACTGACACAGACTGGATCTCAGGATGAACTTTGAGAAGATCCGGAAGATTTTTCCGAATGCGATCCAGTCCTTCCTTAGACCTCAGGACGAATCTTACGAATGATCCTTTCTCATGAAAGACGATAACACCTTTGAGCTCACCTTTTTTTTCGGGAATATTATAAGGAACGAGTTTGCACAGTGAAAGAAAAGACACAAGATCATGCGCGAGAAGGTTGATGGCCGGATCATGAACCGGGCAGTCCAGAATCTCTTTACCAATGAGGCCCAGAATGGGTTTTTCCATTGATCCAGAGACGATGAACTTTGCTTTATTTCTAAATCCGGTTTCGGGAGATGTGAGACTGGGGAGCAATGATGGTGGGGAGAAATCTTTAAGGGCATTTCTCAGCCGGTCTTCTTTCCGGCGAAGTTGTTCAGGATAAGGCATCTCCATCAGAGTGCAGGAGCGGCAGATATTCTGCTTATAGTAAGCGCAAAAATCCGGCATAGGTTATAATCTAACCTGAGAATCCCCTGAATGAAAGTGCCACAAAAAAAGCTCCTTATTCTCCTGACTATCCTGACCGCTGTGCTTGCGTCAGTCGGGATTCTTTTCTCCATGTTTTTCTCCCACCAGGGAGAGGAACTCCTGAAAGGCTATCCTCATCGGAGTAATAATACCGATGAAGCGATCATTACCATTCAGAATAAAAAACCGAAGACCTGGACCGATTTAAAAAACATTTCCCGCTATGCCCAGGCCGCCATCGTTTTATCTGAAGACTGGAGTTTTTACGATCATGACGGGTTTGATAGTGAACAGATGAAGGTCGCCCTCGAAGAAGCAGCTTCCGGGGGGAGAGTCAGGGGTGCATCGACCATCACTCAGCAGATGGTGAAGAACGTCTGGCTCTCGGATGCCCGAACTGTCTGGAGGAAGTTGCATGAACTGATCCTTGCTTATAAGACGGACAAGGTTTTACCGAAAACGCGGATTCTCGAAATCTACCTGAATGTCATCGAGTTCGGACCCAATGTCTGGGGAATCACGAAAGCTTCTTACTACTATTTCCAGAAGCCGCCTTCGGCACTTTCACCGAGAGAATCAGCATTCCTTGCCATGCTCCTACCAAGTCCCAAGAAATATTCTGTGTCTTTCAGAAGAAAAAAGCTCACGCGTTTTGCTAAAAAACGGGTGAAGGAAATACTGGT
>CANGAC010000164.1 GCA_947451425.1 Bacteriovoracaceae bacterium | reverse complement strand
CGGTGGAAGTATGGAAGCCAACACGGCCAACTTGTTTGTCACTTTGAAAGAACCTAAAGACCGTGGAATTAATCCCAAGACCGGGAAGAACTGGTACCAGGCCGATCTCCTGAATGTGATCCGCGATCACTTCAAGGATTTCCAGGGAGCAAAAGTTTTCGTCCAGGATACGTCGCAATCGGGATTCTCGGCCTCGGGCCGCGGATTTCCTGTGGAGTTCACCCTGACCGGAGGCGATTTCAAAGTCCTCACCGGGACCGCGAAAAAAATCATGGATGACATGAAAAAAAGCGGCATCTACACCGACGTCGATACGGATTATAAAGAATCCGTGATGGAGATTCAGGTTTTCCCGGACCGGGATAAGGCCAAGGCCCGCGGCGTATCCGTCCAGGAAATCGGAACGACCATCAACGCTCTCATCGGTGGCGTCGTCGTCGGGAAATATTCTAAAGAAGGTCACCGGAACGACATCCGCGTGAAGATGGCAGACGCTTCAAGTGATAAACTCGAAGACCTGAAAAAAATCTTTGTGCGAAACAACCAGGGCGAGCTCGTGAAGCTCCTGGATGTGGTGACGGTCAAGGAACTCCCGGGGGTTCAGTCCATTAACCGCCGCGCCCGTCAGCGGGCCGTGACCATTTACTCCGGTGTGGCCCCTGGAAAATCTCAGGGTGAAGCTCTCGAGAACGCGCGGAAGATTGTGGCGGTTCATTTGCCTCAAGGCTATACGCTGATTGAATCCGGATCTGCGGAGACCTTTAAGGAAGCGATCACCAGTCTGGTGTTTGCTCTTCTCATGGGGATTCTCATCGCCTACATGGTTCTGGGAACTCAGTTTAACAGTTTCATCGATCCCGTCACTGTTCTCATGGCACTCCCGTTCAGCTTCTCCGGTGCCTTCCTGGCCCTCTGGGCGATGGATCAGTCGATCAATCTTTACTCCATGATCGGTCTCATTCTCCTCATGGGAATCGTGAAGAAGAATTCCATTCTTCTGGTGGATTTTACGAACCAGAGAAGAAACGA
This sequence comes from Bacteriovoracaceae bacterium, assembly GCA_947451425.1. Taxonomy (GTDB): domain Bacteria; phylum Bdellovibrionota; class Bacteriovoracia; order Bacteriovoracales; family Bacteriovoracaceae; genus Peredibacter. Next base: position 6,001 of record CANGAC010000164.1, on the reverse strand, counting down.
AGGACTGAGTGTTCAGGACGCCTTGATGGATGCCTGTCCTCAGCGCTTAAGACCCATCATGATGACCACAGTATCGACGGTCGCGGGTGCCGTTCCTCTTGCCTTTGCATGGGGAGCAGGGGCCGAGTCCCTTCGTCCGATGGCGATCGCGATCATCGGAGGATCGATTGTTTCAACGATTCTCACTCTCGTGGTTGTTCCGGCATTTTATCTGATGATGTCGCGGGAAAGAAGGCCTACGTATTCTGAAGCTTCAGGTACTCATTCCAGCCCGGGCCTATCGCACCCATGAAGTGGATCTTCCCTTTGTGGAGGACCATGACCTGGGTGCAGACCTGGCGGATCTGATCGATGGAGTGAGAAACGAAGATAGAAGCACCAGCGCTCTGGATGAAGGAGCGCATCCTTTCTGCCAGTTTTTTCTGGAAGAAGACATCGGCACCGTCGAGAACTTCATCGAGGATGAGAATCTCTGAAGGCACACTTGAAATAAGAGAAAGAAGAAGGCGGGACTGCATCCCTTTTGAGTACTGCATGAACGGGATGTCGATGAAGTGACCAAGCTCAGAAAACGAAATGGCCTCTTCAACAATCGGCTTGAGGTCTCTCATTCCAGGAAAGAATAACCGCGCCAGCAAATAAGCATTTTCTCTTCCGGTCAGTTCCGGAACAACTCCCGTTCCTGTATCAAAAATCGCTCTTACTTCATTGGTTGAAGAAATGGTTCCTGCCTGGGGCTTGATCATGCCCGCGAGGCTCCGGCATAAAGTCGTTTTTCCTGAACCATTTGTCCCGATGATTCCCAGTCGCATCCCGCGGGTGATATCAAATGAAATGCCGTCAATGACATTCAGAAGTTCCGGCTGCTTCATGAGATAATCGAACGGATGAGTGATCGCAGAGACGAAAACGTCCCGCACTCCACGATGATGATAGTGCTCGAGCTCAAAAAATATCTTGATGTCTTTAACACTTAAAAGAACTTCAGATGCGGAAGTAGAAGTCATTTCTCCTCTTTTTCCAGACGTACATGGAGAGCAACACCATCATCAAAGAAACACCGAAGCCCTTGAGGCACCAGGTGAAAAAATCTGTCCATGAACTCAGGACAAACAAACAACGGAAGGGTTCGATCAGATAGACAAACGGATTAACGTCAATGATCCACTGGAAATGCTCAGGCACATAGGCCCGCGGGTAGAAGACCGGAGTGAGAAAGAAAAGGATGCTCATCACGAAGCCGATCACAAAGTTAATGTCCCGATAGAAGACATTCAGTGTTGCAAGAATAAAGGTCATGGCGGCCGTGCAGAGGAGAAGCGGAAGGATCGCAACTGGAAGAGCAAGAATGTTGACTAGTGGCTGATCAGAGAAAAGATAAAAGGGAGTCAGGATCAGAATCACGGAAGCGATGAAATTGATGAAATTATCCAGGATCTGTGAAGCGAGGATCACAAACGGATTAATCTTGAATGATCGGAGGAGATGTCCGTGAGCTATGAAGACGGGAGTTCCCATGCTAAGGGTACTCACAATGAAGATCCAGGGAAGGAGACCCCCGAGAAGAAAAAGATAGTAATTATTCACGGAGAGTTTCAGGAACTGCTTGAAGACCAGACTCTGGACGCCGAACTGAAGAAGTGGATTCAGGAGAACCCAGATAAATCCCGCGAAAGTCCGGCGATAACGGGCCTTGATTGACGCCAAAGTCAGTTCCGTGATCTGAACCCAGTATTGCTCGAAAGTCATAGTGTAAAGTGTAAGCCTAATTAGAATTTTAGATAAGGAAAATCGGTTTATGCCCGAATGGATTTGCCCCTACAAGAACGGATCGCTTCTCTTCATTTACGTTCAACCGGGAGCGAAAAGTACCGCCATCTCGGGCGTCCATGATAAGCGGTTAAAGCTTCGGATTGCGGCCCCGCCCCGGGACGGAGAGGCCAATCGGGAAGTCCTGTCTTTTTTGTCGGAATGTCTTGGGCTGGGAAAATCGAAACTGGAAGTATTAAAGGGTGAGTCCGGCAGATCCAAGGATGTTTACGTGGATCTGCCGCCTGAGAAAATAATTATTTTGCTGAAAGTGCTTTCTTGATTTTAGCAGCGATGAGATCGATCCGAAGGACGACTTCGCCGTTAGCAATCGTTCCGCCTTCATTTCCTGCGGCACAATTTTTTGCTGTCTCATCACACTTATTCACAACCATACAGCTATCCGGATTGCTTGCGATGCTTGGACGGTAATCAGTTTTCCCCTGAATGAGAATCCCTTCAACCATTCCCGTTTTTGCATCAAAGACCGCTGAACCAGAGTTTCCGTGGAACGTATCAAGAGTGGTCGAGATCGTTGTTGGTTCTGTGTTCTTCGTGATTTTTCCGTTCGGAGAAACTTTCGTCGGAAGACCTGTCGGGTGACCGATCACCACGAGCTCAGTTGAGTTGGCCACTTTTCCGCTGTCGCGGAACTTGAGGGGTGCACGGCCTACGACTTTACGATCGAGGCGGATGATGGAGAAATCGACGGTATTCGACATCTGCGCTTCCACGATCGACTTACAAAGGTAGATGTTATTGAGTGACATGTTCTTCGTCGGATCAGCGCCGGGAGTTTTTTTATTGTAATCAAACACCCACGCAAAGCTCTTACAAACCTGCTCAGGAGTCGCGAACGATTTGTAGCAGTGACCAGCAGTCACGAGAAGATCAGGGCCTACGAGGAAGCCTGAACAGATCGGTGCCACCGGCTGATCAACAAAGGCCTCACCCTGACAGATATTTTCCGCCTGACCAAGAGTCTTGAAGTTTATGAGCTCAAAAGTGTTAGGAGCAGCACTCTTTTTCATCTGATTGACCGGAATCATACCGGCAGTTGACTGGGCGAGTGTTTTGTGCAGCGCGTTTGTCACTTGGTACAGGTCCATTCTGTTATCAGTTCCGTAAACCACATCGATATTCGGCGTAGAAGCGAAGGCGCTTGAAACAACGAAGAGGGTTAACACAGCGAATTTAGACATCTGTAACTCCTTCCCTGAGGGAAATTTGACTGACGTCGTTATTACAAATGTAAGAAAGAATGGAAACTAACATAATCTGACAAATGCCATTTATTTGACAGACGAGGTGGGCAAAAAAAAAGACCCGCAAAAGCGGGTCTTTGGAAGTCTTTTTGAATGAGAAAAGCTGATTAAGCGGGGCCGCCTAGGCTTTTTTCGCCCACATATTACAGTAAGCAGCTTCTTTCACGAATACTGGCTTGGCCTTCATCGCGTTCTGCATAGCTGGGAGAATACACTCACCGGCACCGGCACCAGCAGCAGCGTTTGCTTTAAACTGTTTGCAAGTCGAGCACTGCTTACCAGCTTTAGCTTGTGGAGAAACTTCTTTGTAACCAAGTTTTCCTGGAGCTGCAGCGATACCAGCAGCGAGAGCTTCGTTGAAGAGACCAGTCGCTTTTCCGACAACAGAAGAAACTGCAGCGAGGAGCATAGTACTCTTGAGGAAATCACGTCTTTTCATAATCGGCCTTTTGTAAGTTGAGAGAATAAAGTTACTTCTTTTGTAGTCTGATTCTATCACAAAAAAAACATCTTTCTCAGAGGGAAAATTGATGTCGAGTAGTGTTCTATAGTCCAAACTTTCGTTTGGATTATTACTAGACACATATGAAGCAATCCTTTTACACTTTAAGGATGAAATCACGGACTAAATCATTCACTTTTATTGATCTCTTCAGCGGCTGCGGTGGTTTATCGCATGGCCTCGAAATGGCGGGGCATCGCTGCCTCCTGGGTGTTGACGCGAATAAGGAAGCCATTGCGACCTTCGCTGCTAATCATCACCATGCCGCAGTTTATTTAGGCGACATTAAAAAACTCTCAGACAAAAAGCTCAAAGCTCTCATTGGGAATAAGACGGTCGACATGGTCGTCGGAGGTCCTCCTTGCCAGGGATTTTCCACCGTCGGAAAAGGTGAAGTCGATGATGACCGGAACAAGCTCTTTAAGGAATTTGTCCGCATCGTAAAAATCACGAAACCGAAAGTGATCCTGTTTGAAAATGTCACAGGCCTTGTGGCGAAGAAAAACGAAGGGATCATGAAGCAGATCTTTCAGTACTTCGAAAAGCTCGGCTACAACATGGACGCCAGAGTCCTTTCTGCCGAAGAATTTGGCGTGCCGGAAAAACGCCGTCGCGCGATCATCATGGGGGTGAAAGGGGGAGAGTGTATTTTCCCGGAAACTTCCCATGGAAAACGTGCGGAAGCGAAAGTCGTGACAGTCAAAGAGGCGCTGAAAAATCTTAAGGCCAGAGACGGCCGCGTTTATAATCACAACGTGAAACTGGCCGAGATCAAAAATCCTGCGGATCGTGAGCGCCTGAAGTGTATTCCGGCCGGATGCGGAATCCGCTACGAGCATGATGAAAAAAATTATCTGCCGAAGAAACTGAAGTACGGCATCGACTGGAAAACTCTCCGCGAAGGAAGATTCCGTCAGACCCGTCTTCAGCGCCTGCCGCTTTCTGAGCCGAGCCCGACGATTCTCACGTCGAGAACAAGTTATTATCATCCCGTTGAGGCGAGATACCTGACTCCGCGGGAAGCGGCTGCCTGCCAGAGTTTCCCGAATGATTTTATTTTTCACGGTTCTCAGACAGCGGTCTTCCGTCAGATCGGGAACGCTGTTCCGCCTTTGCTCGCAAGAGCGCTGGGCGAGACCATTAAAAAAATCAGCTTCCGGAAAGGGAAGTTCGCGAAGAAAAAACTCGAACCGATTCTTTCGAAAAACGCTTTCCATTATCACGAGCCCACTTATCTCTAAGAGGACCCCATGAACCAGACCTGGAAGAAAGTTTTCAGCTACAGAATGCTTTGTCTACTTCTTCTGGGATACGCGGCGGGGCTTCCCCTTCTCCTGACGGGCGGAACTCTCCAGGCGTGGATGTCGGATGAGGGTGTGGATCTCGGGACGATCGGAATGGTTTCACTCATCGGTCTTCCGTATACGATCAAATTCTTGTGGTCGCCGTTTCTGGACCGCTTCAAGCTTCCGTTTCTATCCCGCCGTAAGGGCTGGATGGTTCTTTTCCAGGCGCTTCTCATGGGAGCGATTTTTTCTCTGTCTTTTGTGAATCCCAAAGAGCATCTGATGGCGGTGGGAATTCTTGCACTTCTGATTGCGTTCTTTTCAGCTTCTCAGGACATTGCTCTCGATGCTTATCGAAGAGAAATTCTTCCGGATGAAGAATTAGGTTTTGGTTCTTCGGTGTATGTGACGGGCTACCGCTTAGGGATGCTCCTCGCCGGTGCAGGAGCGCTGATCATCGCCGATCAGGTGCCGTGGGCGCAGGTGTATCAGATCATGGCCCTGTGTATGGCGCCGGCGATTCTCTTTACTCTCATTTCTCCGAAAGAAAGAACCGACATCAAGTCTCCGGACAACATGAGAGACGCCATTGTTGGTCCTCTCAAAGAATTTTTCACAAGACCTGGGGCCCTCACGATTCTTCTTTTCATCCTTCTGTTTAAAGTTGGTGACCTCATGGCCGCGAACTTAACCACGCCGTTTATTCTCGAACTGGGGTACTCAAAAACCGATATGGGAACAGTGGCCAAAGGTGTGGGGATGATTGCGACGATCCTCGGGGGACTTATTGGCGGAACGATCATGCTGAAAATTCCCATGAAGCCGTCACTCATCATCTTCGGTGTGTTCCAGGCCGTATCGACTCTGGGATTTGCTCTTCTCGCGAAGCTCCCCGTGACGTGGATGAATCTTGCGGGTGTGATTGGGTTTGAGAACTTCTCAGCGGGTCTTGGAATGGCCGCTTATGGCGCCTTCATGGCCGCTCTAACGGATAAGCGCTTTACCGCCACTCAGTACGCCTTACTCTCATCAGTCATGGGAATCACCCGCGTGATTCTTCCGGCGCCAACGGGATACATTGCTGCCAGTGTAGGATGGGAAATGTTCTTTATTGTGTGCACGCTTGCCGCAGTACCGGG
>CANGAC010000163.1 GCA_947451425.1 Bacteriovoracaceae bacterium | reverse complement strand
TCCCCCATGGGTGCCATCCTGAAATACAATTCCTGGCAGAAGTTCCTGGTGAGTGCGACGGACGGATTTATCGAACTTCCTCACACGCTGGTGCCGGAAGATCTCGCCTCCAACCAGGTTTCACTGGTCCTCGATGCGTCTCACATGCTCTCAGACGGCTTCATTGAAGAGTTTGCCTTGAAAGACAGGGACACACGCCGGAAACTTTACCAGAGTATTCTTTCGTTCATTCTTAAATAGGAAAAAAAAAGGGCCACCCGAAGGCAGCCCTTTTTGAAAACTAGATTTTAGTTCGCGACTTCGAGGTTCGCTTCGCCATCGAGAACCTTGAGGGCACGTGCCTTCATGAACTCTTCCGGCTTCGTGAGGTTCAGCGCCACACGGAGAACTTCTTCAGCTTCAGTCACAGGACGAATTTCCATTCCTGATTTGATCTCATCCGGAATCTTCGCGATGTCTTTCTCGTTCTTCTTCGGAATGATCACAGTCGTGATACCGGCCTGTTTAGCAGCAAGGATTTTCTCCTTGAGACCACCAATCGGGAGGACACGTCCGCGGAGGGAAATCTCACCGGTCATTGCAACGTCCTGGCGAACCGGAATACCGGCGATCGCAGAAGTCAGAGCAGTGGCCATGGTGATGCCTGCTGAAGGACCGTCTTTCGGCGTCGCTCCATCTGGTACGTGGATATGAATGTCGTTTTTCGAATACCATTCGTGGTCAACACCCAGGCGGTTCGAGATCGAGCGTACATATGAAAGTGCCGCCGTAGCAGATTCTCTCATGACCTCTTTCAGGTTACCGGTGATCTGGATTTTTCCGTTACCTGGAACAGTCACAACTTCGATGTTCAGAAGTTCGCCACCGACCGAAGTCCAGGCGAGACCATTGACGAGACCGATTTGCGGCTGCTCTTCGATACCAGTGCGGTCATATTTCACAGGGCCGAGATATTTTTCGAGATTCTTCTCAGTCACAGTGAACTTACGGCCTTCCTTGATATCTTCCGTCACAACTTCAGTTGCCGTCTTACGGGCAATTGTATTCATGAGACGTTCGAGTTCGCGGACACCAGCTTCTTTCGTGTAACCACGAACGATCTGCATGAGAGTTTTATCCGCAACAGTTACCGGATAATTCTTCAGACCGTGTGACTCCCACGATTTCGGAAGGAGGTATTTCTTCGCGATCTGCATCTTCTCATCTGGTGTGTAACCAGCGATGTGGATGATTTCCATACGGTCACGAAGTGGACCAGGGATTGCTCCGAGATCGTTCGCTGTCATAATGAACATCACTTTAGAGAGATCGTATTCACACTCGATGTAATGGTCACCGAAAGTCTTGTTCTGACCCGGATCGAGAACTTCGAGCATCGCCGCACCTGGATCACCGCGGAAGTCTGAACTCATTTTATCGATCTCATCGAGAAGGATAACCGGATTCGATGTTCCCGCTTTTTTCAGAGCGTGGATGATTTTCCCTGGCATGGCACCGACGTAGGTACGACGGTGACCGCGGATTTCAGCTTCATCACGTACGCCACCGAGGGAGATACGGACAAACTTACGGCCGAGGGATTCAGCGAGAGATTTAGCAATGGATGTTTTACCAACGCCCGGAGGACCGGCGAGACAAAGGAGTGTTCCTTTGGTGTCGTCCTTCACGAGTGAGCGGACCGCGAGGTATTCCACGATACGCTCTTTTACGTCGTTCAGACCGTAATGATCGTTATCGAGAATCTCTTTGGCTTTCGTCACAGAATTATCGTCTGAAGAATACTCTTCCCAAGGAAGAGAGATCATCCAGTCGCAGTAATTTCTGACAACGGCAGCTTCCGCTGACATTGGTGACATAGATTTAAGCTTACGAAGTTCCTTGAAAGCTTTTTCACGAGCTTCATCCGGCATCTTCTTAGCTTTGAGTTTTTCTTCGAGCTCAGAGAGGTCAGACTTATCGTCTTTGTTGCCGAGTTCTTTCTGGATGGCATTCATCTGCTCATTCAGGTAGTACTCTTTCTGAGATTTTTCCATCTGTGTTTTCACACGGGAACGGATTCTCTTCTCAACATTGATGATTTCGATTTCACCCTGCATCTTCTCAAGGAGAAGCTGCAGACGGGTATCAACGTTCACAGCATTGAGGATGTCCTGTTTTTCAGGAATCTTCATTGTCAGGTGAGCGACGATGATATCGGCCAGGCGGCTCGGATCAGTAATAGAAGAGATACTCATAAGAAGTTCAGGAGGGATTCTCTTATTGAGTTTCACATACTGTTCGAAGACAGACTTCACTGAGCGCATAGAAGCTTCTACTTCTACATCGGACTCAACGACGTCTGCGCATTTTTCAACTTCAGAGTAGTATCCGTCGTTCTCACAACGGAAAGATTTAATCTTCGCTCTGTATTTCCCTTCGATGAGAACCTTCACCGTATTATCGGGAAGCCTCAGCATCTGGATGATCGATACAACCGTACCAATGTCGTAAACGTCTTCACGTTCAGGATTGAGAACCGAAGCATCTTTCTGGGTAACCAGGAAGAGTTCGTTGCCATTCTTAGCAGCTTTTTCGAGCGCAGAGATAGACTTCTCACGTCCTACGAAAAGGGGCACAACCATGTGGGGGAAGATGATCACATCTCTAAGGGGAAGGAGAGGGAAGTTGTTTTGGGCTTCAGACTTCTTATCGGACATAGCACCTCCTGCGCATCAGTCTCTCGGAAACACAGCCTTTCATTCATGAAGGACTGTTATCTTAAGTATCCCATGAATCGCCGAAACTTTTATAGAAAAAAAAAGGCCCGGAAATAAATTCCGGGCCCGACTGATTTGAATGATTACTAATAGTTAAAAACTGTTTAGCATGTCAGTAATTATGAGGCATTCTCGATTTTCTTGGCCGCTTTGGCACCGGCCTTCTCAGCCTTCTTCTTCCGATCACCCTCTTCCAGTATTGGTTTCCCAAGTCCGACAATGGCGTCTCTGGTCACTATACATTTCGAGACCTTCTCGTTGCCTGGGAGATCGTACATCACGTCCAGCATGACCTGCTCAAGAATTGCGCGCAGTCCGCGGGCACCGGTTTTTCTCTTGAGTGCTACGCGTGCGACTTCAAGAATGGCGTCAGGAGTAAATTCCAGTTCGATTCCATCGAAGTCGAAAAGTTTTTGATACTGCTTAATAACTGCGTTCTTCGGTTCAGTGAGAATCGAGACAAGAGCTGCCTCATCAAGTTCTTCAAGCATCGCAGTAACTGGCAAACGACCGATAAATTCCGGAATGAGACCGAATTTCACCAGATCTTCCGGCTCAATGGCGCCCAGAGTTTCCAGGTGAGTTTTCTCTTCTTTCCCTGTGTTCATCGAGGTAAGTCCCACAGTTTTTGATTTCGTCATACGCTTCTCAATGATCTTCTCGAGACCAACGAAAGCACCGGCACAGATAAAGAGAATGTTTCTCGTATCAACCTGGATGTATTCCTGCTGAGGATGCTTGCGTCCGCCCTTAGGAGGAACATTCGCGACAGACCCTTCCACGAGCTTCAGGAGCGCCTGCTGAACACCTTCACCGGAAACGTCGCGGGTAATAGAAGGGTTCTCAGACTTACGGGCAATCTTATCGATCTCATCCACGTAGACGATCCCGCGCTGAGCGCGCTCGACATCAAAGTCGCAGTTCTGGAGAAGAGAAAGAATAACGTTCTCAACGTCCTCCCCTACGTAACCAGCTTCAGTGAGCGTCGTTGCGTCCGCAATGGCGAACGGAACGTTCAAGAACTTGGCCAGTGACTGGGCAATGAGCGTCTTCCCTGATCCGGTAGGACCAGCGAGGAGAATGTTCGATTTCACGAGTTCCACTTCATCGCCATCACGGCCCGAAGGACGGTACGAGATACGTTTATAGTGGTTGTGAACCGCAACTGAGATAATTTTCTTCGCGCGATCCTGGCCGATCACATACTGATCGAGGTGGGCCTTGATCTCGTGAGGCTTCGGAACGTTGTCCGTCGCCGTTTTGGTAACGGTTTTGACGGAGTCTTCATAGATGATGTCGTTACAGAGTTCGATACACTCATCACAAATGTAAACTCCGGGACCAGCGATGAGCTTTTTAACTTCCTTCTGCGATTTCCCGCAAAAGTTACAGTTCAAGCTTCCGTATGATCCGCCTTTCTCTTTGCTCATGTTCGCCTTTTCGCTATTCGCTGGTTCTGATTACTTAGAATCTTTTTTCGCTTTACCCTTAGGGATAATAATATTGTCGATGAGACCGAACTCTTTCGCGCGACCTGGGTCGAGGTAATTATCACGGTCACACGCCTTCTCAACCTCTTCGTATTTTCGCCCTGTATGCTTGACGTAAATCTCGTTCAATTGTTTTTTCAGATCGAGAATTTCTCTCGCCTGAATTTCAATGTCCGTCGCCTGCCCACGAGCTCCCCCGAGTGGCTGGTGAATCATGATCCGCGCATGAGGCATGGCATATCTGTGACCCGCTGTCCCTGCTTGCAGAAGCAGCGATCCCATCGAAGCCGCCATCCCTACACAATACGTGTAAACCGGACAGGTCACGTGTTGCATGAGATCGTAGATTCCGAGGCCGGCGTAAACGGATCCTCCGGGAGAATTGATATAAAAGTGGATCGGCGCTTCCGGGTCAGATTGCTCCAAAAAGAGCATTTGGGCCACCAAAAGGTTGGCGACGGTATCGTTCACTTCTGTTCCGAGAAAAATAATTCTGTCGAGGAGAAGTCGCGAGTAAATGTCATACTGACGTTCCCCACGGGCGGTCTGTTCAATAACGATGGGATTAGGAATGTAGCCCATGACTGGATCTTTCATGCTGGTCCTTTTATGACGAAAATGTTGAGTCCTTTTGACAGGCTTATCGGAAAATTCTCGTCTATTCTTGAGGTTAAATTTTAAGTCTTTGCGACCTTTTTTAGAAGATGGGCACTTATTGTCAGAGTTCAAGGTTATGGGTCACATAGTCTTGAAAATTAAGTCATTCACGCATAGATTCTTGGGGTTCAACACAGTCTGATGATCCAGATCTAAACACTCATTTTTGAGAAGGAGTCCCGCATGGCACGTCTCGTTGGTAACCCGGCACCGTATTTCAAGGCCGACGCTCTCGTTAACGGCACAAACAAGTCGATCTCTCTCGATGATTATAAAGGCAAGTGGAAGGTTCTTTTCTTCTACCCACTCGACTTCACTTTCGTTTGTCCTACAGAGATCATCGCTTACTCTGATGCTTCAGATAAATTCAAGGCCATGAACTGCGAACTCCTCGCTTGTTCAGTGGACTCATACTTCTCTCACCTTGCCTGGACAAAACAGCCGCGCGCTGAAGGCGGACTCGGTGAAGTGAAGTTCCCGATCATCGCCGATCTGGATAAGAAAGTTGCCCGTGACTATGAAGTTCTCGTCAATGAAGGCGTCGCTCTCCGCGGTCTCTTCATCATCGACGACCAGAACGTCATTCAGCACTCAACCATCAACAACCTCTCTGTTGGTCGCTCAGTAGATGAGACTCTCCGTCTCGTTGAGGCGTATCAGTACACAGCGAAGTCTGGTGAAGTTTGTCCTGCGAACTGGAAGAAAGGTGCAGACACCATGAAACCAGATCCACAGGGTTCAAAAGCATGGTTCAAAAAGAACGCGTAATACCTGAGCAAATAGTTCGGTGACATTGAAGGGGCCCTTAGTGGCCCCTTTTTTATTTATTGGGCGCTTTGTGTCACCGGTTTTTACCGTGTAAGACCGGTAAATTGTTCACCTTTGGGCACCGTGTGAACGGTAATCTTTACAAAAACCCAAGAAAAGAACGGAGGTGGATTGTCGTAGCCTCACTAAACTCTTTATAAGCTTCTCATTACGACATCGCATTTTGTGAATCGGGTTTCTGGCCCAGCGTTTGCGATGTTTCGGGGGAAAGGTCGGGCCAGGATGGCAGACGATCGAAAAATAAATGAGGGGCTAAATGTCTAACGTAAATGTGGTTGATCTCGGAGCTTTCAAAGAACTGAAAGAACTTCGTCGCTCGGTTGAGTCGTTTGAAAAGTACCTGAAGACTTTGAGCAATACTCAGCTCGAGACGGAAGTGAATTATCTTCTGGATGAATTCTCGAATGATAAGCACGGGAAGGATTTCTTCTCCAAGAGCCAGCTCATCTTAAAAGAGATCAGGGCCCGCGCGCACAAGTTCGTGAAGCCTAAGATCCAGCTCCTGAATCCGGAACTCGTCGACTAATTCCCCTCTAACAATCTGATTTAGTGGAAGGCCCCGAATGGGGCCTTTCTTATTTACACGCTTTCATCTTCTCATCTCGACTGATGGTACATTCCGGCCACTTAAAACCGACCGGGAGGTCTTCATGAAATCACTAAGAGTGTTAATCGCTTTATTATTAACTGTTGCGACTCTCACCCACAGTAAGCCCTCGCAAGCCGCCGTCGGTGCTGCCGTGTCTACTCCAGTATTAATCGTAGGAATCGTGATCGCGGGTGGCGCTGGTGTTGTGACACTTTCTACTCTTCATAGTTGCCGTGGCGATAGCAGCGGCCTGTGCGCTGGTCTCACCGTTCTTCTTCTGGGCCCATTGGTTCTCCTTGGCCTTGTTATCCTCGATGGAGAGCAGCAGGTTGAGTTCCGTGAATTAAGTAAAGCCGAAGCAGCAAAACTTGAAGTCTCTGCTTCTGAGCTTTCGGTTTATAACTCAGAAGTTGATCAGGCGAACATGCTGGTTGCTGACGTGAAAGCTGAACTCTCAAAAATTGAGAAACCCTCTGCTGAAGATTCTGCTTCTGCCTGGAGCAAGGTCAAAGACCTCGTGTCTCCGGCAACGTTCTCAGTTATGCAGAAAATCGTTTCTCAGAAATAACCGAAAGATAAGTTTTTAACCGTAAGGGGCGCTCAGGCGCCCCTTTCTTTTTTACAATACTCATTGTCACCCTACCGGTCGGTCGGTAGACTCCGCCAAGCTTACAAACGACCGGGAGGTCCTATGAACAAGATAAGAGTTTTCTTTGCAGTCCTTTTAACTTTCGTCACCCTCACACACTCTAAGCCCTCGCAAGCTGCTGTCGGTCTCTT
>CANGAC010000162.1 GCA_947451425.1 Bacteriovoracaceae bacterium | reverse complement strand
TTGTCACCCTACCGGTCGGTCGGTAGACTCCGCCAAGCTTACAAACGACCGGGAGGTCCTATGAACAAGATAAGAGTTTTCTTTGCAGTCCTTTTAACTTTCGTCACCCTCACACACTCTAAGCCCTCGCAAGCTGCTGTCGGTCTCTTCACCGGAGGATCAGTTGCTGTTGTTGGGCTTGCTGTAATTGGAACAGGAGTCGTTGGAGGATGGATCGCGACGGAAATCATGACAGACGGTTGCTCTGATCTTGGATGCCTTATTGGAATTATCCCTTTCATCGCCGGAGCAGCAGTGGCCGCTATCGGTGTTGTGATCCTGGATGGTGATCAGACAATTGAATTCCAGACCCTCAATAAGGCAGCAGCGGCCAGACTCAAACTCTCCGAAGTTGAGCGCCAGAGCTTTAACGAAGAACTCGATCAGGCGAACATGCTTCTCGCGGACGTGTCTGCGGAAATGAGCAAGATTGCCAAACCGACCGCTCAGGATTCCGTCAATGCATGGAATGATGTGAAAGACCTCGTCTCTCCTGCAACTTTCTCAGCGATGCAGAAGATCGCTTCTCAGAAATAAAAAAAGGGCCCTTCGGGGCCCTTTTTTTTGCGATCAATGTTTAATGCATGTCTGGTGCCGGCGTATTCTTCCCGGTTTTACTTGAAATATCTCTGCCAAGATCTGACGACATTCCACGCTCATCCGCTTTTTTCCCGCCACCGCTGAATTCTACTCCACCCCGGTCGAGATCCACTTCTTTTGTGTCGAGCTTCGAAGGATTCACTTCTTCATTCGCCTCTTCATCAATTTGCTCGCCAGACTCAACCGAGAAATCTTTGTCCTTATCTCCGTAATCCGCATCACGTGACGGGTTTACCTGGACATTTTTTTTATTAAGTTCATTTTGATTTTGATTCTGATTTTGTTGGTTATTCATAAATCCTCCTAGATTCGTTACCACTCAAAAAGCACGTTTCGTGCCAGTCTTCCCTCTTGCGTTGAGGCAGAATTCAACACCGAGACTTTAAGCAAAGGAAATCCGGCAGAGATTTTTTGGCATCAATGTTGCTCCTCTTTAGTTCAGTATGAGAAAGATCACACCAACACTTTTTATTCTTATAACCATTTTCTCCTGTGCTCACAAAGCGCCGGATAACCTTGCTGCGCCTGGTGCGAATCAGGACATTGCGCAGGACGCTTTTGAAAGAAGCCCGTACACGGCGCTGGAATTCCCCATGGGGAAATCCGTTCTCACAGAAACGAATAAAAAGTATCTCAATGAATTTGCCAGGAAGGCGGCCCGTTCCGGACGGGAGATTGAAGAAATAAAAGTGCTCGCCTGGTCAGACAAAGAGTATCCGGGAAATGCGAAAACGAAGGCCTCTGTGAAGGATGTCCTGCTCGCAAATGCCCGGGCCAATACCATCCGGGAATACATCCGCGAAGATTTGCATACCAGTTCTCAGATTGATGTCTTTAATATGGCAAAAAAACCTGATCTCCTGAGCAGCCTGACCAAGGGTGAAGATTATCGCGTGAAAGAAAACGTCGAAGAATCGGGAGTCAGTGCAACCAGATTGCCTTCGGGTCAGACGTCGTACACGAAGGCCGGAAAAGTTCTCGTCATTATAGATTACAAAGATGAAAGCAAAACGAAATAACAGGGAGTAGTTATGCCAAACAAGATTGAAGCGGATTTCTCTTCGACCCCACAGGACATCAACATCGGGATTAACGAAAAAGACCGAAAGGCCCTGTGCCGTGGCCTCTCAAAGTTCCTCGCTGATTCTTATCTTCTTTATCTGAAGACTCAGAATTATCACTGGAACGTGACAGGGAAATCTTTTCACCAATTGCACATTCTCTTTGAAGAACAGTACAAGGATCTCGCAGAAGCAGTGGATGAAATTGCTGAACGAATCCGCGCATTGGGTGAATATGCCCCGGGCTCATTCTCAGCATTCTCTAAAGTGAGCTCGATCAAGGAAGAATCATCGATCCCCACAGCGGAAGAAATGATTCAGAATCTGGTGATTGGTCATGAGACAGTTGTCAGCACCGCTCGTGAACTCATGAGTGTTACTGAAGAGTGTGAAGATGATGTAACTGCAGACATGCTCACACAACGGATGCAGGTCCATGAGAAAGCTGCCTGGATGCTGCGTTCCCTGATTTCTGCCAATAAGGCACACTAAGAATTTTTACCTCATGGAGAAGCCCTTCAAGGTCGAGGGGCTTCTCAACGACGGCATGGTACTTCCCGCCACTGATAGCCTCTGAAACTTCATCCGGACTTCCCGAAACAAAAATCAAAGGACAGCGATCAGCGTCTGTCCCAAGTCGCGTGAGAAAATCTCTACCATCCATGTCCCCAAGGTGAAAATCCACAATCAGAAGATCCGGCGCCGGCTGGCCACTTTGAAGAAAGGACAGGGCATCCTCGCCATTTTTAAAACTCCGGACGGCATAACCTTCGCGGGTGAGCGCCCAGGAAATGACTTCGCAGAGGTCTTCATCATCATCGACAACAATGATTTCTCCCGGCAGGACTGTTGGAGCGGCCCTCGAATTGGTTTCAACCGGGAGTGTGAAGCTGAAGTTGGCACCTTTTCCGGAAACATTTTTGCAATTGATTGATCCGCCATGGGCCTCAATGATACTCCGGCAGATGAATAATCCGAGTCCCGTACCTGAACCGTCGTTTTTCTTTCCCGTCCAGTACTTGTCAAAAATCTTATCATTTTCCCCCTCGCCGATGCCTCGACCGGAGTCGGTCAGAGAGAAACAAACCACTCCGTTTTCAAGCGACATCTCCAGGTGAATGTCGCCGTACTCAGGAGTGAATTTGATCGCATTACTTAAGAGGTTGGCAAAAACCTGGAACATTTTATTCCGGTCCATGGGAATTTCCGGAAAACTCTCCGGAGCCTTGTAGTGAACTGTGATTTTCTTTTCCTGGATGAGTGGTCTCACGTGATCGAGACTTTCATAAATTAATTTCACGGGATCAACCGGAATTTTCTGGATCGACTTAAGTCCTTCCTGTCCCTTGTTCTTGTCGAGGAGATCGACAATGAGAGAACGAAGACGATCCGTCGTTTTGAGAATTCTACCGGTCTGGATTTTCACCTCTTCGCCCATCACAGACTTCCCGTACTTATTCACAGTCCGGAGGAGCATCTGCGCTTCCAGGTGAATGGCGCTCAGGGGATTTTTAATATCATGGGAGACAATCGCCAGCATTCGTTCTTTGGCTGCAAATGCTTCGAATGCCTTCCTTTGAGCTTTTTCCTCTTTCTTCCTGATATCTCTGTCCATGAGGACACGTTTGACCATCGCTTCAAGGCGATAGTATTTTCCTTTCAGGAGAAAATCATCCACTCCCTCTTTCATGAGGGCCGCAACTGCTTCTTCGCCAATATTTCCGGAGATAAGGATGAACGGAAGATCCCCGTGTGCATGTCTGACGGCACGAAGAGCTTCGCGGGCCTCGAGGCATTTTGAGTGATAGTTGCAAAGAACAAGATCCCAGGAATCTTTGGATAAAGTTTCCCGGAATACTTTTTCTTCACAAACTCTGGTGAGTTGCAATTGAGACGTGACCTTCATGAGTTCGGATTCCACAATGCGGAATTCCTTCTCATCATCTTCTATCTGAAGCACCCTCAGGTTTTTTTTCTTGTGCAATTTCTCCTCCGACCTATGGCCAGTAAGATAATTGCATTACCGTCACAAGTCTTGGGACACCTCAATTAATGGGGTGAACCGGCCGGGTGCTCACGGCATATTTGAGAACGAAAGTACGGTCGAAGTTAGTATTCTCCCGGCCCTCCACAAGGCCCTGACCCAACAACTCTCTCAAAGATTCCTTGATGAGCTTGTTGTGATTAAGGTCATTTCTGTTTTTTTTCTCTGCCTTCTTTTTCACTTTCATGAAAGCGAGTAAAGCAAGGAAGAGGCCAAGAGATTCTGTAAGAGTTTTTAAGAAGATAGAACCGGGCGCACAAGGACAGTAGAGAAATTCGGGGCAGTAATACGCCCTGCTCTGGGGCAGAAAGAATCAGTTTTCTTCAGGAACGTGGGAAAAGCTCTGGCACTACACTTGCTTTACGACCCACGAAGAAGCTCTGGGCAGCAGTGATCGCCGATTCCATTTTCTGAACGATGATAAAAAGTTTTTCCTTATCCTGCTTCCTGGCCGCATGTTCGAGCTCAGAGCCCATCGAAGCCATGAGCGGAAAGTCAAAAGTAACGGCGTTGCCTTTGACCTGATGACCGATTCTCAAAGCGTGAGAATAATCATCCTTCAATAACGCTTCTTTCAGGACAGCAAGCTCCTGGATTCTTCGGGAAAGGTATCTCTGTTTTAGCTCAACAGGAACTTCCATTCTTGTCTTTCCTTTTGAAGGTTTGGGGCCCAAATATTACCTTCCGCCCCCTTGGACAAGCAATGTCCTGAGCCTTAATTTATCCTTTAGTACCCGGCTTTTGTTTACTGGAAATAATTTCAAATCCCTTCCTATTTTTCCGGCGTGAGGCATAATGCGGGTCATCCGGAGAGGATAATCAATGAAAATTATGGCCCTGTTTGCTCTCACCCTTTTTGTGATTGCCTGTGACCCTTATGGTTTTGGCTTCCGAAAGAATCCTGCCTTCGTTCTCGATCAGGCGCTCAAGGCGATCCAGAACATGGACGACCAGAGCTTTCTGGAAATCTCCGGGAAAGAAGCTCTTTGTCTGTACGCCAATAAGGCCGGCATCACCTATCTCCACGATAAAGTGATCGCCGATGTTCAGAACATTCAGCTGAAGCACCAGGATATTGGTGAGCTTCAGGTCTTACCGGCACCGGAATGGGTCAGCTTCTGGTCTTATCTTCGCCAGCGCTACACCGTGGAGATTCAGCAAAAGAGCGACAAGACTGTTTTAGGAACGCTCATCGTGGATTGTAATTACGGCGCTGAAAATGAAAAGAAACCGGCCTACAGCCGCATCCGTGATCCGAAGAAATTTAAAATGAAAGAATGCAAGATTACCAAAATCATTCCCGCAACTTTTGCGCCTCTGCCGATTACGACGAAATGTGAAAATCTGACTGTGACTTTATAGCCACTGAAGGGACTGGTAATCCGTTGAGACCTGCATCCGCAGCTGGGCCATCTTGGTATCTTCTTTATAGCCGAGTAAGCGCGCCACGATTCTCGTTCTGAGTTTGGCGTCCTCATCAAAATTGTACGAATCAATCAGTGTCTGAAGATGGATGAGATTAATTCCGAAAGTAGAAACGTATTCTTCGATGACTTTCTTGTCGTGGGCCAGGATCCGCATGAACTGCATCCCGACTTTTGCTTTGAAGAGATTAGAGATGTCGCGAGCGAGCTCACCTTTTCTCACAATCCGGCAACGGGCACGGAAAATCGTCCGCGAAAGATTCTCCGGCTTCAGCATCACCAAATCTTCGTACGTGAGCCCTTTAAGAAGAGGATACTGCGGAAGATTGATCATGATCGCGAGTTCATCCGCTTCCGGAAAATTCGGGATGTTTTCCACCAACATTCCGTCCTCCGAGATGTTCAGGACCTGGGCGGAATAGACATGAGTTCCGTCCAGGTAGAGCATCTTCCCCTTATGGGGAGCGCGGAGATACCGGCGTTGATAGCGTCCTACGATCATAGAAGCTTCGAGGCAATTTCTGAGAGCGGCGAACGCTCACCAACCGAGAGTTTCACGTGCGCAACGATGTCTTCACCTTTGAGCTTATCAATGGTGTACACGAGACCGTTATTAAGTGAATCAAGGTACGGGTTATCAATCTGCTCAGAGTCCCCGGTCAGAACGATTTTCGTTCCTTCACCAGCGCGCGTGATGATCGTCTTGATTTCATGCGGAGTTAAGTTCTGAGACTCGTCCACAATCATGAACTGCTGAGGAAGTGAACGACCACGGATGTAAGTCAGTGGCTCAACATGGAGAAGACCCTGGTTAATGAGCTCATCCCACGTGGTCATCTCATTGCGGGCACGCTGGTTACCAAAGAGGAAATCGATGTTATCAAAAATCGGCTGCATCCACGGGCCCAGCTTCTCACTGATATCGCCCGGAAGAAACCCGAGATCCCTTCCCATCGGAACGATCGGACGGGACACGAGCACGCGGGAATAATTCTGTTTTGTGATCGCGCATTCAAGACCGGCAGCAATCGCAAGAAGGGTTTTCCCTGTTCCTGCTTTACCAACCAGCGACACGAGATTGATTTCGTTATTCAAGAGAGCATCGAGGGCGAACTGCTGCTCGATATTCTTCGGATGAATTCCCCAGACGCCTTCTTTCGGCTTGATCAGAGGAACAATCCCACCCTTGCGGGAGTGATAGCGGCCCAGAGCTTTCTTGAAAGGATTATTCTTATCCACGATCACGAGATACTCATTCGGATAAAGATTCTGAATGTCACCCGGTTCGATTTTCAGGAACCTTTCTTTCTCGAACTCTTCGATTTTTTCCAGCTCGAACGGAACAACCCGCTGGCCGGAATAAAGTTCTTCGATACTGACGTCAGTTGTTTCGTAATCTTCAGCGTGAATATTAACGGCATCTGATTTCAGACGAAGGTTGATGTCTTTTGTAATGAGGGTAACGTTCTCGCCGGCGTCCTTGAGATTCATGGCAGCAGCGAGGATGAGATTGTCGTTCAGATCAAGGCGAAGTTCCGACGGAGAAGTCCCCTTGTAACCTTTTGTGACACTGACCTGGAGAGATCCGCCATTATCAAGAGTGATGCCCTTGAAGAGCGATCCCTGACTGCGGAAACCATCAATCAGGCGCGAGAAGTAACGGGCGTTTCGTCCGTTTTCGTTCTGGTCTTTCTTGAACTTATCCAGCTCTTCAATCACCGTAAGCGGGATGAAAACTTTATTGTTGGATCCGAATTTGTTGATGGCGAGAGGGTCGAGTAAGAGAACGTTGGTATCCAGAATGAAAGTTTTGTTCAAAACTCCTCCTATCCTTGGGGGGTGTCTGGCGTTGTGCTTCTGGAATTAGGATAGAAAATTAAGCATCGAATGCAAAGTCAAATAAGGTGACAGAAATGACGAAGCGGCTGCTTTTGGTCTGCTTGTACTTGGAGCCCAACTCCACTTCGTAAATCCCTGCAG
>CANGAC010000161.1 GCA_947451425.1 Bacteriovoracaceae bacterium | reverse complement strand
TGAGCGGTGAAGAACTCCGCAGGCAATCGGGAACGATCTCTGGGGATTTCCTCCCATGCTGTCGACCGACTCCGGTAAATGCATCCCTGGCGAAACGCCGAGAATGAGAATCACTTTCTGATGCAGACTCACGCCTTCCGGTGGAACTTTTTCCAGGTCATCAAGTGCGTTCTGATCAACTCCGCGAAGGTCTTCAAACATCCTGCTGAAACTTGCGGTCCGTTCGTAAAAGTAACCACCGGCCACACCATTTCCCTGCGGGTAAGTGTTACCTCCTCCCATTTGAGAATCGATATCACCATCCAGCGGAATGAGGACATTTCCGGACACGAAGTGCGCCTCCCGGAGATCAAGGTAACCATCGCCATTGATATCATCTTCGGGTGTCGGACAACGGGACCCGAGGTGAAGAAATTGTTTGTGAATGACTCCCTGGTCACCGATGTAGAGTTTCACGAAGGCCTTAAAAGAATCGTACGAACGCTGGACTCCCGCAGCGCCCACGGCCTCAAGGGAACTATTGAGATTAAGCGGCGTCAGGGTTGTCTCATAGACACCCTGAATATTTGAGCCGTCGGTCTCAAGGACCTCTTCTTCTTTTGAATTTTTGTCTTTCGCTTTTCCGCACGACAGACAAACAAGAAGGATGAAAAGTGCAGGTAGTAAGGGCATCCGTTTCCTCAGGTAAACCAAGCATTATGGTCATATTTGTGCAATTGCCATTGCCTGTCTACTTAAGGAAAGTCTTGCGATTCATTCAGCCTTTGCGCCACAATGGGGACATGGATATTGGAACATTCAGTCTCTTCCTTAAAATGATCGAAGAAGAATATAAGTTGCGGCCCCGTGATCTGCAGAGAGTGAAAGAGCGTTTACTCGCCGATGATGCAGAGTTCGAAAAGGTATGGAACATCTACCGTACCAAGGCCCGTCGTTCCCGCGGGGGAAATGATGATTTTCGCGCTGTTCTTCAGGAATTACTCACGCCGTAATGGCACCCCCTTCGCAGGTGTAATGTGAAGGAGGGCCTATGTTCAAACAAATGCGCCAGTTTTTTTCCGGAAAACGTCAGGACCAGCGAAAAGTCCGTACATCGGCCGAGTCTCAGGTTGAGGACATGAAAAATGCCCCGGCCGAGACGGAAGAACGAAAGAAGTTCGACGAGAAGTCCTTCAAAAAATCTCAGGAATCAAACAGCAAGAGTGCCCCTACGGATCAAACTCTTTAACAACATCTTCATTATTTCGTTTAGAATGGAGATATGCGTTTAGAAGTCCTTGCCGACACCAAGGGTGCGGTCATTTATGTCCTCAATAAGGAAGAGATCTACCTGGGCTCCATTGAGACTAATGATATTGTCATTCCGTCTTCCGAAGTCAGCCGGAAGCATCTCAAGCTGATCATCGCCGACGATAAATGTTTTGCCATTGATCAGGGGAGTACCAACGGTTCCTTCATCAACGATGAAAGAATGATTCCAGGCCGCCGTGAAGAATTCAAAATGCTTTCTTCCATCCGTCTGGGCGAAGGCGTTCTTCTTACCCTGCTTGATAAAGACAAGGGTGATCTTCCGGAGATGCCTCTGCGGGAACAATTCGCAGAAGAAAAACAGATTCCGATTGCGAATGAAGATAAGACGAGAGTGATCTCGCTTAAGAAACTTCAGAAGGTGAAGACGGAGAAAGTCCGCAAAAAACGACTGAAGACTCTCGAGGCAAAACTCAAGAAGAAGAAAGTCCTCCGGAAAGATATGGCCAAACTCAACCGCGCCATCATCGCCGCTTTTCTCATCGTCGGCGGGACCTATGCCGCGATGAAAGTCTGGGATCTCACGATCTCTCACCGGAAACAGAAGAATGTTGTGGGGCTTCTGACTGAGACCCGGGTCCTGATTGATGATTCCCTCGACCAGATCGAAGAGGGCTCGGAAGCGGACCAGCGGATTCCGAAAACTCTACTTATTCCTGTGGCGGAAATCGCCAAGCATAGTGATGATGTGAACTGTTCACTTCCGGAAGAACTTTTTTTCTGTAAACGAATTCCCCGCGGAAGCCGGAAGAAGAATGGAGTCTTCAATTACAATGGTCAGTTGATTTTTTACATCGACCAGAAAGAGTGGCTTGACCGTGCGGAAAAACTCGTCGCGGAATACTCTTCGCTTATCGCCACTGAGAAGAAAAACGGCCCGACTTCAGAGACAGACGGGGAGGAGGTGAAGCCTTCTGAGGACTCCGAACTTTCGTCGATGGAGAATCTCAACCGGATCGCGTTTCATTCCTTCATCAGGCAGTACCTTTCGGGATCCATTCCTCCGGACTATCAGACTTTCAATCTCTATCTTGTTTTTTACTCGCACATCGGGACGTCGAAAGAAATCGTGAACGTGCTGGCGATCCGGGCGTTCACACTCCCGGCCGTCAATCAACGTTACACGGAAGATTTTTTCAAGTCTAAGAAGTACAAGCCGGTTCAGATTATCAAGCGTCTTAATCGCTTCTATCGCTTCTACTGAGCAGAAATGAGAAAGGGCAGCCGAAGCTGCCCCTTTCATTCGCCTATCAATCAGAGAAGGTATTACATGCATCTTCTCATCTGAACCTGGTAGATAATTCCTGCGCTGAAGTCGGCAGAGTCAACCGTCGCCATCGCCGTCTGGGCTGACATATTCTTGAGCATCATGCTGGCATTCACACGAAGGTTCACGTCAGCTCCGCATGGTGACCAGACCATCGCCTGAACGCCGAGAGCATTGTTGAAAGTGTAATCAGAATCCTGGCGACCCCAGAAATCTTTGACGAATTGAGGTCCCCGCATGCCGGCGAAGAAATATTCAGCTGTCAGACGGGCAGTTGCACCTTGGGGAAGAGAAACAAAGCCTCGGTAATCGACCGCGAGGATCGAAATTGAATATCCGTTCGGGACATGGACGGGGATTGCAATGTTACAGCTCTTGCGATCCATCGTGCGGCCTGAACCTTGTCCGGCCTCGGCCACAAACTGATCGAAGATGATGGAGAGTTGTTTCCCGTCCGGAGAGACAACTGCAGAAGCAGTCCCGGCTGGACAACCGTTACCGCCAGTCGCCGGGTAACCGAGAGAAATTGAATCCTGCGCGAAGGCAGTAAGAGTTGAAGCAAGAAGTGCGAGAGCAGAGAGTTTTTTTACAATCGAATACATTCGAAGCTCCTTTGAAGCTGTTGTTTGGGATCGTCCTGTCCCGGTTGGATTAATCCCACGATAACGATTACCGGAATTGTTCGTGAAGCCCCAAAAGCAGGGTGTGAAGAGTTTGGCGACCACGTGGTTCATCATGCATCTGACCGATAGACCAGGTGGGCGACGATCTCTTTCCCATCTTGATTCGAACTTTATTTTGTGATGAGACGAAGTTAGTTTGAAGAAAAAGGAGAACCATATGAAAGAGTTCCTTATTTTCGCTTCTCTCACTTTCGCAGCTATCGCCCAGGGACAATCGGTTACTTTCCGCGAGGTCACTTACGCGGGATCCGGGTGTCCGCAGGGGACAGTCTCGACAGCGATTTCTCCGGATGGGTCTGCTCTTTCTGTTCTCTTTGATGAATTCCGCACGGAGGTTCCTCAGTATGACGGGAACAATGACAATGATGCGACAACTTCCCGCGGTCGCAGGAACAACCGCAACACGACAACCATCTCTCACCGGAAATGTGCTTTAAGTTTTGTCGCTGACCTTCCTCCGGGAACGAAAGCAGATTCCCTGGAAATTTCCCTCGAGGCCCGCGGGGCTACGATGCTTGATCCGGGAGTCGAAGGAAACTTTTCTTCCATTCTTGTGGGCTACCAGGGAATTGCAAACTCCCGCGGAAATCCCACCGTCATTATTAATAAGAACTGGCGCTCGCGTCCGACAGCACAGGATGACAGCTGGACCGGTGTTGCAAAACCTCTCGTGAATCTCAATTCTGGTTGTTCCGGCGCAAATGGAAAGAGCATCCGCTTTGATCTGAAGAATCACATCACCGCAGAAATTACAGATGGAAATCTTTCACGGCACGGCATTCTCACCGTGGACTCAAATGACGTTACGGGATTACTGAAGTTTACTGTTCGCACACGCCCCTGCGGCCCGGGAAGATAGGGCCAAGTTGATACTGAACGGTGCCAATAAGGGCCTGCACACCTCTTATAAGCTATCAGGCAACTGTTACTATTTATTCAGGTCTCTCTCTTTGATATGAATATATCAAGGGGGATGAATGGAACTAGTCGAAAACAATGATCTCATCCGGAGCCTCACCGATATGGTTGCTTCTTACATGGCGAGAAATTCTCAGCTGACCCTCAATGCGCTCGCGACGAGATCCAATGTTCCTGTGACAACTCTTCGTCGCCTCATGAGTGGCCAGCAGAAAAATGAAATCGCTCCTCACTCTGTTCTCAATATCGTGAGCTATATCATGCGGGAAAAAAATCTCGCCACGATCCTCGAGAAAGCGGAGCCCGCGATCTCGGAGTTTTTAAGAAAGCACTTCGGGAATTTCGTCTTCGCGACCGGGGGGAAACACTCTTACGATTGTGACCTGAACGTCGAATTGAAAGACGAGACAAAATATCTTATCTACAAACTCGCCGCCAATCACAACGGAACTGACTACATGGTCATCGCCGAGAATTTCGGTGGCTACGGTAAGAAAAAAGCCGATGAGATGATCAAGGCCGGACTCCTTCAGGAAGTTGAAGGCCGTCTTCACGCCCGTGAAAAGAATTTTTCACTGGACCTCTCAATCGCCGCTCAACATTTGCCGGCGCTGGTCCAGTTTTATAAACCAGGGACAATCGCTCAGGGGAGAAACTCGATGTTCTCCATGTCTGAGTCCCTGTGCACGGATGCTATCGTAGAGATCAAGAAGATTCAGAAAGAGTGTGTGATGAAAATGCACGCGATCATGAACAATCCTGATTCCTTCGGGGACATCCCGTACTTCACTATCAATCTTTCAGAAACCATGCTTTCTGACACCCTTCCAGGAGACCTGCAATGAAGACCTTTCTTTTTTTATTCGCGATCCTTTTCGCACTTCCATCACTTGCCCTGACGGGTGAGGTGACCGGTCACGCGAAGTCGATGCCGATCTCAAAAATTGAAGTCATCATCACCGATCACGAACAGATTCCCCGAAAAGACATTGAAGATATCCAGGTGAGTGGTGCTCCGATTGTCGGGAATATCCAGGTGATCCGCTTCCGCGGCCAGTACATCACCTTCCAGGACATCAAAGGTGTGATTTTCGCTCAGTAAATTCTTCTTCGATTGGATTCAACAGACTGATACTTTTCAGTCTGTTGAATTTCAATTTTTCTCTGTTAGCTTGGCGGAATGAAAATTTTTACGCCAATTCTCCTGAGTCTCTTTCTCATCCTCTCTGCCTGCGGTCCGAAAACTTCTTCTGTGGAAGTTTCCGACAGCTCGATTCATAGTCTGGGACAGAATAATGTCACCTTCTCTCAGCTTAAGTCGGCGATTCTCACACCCAAATGCCTGAGCTGCCACGCTGAGGTTTCCACCGAGGCAAAACTCTCGGCCTGGGTGGTGGCGGGAGACCCCGAACAAAGTTCGCTTTACACTGAGGTCAAGAGTGGATCGATGCCTAAGGGCAAGTCGCCGCTCTCGGGGTCAGACCTTGAGATGGTTTACGACTACATCGCCAACCTGAAAGTTTCGGCGCCGACCCCAACCCCGACCCCAACACCTTCTACCGGCATCACTTACGCGCAGGTGAAAGCGCGCATCCTGACTCCTTACCGCTGCAGCAGTTGTCACAGCGTGGGATCAGAAACAAGTCTCGCCAAATGGATCAATGTCTCCTCGCCGGCGAGTTCTTCCTTTTATACTTCGGTGAAGAGTGGCTCCATGCCTCAGGGAGGAAGCGACGTCACAGCAAGTGATCAGGCGTTTCTTCTTCAGTACCTAAAAGACTATTCATCCCGTCACTGAAAAAATTATGCTTCTCTTGGGAAGATGATGTTAACTCCTGAGAGAATAAACGATTCCGCCTGAGAGACGGGACGTGTTTAACGCTCTTCAATTGCTGTCGAGGCAAATACTTTTGTTCTCTTTCACCATACCTGTATGTCCTGATTCAAACCGGGACAAACAATGCCTGCGATTTTTCTCCTTCTATCCTTCCTCATGTATACCTCCTGCGATGAATACAATTCCAATTCTGCGGATCGGTTGAAGTATGGAGGAGATCCTCAGCAGGAAGTGGATACAGGAGATGCCAATTTTTCAGCGGCGTTTCCGATCATCCAGCAGAAATGCATCAGCTGCCACTCGGGAGATCACAACAACTGGGCGGGCTACACCAGCGACGAGAAGTGGCTGAACTCTGGTTTAATCAATCGGGGAGATCCGGATAATTCCTCTTTCATCAAGAGAATCATCAATTCCGGTGGTCCCAATGCCAACATGCCCGAGGGCCTCGGTGCTCTACCTGATTCAGAATACCAGCTTCTCCGGAAGTGGATTGCGGAGATGCCATGAAATTTTTCTTCGCCCTTTTTCTCCTTCTGCCGGGAACTCTTTGGGCCTATGCTAACTACATCGGCCATGGTTACCAGTCGTGCATGAACTGTCACTTCAATCCCATGGGGGGAGGACAGCTCAATGATTATGGTCGAGCGGTTTCGGCGACGCTCATCTCCTCGCGCGCTCTTTATCCGAAGACCTGGTCCGAGGAAAAGATCGCTTACACTTCCGGTTTTCTTTTCCGGAAACCGAAGCAGGAATTCCTCCGCACTCAGGCCAACTACCGCGGTTTCACTCTGGTGGAAAATCCGGGGTCTTCTAACAATGAAGAAAAACGATGGATCACCATGCAGCTCGACGTACGAGCGGCGTTGAAATTCGGTGAGAATGATAAGTTCATTGCAGTGGCAGACTTCGGTAAAGATCCTAAGTTCGAGCAGCAGATTCCTGGACTGGGACAAGACCGTTACCGGAGCCGCAATCATTACCTTGGGTATCGCTTCAATAAAAACTCTGGCCTCTACGCCGGTCTCATGGACAAGGTTTATGGTCTTCGGATCGTCGAACACATCGCCTTCAGCAGAATGACCCCGCAAGTGAACATGTACGATCAGACTCACGGGGTGATGGGGCACTACTTGAGTGAAT
>CANGAC010000160.1 GCA_947451425.1 Bacteriovoracaceae bacterium | reverse complement strand
GACTTCCCTCTTTCATCACTTTCGGAGTGGTGGTGATGGCAAACCTTGGGGTGAAAGAATGACGTTTCCCGAATTTTTTAATAAGCCGCTTCGTGAGAGAAAGTGATTCCGTTTCGGACTGAGTGAGATTCTTCGGTGAATTCATGTTCATGAGAACATTTCCGATAACAAAGTCCCCTTTCACATATTTCATCGCTGCTTCGACGGCGTGCTCATGAACGGAGCTATAGCAAGCACCGCCTATCGTCCCGGTGCGCGCAAGTTTCTCAAAAAAGCCTTTCGCTTTTTTCTCTGCGTAGCCTTTGTTCTTATATTTTGCTTCGGTGGGAAAAGTATATTTTTCGAGCCACGTAAGAAGAGAATCTTTCGGCATTTGTCTCACATCATCCTGCACCCAGTGAAAATGCATATCAAAGAAACCTGGAAGGATGACAGAATTCCCGAGATCCTTCAGATTTTTTGTGAGCTTGTCACCATAAATGGCCAGGGCCTTCTTGTAAGGAAGAATGTCCTTAATATTAGACCCCTTTACCACGAGAATCCCGTCACGATAGAAGTCACACTTCTTATCGCTCTGAGGATTGAGGATTGTCGCCCGATAAAAGATCATTTTCTGCAATGCCATACTGGTCCCTTAGTGCTTGCCCGCACTTCTCTTTTTCACTATTCTCTTAGGAATGAAGAGACATTCTATTCTACTATTGGTTGGCCTCTTTGTCTGCGCCCTTTTGCCTTCTGCTTTTGCAGGCAGTTTTGAAGTGAAAGACATCAGAATTCTCTCCATCCGGTCGGCCATTACTCCTGCGACTCTTGATTATCTTTCTTCGGACCTTCTGAAACCGGCACCGGGAAGATTAAGCATCATAAAAATGAACACACCCGGTGGCCTGGTGAGTACGACCAAAGAGATCATCTCTCTTTTTTCGAAGGCCCCTCATCCGGTGGTCGTCTGGGTCACTCCCGGAGGCGCCTCAGCTGCAAGCGCGGGATCGCTGATAGCTTCCGGAGCGCACTTTATCTTCATGTCTCCGGGAACGAACATGGGTGCCGCGACACCGGTCGGACTCTCCGGCGATCTCACGGAAAGCGACGGACGAAAAAAAGCGATGAACGATCTTTCGGCATTAGTTCGCTCGCTTTGCGAACTAAGGGGGAGACCATCGGGCCCCTATGTGGAAATGATTACAGAGGCAAAATCTTTCACAGAGAAAGAAGCCTTACGTGAGCACCTCATCGATGGCATCGTTTCCGACGAAGGAACTCTTCTTAAATCTCTCAACGGAAAAAGCTGGAAGACGGAAAAAGAAACATTCGTTTTAAATATCCCTGATCGCACACCCGTGAAAGAAATTACTCCTTCATTGAGCCAGCAGATTCTTGAAGTTCTCAGTAACCCATCGACAGCGTATTTTCTTTTCCTCCTCGGAGTCGCCCTCATCTACTTCGAGCTTCAGGCGCCGGGCGGATATATTGCCGGCTCCATTGGTGCAGTCCTTCTCGTTCTTGCCGCGATGGCATTTCAGGTTCTTCCGCTTAACTGGGGTGCACTCGGACTCATCTTTGTCGCTGTTGTCTGTCTTCTCCTGGAAATCTATGTCACGAGCTACGGCCTTCTCGCGATCGCTGGGCTCTCATCCCTCGCTCTGGGATCAGTCTTTCTTTTCCACGGAGAAAGTGGATTCATCAGTGTGGAGTATCCCGTGATCATCTCGACGTTTCTCGGGATCCTCACCCCGTTTACTTTCATCATCTGGTATCTCCTGAAAGATTCCCGGAAGGCGAAGAAGAAAGAAAATTTCTTTGTTCCTCTTTCCTCGGAAGGAGTCGTCATGGGAAAAAATGGCACTCACTATCAGGTGAAAGTCCGCGGAGAAATCTGGAATGCGAGCTCTGATCATCCGTTAATTTCCGGCGACCTCATTGAGGTTGTGTCCGCAGATAAAGAGCAACTGTTACTCAAGATTCAGAAAAAAACGAGCCAAGGAGCTTAGCATGATGACCTTTCTTCCTTTTGTCATATTCGCGATACTGATTCTCTTCAGTACTTTCAAAATTCTGAATGAGTATGAGCGCGGTGTTGTTCTTCGCCTCGGAAAATTTCAGGATGTCCGTGGTCCTGGTCTTATTATCCTGATCCCCGGGATTGAGAAGATGATCAAAGTTGATCTTCGTCTGGTAACGATGGATGTTCCTTCTCAGGATATCATCTCGAAAGACAACGTGACTCTGAAAGTGAATGGGGTGGTGTATTTCAAAGTCAGCAATCCTGAGCGCGCCATCATCACCGTCGAAAATTTCTATCACGCGACTTCGCAGATTGCACAGACGACTCTTCGTTCCGTGATCGGTCAATATGACCTCGATGAAATTCTCAGTCACCGTGACAAGATTAACCTGAAGCTTCAGGAGATCCTCGATGAAGTAAGTGAACCTTGGGGAATCAAGATCACCAACGTCGAAGTTAAAGCGATCGATCTTCCACTGGATATGCAGAGAGCGATGGCGAAGCAGGCTGAAGCCGAACGTGAAAAGCGTGCGAAGATCATTTCTGCTCAGGGTGAGTTTGAAGCTTCTCAGAAATTGGCAGAAGCTGCGAGAGTCCTCGGCAGTGAGAAAGATGCGATCACTCTCAGATATCTCGATACGATGAGAGAGATCTCTATGAACGGTGGAGCAACGACAACGTTTTTCCCAGTGCCGATTGATATCCTGAAAATGATTACGAAATAATTACCAGTCTTTGTGACCGGTCTGACGGACGTTCTTATCGAACTTCTGCTCTTCTTCGATCACCACGGGGGCCACTGAAGCTGGTCCCCGGGACGGTCCCTGATTCTTTCTGAGTGAAAGATCATTATCGCCCTTCACATCTTTCTCAAAATTTTCCAGAAGCTTCTTATTGAAGTCGTTCAGATTATCTTTGGCGAATGCGGTAGAGATAAACACAGAAAAAATTAGAAGATATTTCATAGGCCCTCCCACCTTTCTTATCGGCGGAAGGGTCGATGAACTTTAACTTACTGATCTTCCGAGGCGTCGATGTCGTTATGATCGACATCGGGGTTAGTCCGGTAATCGATTTCCTCTTCCTGTAATTGCTTCTGAGTGCCGGTTTTATAAGGGCCGGTCTGCATTTTTCCCTGAAGAGTGGTGTCTTTGGAAATAGGGTTTGGTGAGGTGTTTCCTCTTTCTAAACCTTCCGTTTCCGTCATCGTGGGATCGGCATTAGATCCTTCTACTGTCGTACTGGTTCCCATGATTCCTGCCCCATCAATATCAGTGCCTACGCCTGTAGTTTTCGGAGCTGCTTTCCCCATTCCTGCTTTGGAAGTAAATGTGCCGGGATTTCCCGGACGGGCCGAACCGTCATTGGGTGCGTAGCCCGAACCCTGTCTGATTGGTTGTGATGTCGCACTCCATGCTGAGAGCGAAAGCATCACAGCTATTGCGATAAGCTTTTTCATAAGTCCTCCTAGAGTTGGCGATCAATTTTGATTTTTTTACGTTGCGAAACGCCCCAGTAGATACCGGCGCAGAGTCCAATAAACATGAGTGAGCTGAACATATATTCTCCTCGGTAGAGTTACCTGAGGATGATGTAGCAAGACATGTGCCGGATTATTTAATAACTGTTTGAGTTGGGAATAAAAAAATAGGGGAACCGAAGTTCCCCTATTTTCATTTACCGGATGACGGTACGTTTATTCACTTCGAGTTCTTTTTTACGGATACGAATGCTCTTAGGTGTTACTTCGACCCATTCGTCCTCGTCAATCCAGTCGAGTGCCCAGTCGAGAGTTCTGTTCGGGATTGGCGGGAGAATGATGTTCTCATCTTTCCCGGCAGTACGAACAGACGTGAGATGTTTCTCGCGGCAGACGTTGATGTTGAGATCGTTCGGGCGAGTATGCTCACCCACAACCTGACCTTCATAGGCCTGCTCACCAGGAAGAACGAATTGTTTTCCGGAAGCGAGAAGGTTGAAGAGAGCGTAAGGAGTAATTTTTCCAGCGCGGTCAGAAATGAGTGCGCCGTTCTGACGAGCGAGCATTTTTCCAACCCACGGCTCATAGCCTACGAAGTAAGAAGACATAAGTCCCTGGCCCTTCGTATCTGTGAGGAATGTTGAACGGTAACCGATGAGTCCGCGTGACGGAGAATGGAATTCCATTCTTGTGCGACCTTCACCGAATGGTTGCATCGCCTCGAGACGGCCCTTACGGATCGCCATTTTCTCAGTGATGACACCTGTCGATTCATTCGGAACATCGAGAATCAGACGCTCAAATGGCTCCATCAGGACGCCATCAATTTCTTTTGTAATAACCTGCGGACGAGCGATCATGAGCTCGAAGCCCGCGCGGCGGATTTCTTCGAAGACGATGGCAACCTGGAGCTCTCCGCGAGCTTTCAGAATGAACACTTTCGGATCATTCGTTGGCTCATATTTGAGAGACACGTTCTTACGGATAGCATCGATAAGGAATTCTTCAAGCTTTCTTGAAGTGAGGTATTCACCTTCACGGCCCGACATCGGAGAAGTTGAAACCGAAACCTGAACGGATACCGTTGGTGGTTCAACTTCGATCCGCGGAAGCGCTTCTGGTTTTTGTGGATCAGCGAGCGTGTCACCGATGTCACCAGTTTCAAAACCGGAGATGATGGCGATCTCACCGGCTTCAGCTGATTCAACTGTCGCCATACCGAGACCTTCGAAGATCTGGAGTGAAGTGATTTTAAATGTCTTAGGTTTTCCATCGCGGCCGATGTGAGCAATCTGCTTATTGTTGAAAATTCTTCCGCGCTGAATTCGTCCTACCATGAGCGCACCCAGGTAGTTTGAATAAGTTAAGTTTGTCACGAGGAGCTGGGCAGCTCCTTCTTTATCAACAACCGGAGCCGGATAATAGTCACCAACGAGGAAGTCGAGCATCGGCTCAAGGCTTCCTTCTCTTCTGTTCTTATCAAGGGATGCGTAACCTGCACGGCCCGATCCGTACATGAAAGGAATATCCAGATCGATATCTTTACCTGATTGAGCAGCGATTTCGAGAAGAAGATCTTCTACATCAGAGCGAACTTCATCAATACGTTCATCCTGACGATCTACTTTATTGATAAACACAGCTACGCGAATTCCTCTTTCAAGTGCTTTTGAAAGAACGAAACGAGTTTGCGGGAGCGGACCCTCGGAAGCATCAACGAGAAGAAGAATCCCGTCGACCATCATAAGTGCGCGTTCAACTTCACCACCGAAATCGGCGTGACCAGGAGTATCCAGAAGATTGATCTTGGTACCTTTCCAGCGGATGGCACAGTTTTTTGCTTTAATTGTAATCCCGCGCTCTCTTTCAAGATCGCCGGAATCCATAACACGTTCAGTGAGTTGTTCGTGGGCCGAAAAAAGTCCGGATTGTCTGAGAAGTTGGTCAACAAGTGTAGTTTTACCGTGATCCACGTGGGCCACGATGGCAATGTTCTTCAGGTTCATGAATGTCCTTAGCTATTGATTCTTGCGGTGGAGTTTACTGGATACAACTGGATATGGCGAGTCAAAGTTAAGGGGAATTCACTTAACTTTGAGCGCTCTGGTACGAAAACTCCGCGTTTAAGATGCTCAAAGCACATTTAACCCCATCAACGGCGGCCGAAGTAATCCCTCCGGCATAGCCCGCCCCTTCACCACAAGGATAAAGACCCTTATGGGAAATGGACTCGAGCGTTTCCTTATTCCGGAGAATTGTCAGGGGCGCCGAAGTCCGGGTCTCTGGCGCAATCAGAAGGGCCTCGTCATGGATGAAACCGGGTAAATCACGGTTGAATTGCTCCAGACCTTTCCGGAGATGAGCAATGATGAACTCCGGGAAAATCTTACGAATATCGGCCTTGAAAACTCCGGATGGCGAAGATGTCACAGGAAGTGGTTTGTCGGAAATTTTTCCGTCCATGAACTCTTTCACCGTCATGGCCGGAAGCTCTCTTCCGGTCGCTTTTTCTTTGGAGAGAGTCCAGGCCTTGTGTTCAATCTCGTGCTGAAATCGGAGTCCCGCCATCAGATCTTTTTCTTTCAAGTCAGTTTCAGTTTTCACAGAAACAACGAGTGCTGAATTTGACCACGGAGAATTTCTCGCAAAGTTACTCATTCCGTTGACGACAATGCCGTCCTTCTCTGTTCCGGATGATAAAACATATCCACCGGGACACATGCAGAAACTGTAAACACCGTGATCTGTCCACTTATCATGCCACGAGAGGCGGTAGCGGGCCGATCCCATCTCAGGAGCTGAACAGAATGATCCGTGCTGAAGAGAATCGATGTAGCGCCGCGAGTGTTCAATCCGGACCCCGACAGCAAAATCCTTGGGCTTCATCGCCACTTTAATTTCTTCGAGATGCTGATAAAGGTCCTGGGCCGAGTGCCCGGTTGCAAGGACCACGTGATCAGAGAGAATTTCCTCGCCGGTTGAGAGTCTCACTCCCTTCACGCGTTCACCGTCAGTGAGAATTTTTTCGACTTTCGAGTTGTAGCGGATCTCACAGCCCTCTTTCCTGAGCCAGTTGGAAATATTGGAGATGATCGAGCGGATCTTATTTGACCCAAGATGTGGGTTGGATTCATAGGCCGTTTCGGGAGGAGCTCCGAAATTCACAAACTTCTCCATGACGTAGGAGACGAGCTGGGACTTGATTCTCGTGATGAGTTTTCCATCAGAAAAAAGACCTGCGCCACCTTCTCCGTAACAGACGTTGGTCTCCTCATCGAGCACTCCGTAGCGCCAGAATTTTGCAATTCTCACCATGCGCTTTCCCGCCTCATCCCCTCTTTCCAGAATGAGCGAGGGGACTCCCTGTTCAGCGAGTCTCACAGCACAGAAAAGTCCGCCTGGACCCGCACCGATGATGATGGGCTTATTTTTCGTCAGATGAAATTTCGGAAGAATTTCAGTTTCCGGATAACTATCATTTGCACCGATGAGTGCATCAAGAATGTAGAGATAAATGGGTTTTCTGCCACGGGGGGCCCCCCTGGCATCCAGGCTTCGCGAGATCGTCCGGTAGGAAGTAATCTCGGGATAAACTTTTTTTACATGCATTTCGAGATCCACATCAAAGGGAAGCTCGAATTGATACTTTTTTGGCATATTGGTTAACCGGCTTTTACATTATGCAACATGGAAAAT
>CANGAC010000159.1 GCA_947451425.1 Bacteriovoracaceae bacterium | reverse complement strand
TAAGGCCGGTGCGAGGGCCTTGGGAGTATCAATTTTCATCCGTGTGCCCTTACCGGCAGCGAGGATCACTATACCAATGGAGTCACTCATAAATTGGTGCCTTTTACTCGGGAATTTTCAAGTCAGTGAAATGAGTCATTAGTAGTCTCACACAGCTCGGGAAATGAGTCCATCTTAGGAGCGAAACCCTCGGTTTTTTCACGAAAAAAAGTTTCAGAAAGATGCATTTAGCTATCAAGAATGAACCTGTTTTTCCCGATTTAGCTTCTGTACATGATCTTCACGGAAGAGAACATCTAGGAGAACCACACATGGTCACAAATTATGAGGGAGAAGCGATTGATTTCAAGGAAACGCTCCCTCTCCTGCCGGTCCGCGATCTCGTAGTCTACCCGTTTATGATTTTACCCTTGTTCGTTGGCCGTGAAACGTCGATCAAAGCAGTGGAAGAGTCTTACAACAAAACTGACCGCCTGATCCTTTTGTCTTCACAAAAAGACATCACAGCTGAAAGTCCGTCTCCATCTGAGATCTATGAGATGGGTACTGTCGCGATGATTATGCGAATGAGACGTCTTCCTGACGGCCGGATCAAGATCCTGATTCAGGGCCTTGCTAAAGCACGCATCAAGGAATTCGTCGGCACAGAACCTTTCTATCAGGTGAAAGTAGAAAAAGTAGAAACCCAGCCGGTGACTGCTTCTACTTCTACAATAGAGGCCCTCGCTCGCGCGACGAAAGAAAATCTCGAAAAAGTAATTTCCCTCGGGAAAGTTATTTCTCCGGATATCCTGATGGTCCTCGAAGATATTCAGGATCCAGGTCGTCTCTCAGATCTTATTGCTTCTAACCTTAACCTTAAAGTTTCGGAAGCGCAGAAAGTTCTCGAGATCATCGATCCGGTGGAAAGACTCGGGCACATCAATCAGGTTCTCCTGAAAGAACTCGAAGTTCTTGCTCAACAAGCAAAACTCAAGAGCAATGCAACTGATCCAGCCAAGAACCAGAAAGAGTTCTTCCTTCGTGAGCAGATCAAGGCCATGAAACAGGAACTCAGTAATGAAGACAGCGATAAGAATGACGAGTTCGCTGAACTGAAAGAGAAACTCACAGCGAAAGGTCTTCCGGCCGATGCTGAGAAAGAAGCTTTCAAGCAACTCGGTCGTCTCGAAAGAATGCACCCGGATTCTTCAGAGTCGAGTATCCTTCGTTCGTACCTCGAGTGGATCGTAGATCTTCCGTGGACAGAAGAATCGAAAGAAGTCACAGACCTTCAGTACGCAAAAGATATTCTTGATGAAGATCATTTTGATCTCGATAAAGTCAAAGAGCGTATTCTTGAATACCTCGCGGTTCGCTCTCTGAAGGGCGCATCGGCGAAGGGCCCGATCCTTTGCTTCTCTGGTCCTCCAGGTGTTGGTAAAACCTCTCTTGGTAAATCCATTGCGAAAGCTACCGGTCGTGAATTCATCCGGATTTCCCTCGGTGGTCTTAAAGATGAATCAGAAATCCGTGGTCACCGCCGTACATATGTAGGTGCGATGCCAGGCCGTTTCATCCAGGCGATGAAACAATGTAAAACGGTAAACCCGGTCATTCTCCTCGACGAGATTGATAAACTTGGTTCTGATTTTAAAGGTGATCCTTCATCAGCAATGCTTGAAGTACTTGACCCTGAACAGAACTGTACGTTCCGGGATAACTACCTGAACCTGAACTACGATCTTTCTAAGATCATGTTCATTGCTACAGCAAACGTTCTTGATCAGATCCCGGGTCCGCTCCGTGATCGTATGGAAATCATCAACCTCGCGGGATACACGCAGGAAGAGAAAGTCCAGATCTCGAAGAAATATCTCATCCCGAAACAGATGGATGAACATGGAATTACCGATGACCATATCGAATTCCATGATGAAGGTGTCGCGACGGTTATCACTGGTTACACTCGTGAAGCCGGTCTTCGTAACCTCGAGAGACAGGTGGGAGCACTTTGCAGAAAAGTCGCCAAGAAAATCGCCTCTGGTCACCACCAGAAAACGCATATCTTCTCAGCTACGGTTGAAGAGCTTCTTGGTCCACCGATGTATTCAAGAGAAGACTCTAACGAGTACGATGAAGTGGGAGTTGCCACTGGTCTTGCCTGGACTGCTGTTGGTGGAGAAATTCTCCACATCGAAGCAACCAAGATGAAGGGCCACGGAATTACGCTTACTGGTCAGCTCGGTGATGTGATGAAAGAGTCAGCTCAGGCCGCACTCGGATTCATCAGAAGTCATGCTCAGGAGCTCGGCATCGATGATAAAGTGTTCGCGGAAAATGAAATCCACATTCACCTTCCGGCAGGTGGAATTCCGAAAGACGGACCATCAGCAGGTATTACACTGGCAACAGTGATGGTATCTCTCCTCACAAACACGTACGTGAGTAAGGATATTGCGATGACCGGTGAGATCACACTCACAGGTAAGGTTCTCCCGGTTGGTGGGATTAAAGAGAAGGCCCTCGCTGCCATGAGAGCTGGTATCGATACGATCATCATTCCATGGAAGAACCAGAAAGATCTTCTGGAGATACCGGCAGACTTCCGTAAGAAAATTACCTTCATCCCGGTGAAGAATATTCAGGAAGTTCTCCAGATCGCCTTGGTGGACTACAAAGGTCAACTTAACCTTGACCAGCACAAGCGCATCGATAAAGAAGTGAAAGAAGAAAAGAAACCGCACAAGAAAGACGACCAGGTCGCAGCTTAAAGGAAGGCCCCGAAAGGGGCCTTTTCTTTTTCCTTTTCTGTTCCCATCTCCAACTCTTTTGATATCCTGATAGTCATGAGTCAATTCAATCCAGCTGACGTAAAGATCATCATCGTAGATGATTCTGATTTTTCCCGCAGCATGATCAACAAAATGCTGACGGAAGATGGTTTCCAGGTCGTCGGCGAAGCTGCCACTGCGGAAGCTGCCCTTCCCATGATCAAGGAAAAGAAACCCAATATCGTGATTGCTGATATCGTCATGCCAAATGTCAGTGGAATTGAACTCACAGAAAAGATCGGAAGAAATTTTCCCGAAGTTGCTGTCATCATTGTGTCTTCACTTTCCCAGGAACATGTCGTGCTCGATGCGATCGGTGCCGGGGCCAGTGACTTTATCGCCAAGCCCATTCAGAAGCAGCAGCTTACGGACTCGATAGAAAAAATCATGGCGGAGAAATCAAAGGAATAAGAGATGGAAGTTACCAGGATGGTCGAACTTGCCCGCATTCAGGAATTGAAGATCCTTCACAATGTGAGACTCATCAATCGTCACGATCTGAACCCGATCGTTTCATCGGATAATTTACATGTGCAGTTTGAACTAAAAGGCGAAGTCGTCGGAAAGATTACCTGTCACCTTTGTCTCGATGGGAAAGAACTCACTCAAGCTGACAGAAACTATCTCTTTCCGCTCTTCGCCGAATCCATGAATATCCTTGTTGGTCGCCAGATTTCTCTCGATGAGGAATTCCGGAACATGCGCATTCAGCTCTCTTCGCCTAAGCTCAGCATGATCGCGCGCGAGATCTCGACCGGCACCCGGACGATGACCCAGAAATACGAACTCGACTTAGATTCACAAAGTTTTGATGTACTGATTGAATACGGCGTGGAGGGCATCAACTGATGAAGACTGTTTTACAACTTGCAGGCATCTGCGTTCTGACTATTTTTCTGCTCTGTCTCAATGTAAATGGTAAGCCGGTCTTTGAACCTGTGTACTCAGTGCTCTCTCACATCACGATTCCATTTCAGGATGCAGCTGGTTCATTGTTCGCCAGTGCTTTTGATTCCACTCAGGAATATTCACGGAAGCTATTCAATAACTCCGTTCCGAAAGTAAAAGATTCTGTGAAGTCCCGTTTAGCTGCTCCGGTTCGCGCCGGCAGTGAGCCGGCGGAAGTCATCCACGTAGAAGAAAAAGAAGAGCTCAATGAGCTCATCAAAAATCATCACTGACGAACGACCCGGCTTCCATTTCTCACTTTCCTCACAGTTCCATCTTTAATGACTTTCTCCCGGCTATGGTTCATGGCCGGGCAATCAGTATAAGACTCCGCTGCAAAAGCGGTGGAAGTCAGGATCGCAAAAATCATCAAAAATTTCATAAAGTCTCCTCTGTTGGGATTCCTTATTACAAGATGAGTGCCAATGTGATGGGAGTTAAGTCCTCAGAAGAGGATGGATAAAATAAGCAGAAAAAATGCAGGTGTAGAAAACAATGACAAAAAGGGGGAAGCAGCTGCCTCCCCCTTAAATTGTTATTGTGATCTGACTTTTGAACCCTTCGATTTAGACTGAGAAGACGATGTCTTCACCGATTTACCGGCGTTACGGTTGTCCTGGTTGGCCCATGGACAATCAGTGGTGACTTCTTCTGCGTAAGACAGTGTGCTCATAAGAGCAAACATGACTGCGATAACCCAAAACTTCATAAATACCCCCTGTGAGAGAACAATATATTCATGATCAGTAGAGCAAGTGGGATGCCAAGTGAGAGAGGGCTTAACCCTTGGAATGCCTATGAGGAAGTGTCGAAAGTTTAGACAGGTGGTAATGTCTAGTCGGTATACGGTTGCGGCAGCTGGAAATAAAAAGCCCCTCTTTCGAGGGGCTTTCATAAGTATGCATGGGAAAAAGAGACTTACTGACCGCGGACCTTAGATCCGCGTTTGTTACGGTTACCCGCCTGAGAGCGTGTCACGTCTTTACGATCATTCCCCTGGTTAACAGCGGTACAAACACCGTAATTCGTGAAACAGGTTTCACAGCCACACTGAGTGGGGTCAAACTCTCCGACTCTTGGCTTTTCAGCTGCAAAAGACATAGAGGTGGTAAGAAGCGAGAGAGCGAGTATAGCGATTTTCATTTTAGTCTCCTCAAAATTACATGTTCAGGTTTACGCCAGCTGGCTTAACGATCGTAAGCAAGTTCTGGAAAGCCTGAGTCACCTGAAGCGCCATTTTGTGGCCTGCACTTGATTCAACTTTCTTGATCTCACCGTAGTTATCATAGGCAACGTTGATCTTCCCAACCTTGTCCATTTCAATTTCAACTGGTTTTCCGAGAGCGTTGTACTTGAAGGCGAGAACGCGCTTCTCAGTAGCAGATTCCTGGTCAACCATCTTGGAAATCTTGCCCTTGGTATCGTAAATCAGGAACACTGTCTTACCAGTGTTGTTCCACGCTTTAACGAGGTTGCCTTTACCGTCGTATTCAAAATTGGTCGTCCCTTCATTGTTAACAACTTTTTTGATCTTGCTGATCT
This sequence comes from Bacteriovoracaceae bacterium, assembly GCA_947451425.1. Taxonomy (GTDB): domain Bacteria; phylum Bdellovibrionota; class Bacteriovoracia; order Bacteriovoracales; family Bacteriovoracaceae; genus Peredibacter. The sequence continues at coordinate 1,885 of CANGAC010000159.1, read as the reverse complement.
TGTCGTCGTATTCAATGTTAACGAAGTCGCCTTTCGTAGATGTTTTCTTCGTCAGGAGACCCTGTCCGTTGTACTCGAAGTTCGTTACGTGATTACCACGAGCAATCTTGATCGGAAGAGAGTTATCAGCGTAGATTGTGTCAGTCTTGATACCGTTGATTTCAGTCATGATACGGTATGTGTAACGTGATCCATCCTGACGGGCCTTGATTTCATACTCGTAACGGTTCGCAACCGGCTTACCGTCGAAGCCTGGCTTGGTAACGATTGTCCAGTAATGGTCATCAGGGTTCTTAGGATTTGAAGCATACTGATACTTCGTCTGCTCGCCGTTTCTGTCTTTCACTTCAGTCACGAAGAACGTCTTAGGATCATAGGCTACTGAGAGCTTCGTCTTATCAGCGTAACGGATCTCTGTCAGGTTGTGAGACTTGTCATACCCGTACTCATAAAGGTTATCACCGATATCCTTTGAAGATACGAGATCGCTTTCCTGATACTTGTAGAATGCTTTCTTATCACCAGCTGACCAGATTTCCTTAACAAGTCCATCCGGATACCATGAGAAGAAGATCTGCTTCGCCTGGGAATCCTTGATTGAATCAAGATTTCCTTCCTTGTAAGTGAAACCTACAAAGTAGCCGGACTTATCAGTGATTTTTACCAGCTGACCGTCGTTATTGAAGAAGTCTACGCGTCCATCAGCGTGTGAGCGCTTGTAACCTTCTTTAGAGACTGCGAGTTCCATTGGGCCGCGGTCATTCGAGAAAAGCGTTGATCCCGGAGCGACAGTTGACTGAACTCCGAAGTTCTGTGCGTACGTGTGGCGAAGCTCAGCGTTGTTGGCGAGCTTAGTGACGAGATCGGAAGCCGCTTTCTCATTCAGAGAAGTTTTCTTCTTCATCTCATCAACGATTCTTTTCGCTGCAGCCGTTGCATCAATGGCCGTTTTAGGAGTGAAGCGTGTTTTCGATCCTGATCCATGTTCGTGAACGATGACAGATCCGTCAGCAGACACTTCCAGTCTCGTTTCGAATTCACTACCCCAACCGAAACCAAACCATCCAACCTCAGTCGACTTCGAGTTGTAGGTACGAGTGATTTCCAGTTTCTTGCCGCCCCCAGGGACGACAATGTCAGTGTAGGAAATATAAAAATTTCCGTTTTTAAGGTTTACTCCTGCGTGAGCAAACGATGTGAGTAACATCGTTATCACAACGAGAGTGAGTCCATTCATTAACTTCATAGTTCCACCTTTTTCCAAGACAGTTTAGGCTTCATATTTATCGGTATCCGAGTCTTCAAACTTTAATGTCAATTATCTTAAAAATGACCCACATTCCGAGGGCAACCATCCCGCAAATCACTAATAATGCGAGAACTCCAAAGATGGTTCCGAATAGCAGAGGGAAGTACTCATCATCTCCGGTCCCAAACATAAGAATCATCACAAAAGGCATACTGCCAATAACGTACGCCTGGAACTTTCCGGACGAAACGTAGGTATCAATTTTTAACTGGAGTCGGACGCGTTCGCGGATCACAGAAACAATAGTGTCGAAAGTTTCGGCAAGATTACCGCCGGTTTCGCGCAAAATATTGACACTCGTTACGAACATCTCGTTATCTTCTGTATAAACTCTTTTCTTTAAGTTCTCGAGTGCTTCGTCCAAAGGAACACCGATCTTCGCCTGCTGAAGGACAAGATTGAACTCCTGGCTGACGGGAGCGGGGAGCTCGTCCACCACCATCCCGATCGATTGAGGCACCGTGAGACCAGCCCGAAGTCCATTGGCCATGAGGTTGAGGGCGTCCACCATCTGGATCTGATATTTTTTCTTCCGTTTATTCTCAAAGTAATCAACGATCGGCTTTGGGCATTTCC
>CANGAC010000158.1 GCA_947451425.1 Bacteriovoracaceae bacterium | reverse complement strand
TGCCTCTGGCCTTCAACAATTTTTTCTTTGATGGCCTGTGCTTCATATTGAAAGATGTAGGCCTTTTCGTGATCAATCCAGATAGTTGTGTGACTCATGTGTATCTCCTGTTGTGTCTATTTTACTAAGCTTCCCCAGGAGAACACTGACTTCCATCAGGTAGATACAGGATTCATATCATTGGCCCTGAGCACCGTTCTTTTTGGAAGACTGACCTTTAGACTTTTCCCATGATTGAACCCCGCATCCAGGAAACACCTGAGACGGTCGCTTCTCACTATAACGATCTTGATCCCTTTTACCGGGAGATCTGGGGACTGCATGTTCATCATGGTTACTGGCAGACCGGGGAGGAATCCAGTGAAGAGGCGACCATCGCCTTGATCGAGCATCTTTTTCAGGGACTGAATTTGAATGCGAAATCACAAATCTGTGACATCGGTTGTGGTTATGGTGAAACTTCCCGCTATCTGGCCAAAAAATACGGTTCTGATGTCACCGGACTTTCTGTTTCCCGGGAGCAGCTGGAGATCGCGAAGTCATTGGGAGAAAACCCCTCAGTCCATCTTCTTCACCGTGACTGGATGAAGAATGATCTCCCATCGGATTTTTTCGATCTGGCGTTTTCTATTGAAAGCTCAGAGCACATGCCGGACCTGAGGAAATTTTTCCAGGAGGCGTATCGCGTGTTAAGGCCCGGGGGAAGCCTCAGGATCTGCGCGTGGCTCTCTAAGGAAAACCCAAATGACTGGGAAATGAAACATCTCCTGAAGCCCATTTGCGAGGAAGGGCGACTCCGTTTATGCAGTGTCAGTGAATACAAACAACTTATGAGCGAAACGGGTTTCAGCGATTATCACTATGAGGACATTACGGATCAGGTGAAGAAAACCTGGACGTTATGTATCCAGCGATGTGCTTTGAAATTTCTGACGGATCCGAAGTATCTCCGATTTTTTCTCAAAGGCTCGAGTTCCAATAAAAAATTTCTTCTCTCTCTCCTGAGGATTCGTGCGGCCTATGAATCGAAGAGCATGACCTACGGGATCTTTAAGGTGGTGAAGCCATGAGTGATTTCGAAGGTTCCCTGGTCCTGGAAAAATTAGCAGCGATGGAACTCGTGGAGGATTTTCTTGAGGCGGTGGATTCCGATGATACTCACCGGGTGATTTCTCTTCTTCGTCAGGCCGATGTGGATGATGAAACAATCTCTACAGTCTTAAAAGAAATCCGCGAAACCTAAAGCTCTTCCGAAAAAACTTTCTCTGTAATCTTCCAGAACTTTTCCTGCTTCCTCGCAATCACAAATGAAGGAAGTCTGAGGAGTTTCTGATACCGGATCACATCCGCCGGTGTCTGGAGTTCCATCGCAAGTTCCGGTCGACGAAGGTGCGAGCGCAGGAAATTGATGTTGAATTTCTTGATCGATGAAGGGTTGCTGAAAAAATGCGCTTCCGAGAGGTACTTGGCATCGGCATCGTAGTAGCGGACTTCCAGATACGGATTTGAGTTTTTATCGAGCCGCTCATCAAATGTAATCTTATCAGGTGTCAGAACATGGGCATTCTTTGAAAGTTTTGCCTGCTTTAATTTCGCGTCTGCATCCACCAGTGTCGCCTGGCATTTGTGGCAGGCCTTTGCCGTGACATCGTTTTCTTCCCCGCAGGCGTGACAAAGTTTGAAGCGGAAACGGAAACCACAAGGGCGAACGGCAAGAGTCTGCGGATCATGCGTGGCCCCCCGGCACTTCCTGCCAAAGTGTTCGATCATGTCGCCATCAAAATCTACTGTGCCCCAGAACGTATTTTCAAACCCACAGTCAGGGCAGGGGACGTTCACGGTGACGGAATCTTTGTGCGGTTTCTTGTCACTGATCTCGGGAGTGTAAATGTCGTGTCCCATGCCGGCGTAATCGAGAATGAAGCAATCGGTTTTTCCCTGATCAAGCCGAAGCCCACGGCCCACGATCTGCTGGTAAAGACTATTGGATTCCGTTGGGCGAAGGATGGCAATCACATCCACATGAGGAGCATCAAAGCCCGTCGTGAGGACGGAGACGTTCACGAGATACTTGAATTTTCTTTTTTTAAAATCATCGACGATCTCATCCCGGCTTTCCATGTCGGTTTCACCGATCACGAGTCTTGCCTGATTTTCCGGAAGGTAGCTGAGAATTTCCTGAGCGTGCTTCACCGTGCTCGAGAAAATCATGACACCCTGACGATGAAAGCGCTCGGTGATGTCCACGATGTTATTGACGATCAGAGGAGTGAGATTTTTCTGTGCCTTGAGGAGTTCTTCCACCTCGGACACTGTGTACATGCGGTTTTTCTCCGAGAGCTCAGAAAAATCATAACAGGTTACGGGAATATCCACTTTCACTGGTTGCGTGAGGTACTTATGCTTGATCATGTAAGAGAGCGGGAGCTCGAAAACGCAGCGACGGAAAAATCTCTTCTGATCCGTTTTGAGTTCTCCCTGATGAGAGTATTCATAGATCCATCCGAGCCCCATCCGGTACGGAGTGGCGGTAAGACCCAGGATGCAGAGGTTCGGACTTCTCTCTTTGAGTTTCCTGATGACGTCCTGGTACTGAGTCGCTCCTTCTTCGGCGACCCGGTGACATTCATCGATCACGAGAAGGGAGAAATTTTCGAAGAAATCATCCGGAGCTCTCGCGACTGACTGGACACTTCCGAAAATCGCTTTTTCGGTCCAGTCTTTTTTCCCGAGACTCGCAGAAAAAATTCCGGCATCAAGTCCGTAGCTTTTATATTTCTGGTAATTCTGTTCCACGAGTTCTTTCACGTGAGCGAGAACCAGGACGCGGCCTTTGGCGATGCGAGCGAGCTCCGCAATGACTAAGCTCTTGCCAGCACCTGTGGGAAGGACAATGAGCGCCGGCTCGCGCTCCTTTTGAAAGTAGCGGATGGTGCATTCAACTGCTTCTTGCTGATAATCACGTAGCTTGTACATTTCTCTCAGTTTAGCCGGAATTTCATCGAATTGTCCTAGGAGATGGCCCAAATAAATTCATTTATAAACATGCGAAAGTATCCCATATGTGAAGATTTGCTTTAAGCGGAATTTGGGAAGTTCCGAATTAACTTCTCATGAGTAGTGACATCGCACTGTATCTGTATGCTTTCGGAGGAATCGTCCTCGTCTTCATCAGTTTTGTCGTGTTCGCTGTCATTTCGGAATTCTTCCGGAACATCAACAAGCAATACGTAGAAGAAGAAAAGAAAAAGAAAGAAGAAAGGTTGAAATCCCGGCACGCTGCCTAGTAAGTGAGAGTCCGGAGTTCTCCGGGAATAGATTCCTCACCAACCTGAACCGTTATCCTTCCATCGTCAAAGAGAACTGACCAGCGGTTGTCCCGCTTGATGAGGCTTGCGAGTTTTTCCAGAAATTCCGGTGCGAGGGAGAAGAATTTTATTTCTTCCACCCGGTGAATTTTTTCTTCTCTCAGTTCACGCATGAGGAGATCGGGATTTTTATAATTATATACTTTCACCTGTTTTGAAGTCTTAGTTGCCTTGTGAAGTCTCTTAGCACCCGGGCTGCCGATTTCAATCACGAGCTGGTTTCCGCCATACGCATCGGGAATACTGATCGCAGGCGCATCCGGATCATGGAGACCCGTTGAAGAAAAGGCGAGACCCTCCTGAGTATTTAAAACAAAGGCGATCACTCTCGTCAGAAGATAGGGCATGTGTTCTGAAGGATGCTGGGCCACGCGGAAATTCAGCGTTTCATAAATTCCCCGCTCGATGTCCGCGAGCTCAATCTGAAACCGATATAGCGTCGTGGAGATACTCATGTTTCCGTCGCTTCGAGGATGTCACTGGCGTTCCAGTGGGGGAGTTCTTCTTTCAAACTTTCCAGGAGGGAGGCGAATTTTTCTTCTTCACTCACAACGGCCGACTCTCTCCATTCCGGTGATAACACCAGCCGGCTCCGGAGAGCAGCAAGGAAAAGATCGGCCCAGGTGGGAGCCGTGAAAGTGAAATTCAGAGAAAGTGCCTCACCCTCCGCCTGTGTTTCGTGCCACATGCCTCTCGGGACAAAAAGAAGTGAGCCAGGTTTCAGTTCGAATCTCATTATCTTCGCCGGCATTTGTTCGGCCATCGGCTCAATCAGATAGCTCATCATTTCCGGATCCACCGGCTGGCCCATCGTGTGTCTCACCATCGGATTCATGACAGAAGAATTTTTTCCCATGGTCCAGGTTTTCGTGCCGGAGACCTGGAGGACAAAATTGATGTTCTGATCAAAGTGCGGGGCCGTGCCCTTTCCATCCGGAGTGACATAGATGAGACTGCGTCCATAAGTCTGAGCAGAGATGCCCAGATCACTTTTCAGAGTGTCGACCCAATCCTGAAGGAGAGGATAAAACCGGTTGATGTCGTTAAAGAGAATGCCCATGCCCTCCTCAAACATTTTTTTTGCCTCAGCTGCCGGAACATCAACCGCACTCGCTTCATCCCGCAGATCCGGGAGATGAACCTGCACGGAATCCGTCCAGGACGAGAGAAGATTCGGGAGGGAAAAGCTCCGCAGTTCCAGGTGCTCATTTGAGTCGTGGTGGACGACAAAAGGCTCATTGTTCCTGAAGTGAGAGAGAAACTCTGTCATTTTAAGGGGGTGAATGAGGGGTAAGAGGCCGGTCTTCATCGATCCATGCTATCAAATGGCCTATTTAAGTGCTATTGAAAGCGCATGCCTTTTAATAAATCTAAAAAGACCAACACCTGGGGCAAAACCCCGGTCGCTAAGAAGCCTGTGATAGGTGCCGTTCCGACCGCTGCTTTCAACTGGTTTCCGGGCCACATGATGAAGGCGATGCGGGAAATTCAGGCGAAAGTCCAGATGGTGGACATCGTGATTGAAATCCGCGACGCCCGGATCCCGATCGTTTCCGGTAATCAGACTCTCACTTCGACGATGGCCGGAAAAACCCGCCTGATCCTTCTCAATAAGGCGAACCTCGCTGATCCCGTGATGAATGAAAGATGGCACGATTGGTTTGAAAAAGAAGGGGTGCCGTTTCTTTTCATCAACGTCCTCGATAAGTCTGCGATGAAGCAGGTCCTCACCAAGTGCCGGGGCCTCATTGAAAAAAAACGTCGCGAAAGTAACGAAGACATCAAGGCCAAGGGAAAATACAAACTCATGATCATCGGACTTCCGAACACCGGAAAATCGACGTTCATTAATTCCGTTGCCGAGAAAAATGCCGTGAAGGTCGCCGATAAACCGGGCCAGACTCAGCACAATCTCTGGGTCAAAGTTGATGAAGAGATGGATCTTCTCGACACTCCCGGCATCATGCCTCCGATGATTGAGCGGGACGAGCATAAGCTCTGGCTTTCGCTGATTAACGCTATTCCAGCTGCCATTGTCGGGGAAGAAGATCCGGCCTGTTATCTCGTGAACTACTTCCTTAAGAACGAAACGCCGGAATTCCTCACGCGCTATAAGCTCGAAAATACTCAGATGACTCTTGATGAGGCCCTGGAAAAAATCGCCGCTGTCCGTGGGTGCCTGAAACAAAAAGGTGTCCCTGATCTTGAGCGCGTCTTTAAGCTCATTCTGATGGACTTCAGAGCAGGCGAACTGGGCAAAATTTCCTTCGGAGCTCCTCCCGTCTGATTCGTTTAGAATAGAAGGAATGAGACACTTATCTCCTATTGTTTTTGTCGGTTTTCTCTCTCTTCCGGTCCTGGGAGCTCCTCTTTCCTTTGAAGGCTACGTCGGCTTACCCGGCGTGAAATTCAAACCGGAGTCCGATGAGATCCTGCTTCGGAATGCGCAGAATGATTACGTCGTGAAGTTCAGTTCACTTCCCCAGAACGTGCGGGAAAATCTTCTGAAAGAGGATGGTTCGACAAATAAAATGAGTCTTACGATTCCTGATGGTGCGGTTGTTTCCACCAAAGAGCATCCCGGCGGAGTTCGCCCGGACTGTTCAGAAATTCCTTTCAACTATCAGGATCTCACGAAGCTCGCGAGTGATCCGAAGATTAAAAACCAGCAGGATTTTTTGAACGCAATTCCGGAAGGAACACTTCAGACTTTTACCTTCACGTTTAAGTCCGAGAGTGCGCAGGGCCCGGGTGTCTCGGAAGAATTTCCCGGCATCATCCGCATGTCGGAAGATGGAAAGCTCATGATCCGCTACACGTGTGATCCGAGTAAGCCCACTTACAATCGTGTAGAAATGATGACGTGGGATGATGCCACCGATAAATTTAAAATGGTGAGCATGGATTTCGGAAGAAGAACTCCCACCGGCCCGCATGTGGAAGAGAACCCGGCGCTGTGTCTGAAGTGTCACAACCCTGGTGGAGAAAATGCTCCGGTGGATCCGCGACCCAACTGGCAGCAGTACGATCAGTGGGACGGCTTCTACGGCGGGCAGGATGATACGTTCAACGCTTACACCGGGGGAGAAACCATCCCTGGTCACAGAGCAGTCACAGAAGAAGAGGCGACCAAGCAGAAAGCCGATTACTTAAAGTTCCGCGAAAAACAAAAAGACAATCCCTGCTACTCAACACTTCCCTGGCCCAAAGGCGAAGTGGAGAATGCGGACATCTATCCGTACGCTTCCCAGGGAAGGCAAACGGATTACGTCCGTCGTCCGAATTTAAAAATCACCGATGTTCAGAGTCATCTTTCGGCCAAGAGACTTGCACGGAAATTCAAAGAGCGTCCGGAGTACAATCTCATCAAGTACGCCCTTGCGATGAGCACTCTGGGCTGTGAGCAGTATCAACCTTCGCAGATCCGTGCGGTTTTACCGGAGACAACTTCTAACGCAAGTGCCGGAAGCGCAAGCTCAGGTTTCCCGAACCCGGCGAATGATCCCAACGAACTTTCTCTCCACTACCAAGTGGGACGTGCCATGGGCATGAGGCCGCAGGACTGGACCATGCATTTTGGAAAAGATGATAACGCGTTCTATAACGGCTCCATTCCTCCGGACTATGGGCACTCTGATATAAACCGGGATTATAACATCGCTGATCTCATGCAATCTGAGATTGCCAAGTCTACTGTCGAGGCCCTACCTGGTATGAGCAATTACATGCGGACCACGAGAGGGGTGCAAAAGGTCTTCGGTAATGAATTTGCCTGCATCGATGATCTCGGTGGTGTCGCTTACGCGGGCCCGAATGATCCCGAGGGAAGAAACAGTAACGCCGAGACCAAGGTGTGCGAGGAACTCGCCAG
>CANGAC010000157.1 GCA_947451425.1 Bacteriovoracaceae bacterium | reverse complement strand
CCAAGGTACGATGGTTGCTGTCCGTACATTTGTCCGTAAGGATTCTGCTGCTGTTGCATCATACCTGTATTTCCGTAAGGAGAAGTCTGGTTCATCATCCAGGCCGGCATCATCGATTGCTGACCCATTTGTCCCATCTGACCGTTCATCTGCGGATTCATTTGCGGATTCATCGCGGCGTTGTCCTGAGGGCGCGCGGCCGGAAGAGTCGTGTCGATCACGGCAGCAGTTTCAGTCGGAACAGGCTCTCCGTTTTGTGAAGCTACATAACGGCGACCTTCAAGTTCAAGAGCCGCGTACTGAGTGGCCTTCTGGTCAAACTCGACCGCGCGATCCGTATCTGTTTTATTGTAACTCTGGAGGGCGACCTGGAGCTCCTGAATGCGCTGGAGAGAATCCTGGATACATTTCTGTGTATTCCGGAAGTAAGCGTAACAGTAACCACCCTGCTGAACGCGGGCGTATTCAGCGTAAATTTCACGCGTATAGTTTTCTGTACGACGTTGAACGTTTCTTCTCATCGCAAGAGCGAGGTTTTTATAGGTATCCGACATGCCTGTCGTGACACCTGTGCGAACATCGTAGTTTTCTCTCGCTGTAACGAGCTGGTCAGCAAGCTTGGTTTTCGCCTGAGTGATTCTCGTCTGAGCAACTTCAGGAGTAACGAGAACGTTACCTTCTCTTTTCCCGATTCTTGTATACTGATCGATCGTGATCCGAATGCCTTCCATTTTCTCAGCATCCCCGAAAAGACCTTTGCTGATAAGTTTTTCAGTGAGTCCTGGCTGAAAGTATGGAGTTTTCGCAAAAGTCAGGAGTTCATCCTGGAGTCGCTTCATTTCCGTTCTCGCGGCCTGAAGCTCTTCGCCCTGGAGGCTTTCCATAGAATTTGCAAGATCTTCAATGCGCTGTTTTCTCGGATTAATGATGTAGCGTTCGAAATCAGCGATCACTTTCAGGTCGTCTTCTGTCTGAGTTCCTGCGTTGATAGCAGTAACAGCTTTTTTTGCAGCTTCAAGAATCAGGTGATCTCTCACGCCGCCGAGCTGGTCAGCATAACTTTGATAACGGTCAACGAAATCAGCAACACGCTGGTACTCGCTGATCGGACACTCACGCAGACGATCGGCTTCCGCATTCAAGCGCTGAGTTTCGAGCTCTGATGATGAATACACAGCAGTAATTGTCGGATGAATTTTTTCGTAGATATCACAACCATTCGCGAGAACCATACCGAATCTTGAGCGGCTGGATTCCGAAGATGAGAAAGGACCTTGTGAGAAGAAATAGAGATTTCCGCTTTCTTCAAGACCAGTGAATGTTTGTTGAACTGGCTGTCTGTAAATACTGGCAGGCACAACAGCTCCGGCAGCACTTACTGCACCAGATTCTGTGAGACACGCCTTGAAACCATCAAGGGATTTATTAAATGGCTTAGATTCAAATGTCACAGATCCATCGACCATCTTGGCAACGCGGAAACATTTTTTGTCTCCGGCCTGCATTTCTGCCGGACAGTCTTCGCCGTCTTTAAATTTCACTTCAACGGAATAAGTTTTTTTGCCTTCAATCTCATTGGTACGAAGTGACCAGTTCAGCATGGAATTACAGTTACCAATCATCGGTGCAGAAGATGAAACTCTGAGTGTTCCTGAAGAAGCTTCATGATTCACATCAAGGGCCGCATCTTTTTTTAGAATGAGACTCGTCACAACTTTCAGAGGAATCGAATTTTGTGGTCCACCTTCACAGTTCGCATTCGTAACTGATGAAGAGGATGCAGAGTTTGAAACCCCGGCGGTTGGCCTTGACGGCGTGGAAGGTGCTGCACCCGCCTCTGGAGTAAGGGAAGCCTGGTACTGCGCGAGTGCATCGAATACATCTGCTGATTGAGCAGAAAATGCGAATAAACTAAGCACGGCCAGAGAAAGGATTTTCATAATATTCCTCAACTGAAGGTTCGATCTTCAATGTCTGATCGGACTAAAGTCGTGAAAGCTTGAGAAATCAGACTAATGTGTAGGGGTCGACGTCGATTTTATAGGTGACGGAGGCGAGGGATTTGTAATTAAGTTCAAAAGATTTCAAAAGGTTATGAAGCTGAGTCAGGTCTTGAGACTTGAGAAGAATTGACCAAGTAAACTGGTTGGATTTCTTTTCGATGTGGGCCGGACGCGGTCCCAGAATCATCACTTCCGGAAAATGGTCCTTGATCAGTTTTCTCACCATGGGGCCGATATTTTCCGTCACATGCCCAATCAGTCGATCCTGAAAGCGCGAAGAAAAATGAATCAGCGCCAGTCTCTTATAAGGAGGGCAGTCACAAAGCTCACGGATCTTTAATTCCGATTCATAGAAATCATGAAAGCCGTGCGACTTCACCATCTGAAAGAGTGAGCTTTCCGGATTCAAAGTCTGAATGAGTACTTTTCCGTCTTGCGAGTATCTCCCTGCACGTCCGGAAACCTGAGTGAGAGTTTGATAGACTCTTTCCTGTGACCTGAAATCGGGAAAGTTAAGCTGACTATCAATGCCTAAAATCAAAACGAGTTTTACTTTTTCAAAGTTGTGGCCCTTGGAAAGCATCTGCGTTCCCACCATGATATCAATTTTCCCTGTGTGGAAATCATCGAGTCGCTTTTCCAGCTGTGTGAGTGTCTTGATTTCTTCCCGGTCAAAGCGCTCGATCGTTTTCTCCGGAAATATTTTCTGAAGAACTTCCTGGATCTTCTCCGTACCAAAACCTTTCTGGGTAAGAGTCAGGCAACCACACTCCGGACACTGAGACGGTACATCGTCCTTAAACTCACAGTGATGGCACGCCAGGATATTTTTCTTTTTATAATAGCGAAGAGTGAGGGAGCAGTTGGGACAATTGAATTGATGGCCACAGCCGCGGCACTGAAGAAAATTCGCAAACCCCAGGCGATTCACAAAAACCAGAACCTGGTTGCCCTGAGCGAGAGAATCCCTTATCGCGTTCACGGATGTTTTCACCAAAGGCCAGGTATCATCTTCTTTGGCAGATTTATCACGGGCATCCACGAGCTCAATTTCCGGAAGAAAGGCATCTCCAGCTCTCTCTTTCATTTCAAAAAGCTGGCCCTTACCTTTCGGTGAGTGAAACTGAGCATAGGATTCAAGACTGGGAGTAGCTGATCCCATCACAAGTGGGATACCGAGGAGCTGAGCTTTTTTAGAAGCGACATCTCGGGCATTGTAGGGACAACGATCATCCTGTTTGAAGGAAGTGTCGTGCTCTTCATCGATCACGATGAGGCCCAGATTTTTCAACGGAATAAAAACTGAGCTTCGGACACCCAGAAGCATGCAAGGTGTTTCAAGGGTCCTGGCCATTTGCCAGATCTGGTATTTCTGCGAGTCGGAAAGTTCCGAATGATAGGAATAAATCGGCGCCTTGATGTATCTCGCGAAAGTGGAAATGAACTGCGGAGTCAGATTGATTTCGGGGAGAAGAAATAGGACAGACTTGCCGGACTCGATGGTCGAACGAATGAGATCCAGATAGACAATTGTCTTCCCACTTCCGGTCACTCCATGAATGAGGCTCCTCTGGTAACCGGCCAGTCCTTCACGGATGCGTTCAATGATTGTTTTCTGAACCGGGTTGGGAATAAATTCTAATTCTTTCCCCTCACCTGCGACGAAATCAAGGGGCCGAGGACGCTTCAGGTGGTTCGGCAAGCAATCAAAGATGAGCTGACCCAGACTGTAATGGTAATACGAGGCCATCCACTCGAAGAGTTCGAGCTCACTCTCCTGAAGTTTCCATTCAGGAACAGTGCGGATGATGGATTTAATTTTTTCAAGAGGTGTGGATTTGTATTCTTCTGACTGACTTTCATCAAGGGAAAGAACACAGCCGGATTCCGATCGCTTTCCCAATGGCACTTCTACGACCTGACCGCGGGAAAGTTCCCCCTCGTAATGATAAAGAAGGCCCTTGTTTTTCAGAGGGAAGTTAACTGCGATCCGGGCAACTTTCATCAGAGGAGAAAATCCGGACGTGGAAGTGAACTTTCTTTGCCTTTCAGAATCTGATCCCATTTCTTGAGGCGTCTCACGATATCCTCTTCGCGCTCATTGTAGTGGCGAAGATCAGTGACTTCAATCTGGTAGCTATCACCGGAAAAATCCCGGATGAGAATTGTTTTAGGAAATCTGTGAGTGCCGTTCAGGAGGCCATAGTTTCTGCAGACAATTTCGATTTCTCCAGCCGCCGACTTGAAAAGAACTTTCATCACGTCGCGGGAGTTGTAAGCAAACACAGAACTGAATGGGCCGGCATCAACCAACCAGGCCATATCCCCTTCTTCTTTCGATAGCCGGACTTGTTTAGTATCAACATACATAGATTCGTTCATGACGGCCTCAACCCGATCACGGGCGGCAGCGTCTTCCGGTCTTAGCGGATTAGATTCTGTTTTTTTAGCGGCCCTGTTTTGATTAATGGTCAGAAGATAGCGCTTGTAGCTCGCGAGATAATCAATCTTCTCTCTGTTGATCAGGTCATTATTTAATTTTACCGGAACACCAAGAGTCTTCAGGTAGTTCACCATGTGTGAACCATTGTTGTACCCCAGGGAGTGAACGAGGGCGTAGAAAATTCCTTTCTCCATCTGCTCCACAGCGGGTTTCAGAGTGTAAGGTGAAAATCCGGGATAATAAATTTTATGCACAAGAGAGGTTTCAGAAAACGTACTGTCGCTGTAACGGGCCTGCGCGAGCTTAATGCTGTCACCAGTTCCGCGAGTCAGAAAAATTCTATAAAAATCTTCCGCCTTCTCCGTTCCCGCTTCTCCCTCTCCCGAAGCATTCAGTTTTTTAACGGCCATGGTGAAAGTCACGCCATTTGCTGTGACATCCGGATTTGAACCATGACGAAAGAGCGATTCTATCGTCGGAACGAAGGCGATCGCTTGAGTGGAGAAAAATGTCAGGACGAGGAGAAAACGAATCATAAAGTTAAACCGTACTTATTGAGCCTGTATTTGAGTGATGCCATAAATGTAGCACGAATCGCAGGGTCTTTGAGGGCAAAATCAATGGTGGCATCGAGATAGCCAGGGATACTTCCCGTATCAAAGCGCTCACCTTCAAACTTATAGGCAAAAACATCTTTTCGCTGACAGAGAACATTGATGGCGTCAGTCAATTGATACTCATTTCCAGCACCACGTGGAATTGTTTCCAGGATATCAAAAATTTCCGGAGTCAGGATATACCTTCCGGGAGTCGCGAGATTTGTTGGTGCATCTTCTGGTTTAGGTTTCTCCACCATGCCTGTCATGCGCAGAGTTTTCTCGTCGACGATTTCGCCTTTCACAATTCCATATTTTGACGTCTGATCTTTCGGAACTTCCATGACACCAATGACGGAAGCGCCCTGGTGCTTAAGAGAAAGATCCATGAGCTGTTTGATCGCTGGATTTTTATTGATGACGATATCGTCTCCCAGAAGAACTGCAAAAGGCTCATCGCCAATCATACTACGCGCGCAGAGAACCGCGTGACCAAGACCAAGTTGTTCTTTCTGGCGGACACTTGTGACGTTTACCATTGAGCCAATCTGGCGGATGAGTTCAAGTTCCTTCAATTTGTTATTTCGCTCGAGAAATGCTTCGAGTTCCTGATTACGATCGAAGTAATCTTCCACCGCGAATTTTCCTGAAGCTGTCACAAAGATCACCTGATCGATGCCGGCTTCGCACGCTTCTTTCACAATGTAATGGATCATCGGAACATTGATGATAGGAATGATTTCCTTCGCAATTTCTTTAGTCGCTGGAAGAAATCGAGTGCCTTTACCGGCAATAGGAATAATGGCTTTTCTGATTCTCATAAATGTCCTTGTTTAAGAGAAAAATATTCTCTACATTTTCACTATGAACAAACGTTTTTACTTAGCAAGACTGACTATCGTCGGGACTCTTATTGCCACTCCGGTTTTTGGCGCTCACATCAGAGAATTTCAGACCACAAGATTGAGCTCAACCGCAGGTGCCGGAGTTGCGAGCATCCTTTCTACCGAAGCGGCCATATTAAATCCAGCGACCTCTGTTTTTTTTGAGGGGAATAGCGCGTCCTATCAGTCTTACACAACATCCCTCAGAGAAAAAAACACTCTGCGTGATACGAATAATGATTCCTTCGCAAAGCAAAACCGCTCACAGGGCCTCTTCTTATCCGACGGATCCAGTGGGGTAAAGGGTGGAGCGGCTTATATCCAGCAGAATGAAAATCGTTTTCATCGTCAACGCATGGTTCTGCACGGGGCTTCATCATTGGGTCCCAAGTCAGCCATGGGTGTGACTTATAACTACATCCAGGACGAAAACCCAAAAACCGTTCGCGATCGCCATCAAAGTCATCACCAATTAGGTCTGGGAATGATCCATTTTGTGGATGAACAGACGATTCTTGGTCTCGTTCTGACTGATCCCACACGAACAACACCAGGTGAGGAAAGGCTTTTAGCCGGCTTTCAATACCAACTGGCCCCGCGCTTTGTAATTATCGGCGACGTGGGTGCGAGATACACAAAGAGCTTTTCAGAAAACTATCTCTGGCGCGCCGGACTTCAGGTGAACATCTTCAGCGATTTCTTCATACGTGGCGGACAGTTTTACGACAAAATCACGCAATCCAAAGGTACCGGTTGGGGAGCGAGCTGGATTGGCCCGCGCTTCGGAGTAGAGTTCGCCCAGAAAATTTCTGACTATTACGGTAAGTCTGGTTACGTTTACAAGAATGAAAAGCTGGTTGATACATCTCTGTCTGCCATCATGAAATTCTAACTCTCCTGCCTGAAATTCCGATAAGTCATCATGGCATTTAAAACCGGAAGATCAGCGCGTGAAGAACGGGAAAAACGTCTTCTTCTCAAGCACAAATTTGATAACAGAATTACGGTCGCAAGATTCGGAAATGAGTCGCGTGAGTTAAAAGATTTTGCCGGCGCTTTAAGAAAATTCACGGACTATCTCCAGGTGATGGCAGAAGTCAAAGGTGCCAAAGACATCTACGGAATTAAGCCAACACACTTTGATCCCAAAAAAGACGTCACGGAACTTCTCATGATCAGCCATATCTATTTTGAGATGGCGAAAATGTACGATGCGGTTCCGAAGTTTCACGATGAATCTGCCCGCTGTCTTGAGCAGTTCGTGCTGTTTTCCGTGAACCAACCTTTTCAGGTCATCAACTCAGAACTGATGAGAAAGCACCTTAAAAAAACATTGTTTAAAAATCCAGAAGCCTTTCGAGCCGCCTACATCCAGATTTTTGTTCAGTCGAAAAAAT
>CANGAC010000156.1 GCA_947451425.1 Bacteriovoracaceae bacterium | reverse complement strand
CGGCAGCATCGCTGTGATCTGCCGTCATCGAAACAGTTCCGTCAGAAAGCGAAGCGACTGACATCGTGGTCGTCCAGGCACCTGTGGTACAGGCCGGAGTGGCCGTAAGTCCGCCGATATTTACACTCACGATCCGCGTATTTTCTGAACATGTCCCGCTCACAGTATAGGCGGCAGCATTGGTGGCGTTAATCACCGGTGAAGAAGTGATGGCAACACTCGGATTTGCGGTGTCTTTCAGAACAGTCGTCGAGGCCTGAGTTGCGGCATTTCCAGCGGCGTCGGAGTGATTGGCCGTGATACTCACGCTGGCCCCGTCGGCAACACCAGTTACAGTCATCGCCGAAGTCGCAAAAGTTCCCGCGGAACAAGAAGGAGAGTTTGAAACTCCACCGACAAGAACCGATACAGCCCGGCCATTTTCTGAACACGTCCCGCTGACTACGTATGAAGTTTTATTCGCATTATTGATCACTGGTGATGACGTGATGGCCACCGTTGGAATGACGGTATCTTTCAAGACTGTTGTCGAGGCCTGGACTGCAGAGTTCCCGACAGAATCCACATGGTCAGCAGTGATCGTGACAGAAGCTCCATCGGCAACAGCGGTCACGTTCAACGTGCTGGTCCAAGCTCCGGCACTACAGTTCGGTGCTCCTGCGACTCCACCGACGTTCACTGAAACAGTTCTTCCATTTTCGGAGCAGGTTCCGCCTACAGTGTAGGCGGCCTTGTTGGTGTTGTTAATGATTGGTGAAGACGTAATCGCTACTGTCGGAAGGGCGGTGTTTTTCAGCACTGTAGTTGAGGCCGTCGCACTATTTCCGGCCGCATCCGAATGCGCAGCACTCACCGCTATCGCGACCCCATCAACCACAGCGCTCACATCAAGAGTCGCACTCCAGGCGAGACCGGTACAAACAGGGGCCGCAGTCACTCCGCCCACACTCACACTCACTGTGCGGGTATTTTCCGAACAGGCACCACTGATCGGGTAGGAAGCTTTGTTTGCATTGTTGATGACCGGAGCTGACGCAATCGTCACGGTCGGGTTGACGGTATCTTTTACAGTTGTTGTAGCGGCCTGGACAGCAACGTTCCCGGCCGGATCGGTATGATCGGCAGTAACACTGAGAGCTCCCGAATCAGCATTGGCGGAAACGTTTAAAGTTCCCGACCACGTGAGAAGTGTGCAGGTCACAACACTCGTCGTGGCACCCACGCGGATGGTGACTGAGGAACCGGTGTCGGAACAGGTTCCGTTAACTGCGTAGGCCGTTTTGTTCGAGTTATTAATCACCGAAGGTGAGTTAATTGCGACAGTGGGAAGAATCGTATCTTTGAGGATCGTCGCCGTCGCCTGGGTTGCCGTGTTTCCGGCAGCGTCGTCAAGATCGGCTGTTACTGCGACAGAATTTCCATCGGGAATGGAGCTGACATCCAGATTTTTTGACCATGCGAGAGCAGAGCAGGTGGCGGTGGTTCCGAGCCCACCAATCGAAAGTGTTACCGTGCGGGTATTCTCGGAGCAGGTTCCGGAAAAAGTGTAGGAAGATTTATTGGCCGCATTGATGGAAGGAGATGCAGTAATCGCGACCGTCGGATTGGTCGCATCCTTACTGATGGTCTTTGTGTCTGAAGCGGAGTTTCCTCCCGAATTCGTGTGAGTTGCTGTGAGCGTCCGGGAAGCGGCATCTGCCACCGCTGAAACGTTGAGAGTGGTAGACCAGGCCCCCGCGGTACAGGTGGGAGTTCCGGTGACCGTTCCGAATGTCACGGTAACGACCCGGCCATTTTCTGAACAGGCCCCGGCAAGTGACCACGTCAGACGATTGGCGTAGGTGATGTTGGAGTAAGTTGAGATCGTGACAGTGGGAAATGTACTCGTCGTCGTTACGGTCTGCTCATTACTGAGGAAAGTGGTCCCAGTTCCGATGGCATTCTTTCCCAGGACTGCGATGTAGTAAACGGTCGATCCCGTAAGTCCCGTCAGGGTGAATGGTGAAACTTTGTTACTGGCGGTGAAAAGATAAACTCCCGGAGAGTATCCGTATTTTACATCGTAGGTCGCAGCACCAGCTGCGCTTCCCCAGACCATGTCCACAGAACTGAAAGTCGCGACCGTGGCCGAAGTCAGAGCGAACGAAGAAATGGGTTGAATCGAAACGATATTGGAGTCTGAAGATTCAAGGCCATTGAAAGCGCGGACGGAATAAAAATACGTCGTACCGTTCGCCGCTGTGCTGTCGGTGTAAGAGGTCCCGGGAGTTCCCGTGAAAAGAAGGGAAAGTGCTCCCGCTGAAGGTCCCCGGTAAATGTTGTAATTAGTCGCGCCACTCACCGCCGTCCAGTTAAGAAGAACGGATCCAGGAGTTGCAGTGGCCGTGAGACCAGTCGGACCCGCAATGGGTGGAACCGGAATCGCGGAAAGCTGATTCGTCGACTGAATTGAAGTTCCACTGCCGACAGCGTTTTTTGCGACCACGCGGAAATAATAAGTCAGGCCTCCGGTGAGACCGGTGATGACCTTCGGAGAAACCGCATTCGTGGAGGTCGATGAAAGAGCGGCGGGATTTGTTCCGTAACTGATGTCATAGCTCGCGGCCCCGGTGACGACGGGCCAGGTGACCGTCACCTGATTTGTCGATGGTCCTGCGACGGCGCTGGAAATACTGAAAGCAGAAATCGCAGAGGCAGAAACGGTCGCGGAGTTATTCGAGTCAACGCCGTTGTACGCAACCACTGCGTAGTAGTACGTCGTCCCATCCGACACGGAATCCGTGTACGTACTCGTGAGCACATTGGTCGCGATCTGTGCGAGGGCACCGGGAGCTGTTCCCCGGAGAACTTTATAATATGTCACTCCCGGAGAATCACTCCAGTCGAGCGTCATCGTTCCCGGAGTCGCCGCCACCGAAAGTCCGGCCGGAGGTGGTAATTGGCCGAAAGGTTGCTCGTTGATTTCGTTTAAGCTCGTTGAGTATCCGTTGTCGGAGTTTTCTGCGACTACGCGGACATAATAGCGAACACCGGCGGTGAGTCCCGTGAGTGAGTACGGAGAGACTACATTCGCTACGCTCGCGGTGTACGAGGAAGAAGAAGATCCGTAAAGAATTTTATAGGAAGTCGCATCGGTGGAATTTCCCCAGGTGAGATCAATTTTATTTTGTCCCACCGCCGAGCTTGTGATCGAAAAATCTCCGACAGCATGGGACCGTCCCTGAGTGGTGACGACTTTTGTGCCGGCAGCATTCGTGGCAACAATACTGTAGTAGTAAAGAGTGTTGGGATCAAGGCCCGTGATCACGCAAGATTCTAGTGTTCCCGTACATCCCGGAACGGGTGTCGTGACGGAAAGAGGATTCGTCCCCATGAAGAAACTATAAGTAGAAACGCGGGCCGAGGCCTGCCACTGAAAATCCACTTGCGAACTACTGGCACGGATCCGGTTGAAAGAGAATGCACCGGGAGGCTCTAGTAAGGGAGTATGGTTTCGGGCAATTGAAGATGACCCACTCGGATTATTACAACCGGCGATGAGGGCCATGAGTGAAAGGAGAATGGGTAATAAGACTAATTTCACATTAGTATTTTAACCCGAAATGTTAGATGCAATCAGCCTATTTCTGTCTTTGTTATATATACCTTAAAACAAGCAAAACCAGTCTTAAGGAATGACTCCCAAGTTATTGAATTATTGTTTGGTGTTTTTCTTCTTTTCGTACTGACTATCGAGCGATTGCTTCCATAGTCCTCCCTCAGGGGCCCTTGAATTCGTTTGGTCGATTTCCACCCCTTGGGCCGTTCCGTCTTTTTTCACCGTCGGTTGTTTCTCAATCCATTTCATCAGTTTCTCCGAATCCCAGAATTTCAGAACGGTCGCTTTCTGATCATCCTTCCCCCACGCTGAACCCATGAGAGAGAAAAAACTCACGTACTTTTCTTTGAGCGGCATGCCGGAGAGTTCATCCGGAAGATAAACGACTCTTTCCCACGCCTCTTTCTGTGTTTGCTCAAGCAGTCCCGCGACTTCAAGGATGCTCACAGCAAACGACATGTCATTTCCGCCTTCACCCATCAGGGGCCGGTGAGGAAATCCAAAATGACGACCGACTTTTTTCTCCCGAAATTCTTTCAGGTAGGCACCAATTCTCGTGCAGTGATCATCACTCACAAGTGTTCTCAAAAAATGTGTTCGCTCTTTGAGATCATCACTCGTCACTGTTTCCAGTTCACCCGGAAATGTATGATAGAGAAGCCCGAGACCTCTTCCTTCGATCAGAAGTTCTCCGATGAGTCCCATGCTGTAGGGGCGGAGTGCGAGAGTTTCACTTACGAGGGGACAGTTCACGGTGACAGCGACCAGTCCCAGAGGCCTTTTCTCGAAGGCGATCTTGTTTTTCATGATCGCCTTGAAGACTCCACCAGGTGAACTCCAGTCGAGAGGATGCGACGGAGGCATCACCGAAAGAGTGACTGATCCGGCAGCAAAAAGACTTCCGGAAAAAAAGAAAGCAATGAGAAGAGTCTTCATCCTTTTATTTTCTCCCGAGTTTGGAAATAATGGAAGGGTGAGGTATCAATGACCATCGAATTAATCGGGATCATCTTCTACGTTCTGATCATGCTCTTCGTAGGGTTCTGGGTCTCAAAGAGTATCAAGACCGACGATGATTACTTCCTGGCCGGACGAAGCCTTGGTCCGACACTGGCGACGTTTTCCATCTTTGCCACCTGGTTTGGCGCGGAAACCTGTATCGGAACTGCCGGGGCGGTGTATCGCTACGGGATCTCGGGCCTCCACGCTGATCCACTCGGTTATTCGGCGTGCATCTTCATCATGGGTTTTGTTTTCTCAAAAGTTCTGTGGAACAAAAAAATCACCACCATTCCCGATCTCTTTCACAAAAGGTTTTCGCCGAATGTAGAACGGATGGCCGCCATCATCATGATTCCTTCGAGTATCATCTGGGCCGGTGCTCAGGTGCGCGCGTTCGGACAGATCATTCATTCCACCACTGACATTGGATTTTTTTACGGCGTGACCTCTGCGGCCCTGGTCGTGATGATTTACACCATCTGCGGAGGTCTTCTCGCGGATGCCTACAACGATCTCATTCAGGGCATTGCGGTCATCATTGGTCTCGGCATTCTTCTTTTTGTCGTGGTGAACGGCCTCGGGGGTTGGGGCCCGGCCCTGGCAAGTATTTCTCCCGAGCGTTTAAAACTGGGAACTCCGGACGGAAACACCCGATCCTTCCTGGGGAATCTCGAGTTCTGGATGGTGCCCATCATGGGATCAGTGATGGCGCAGGAACTCGTGGGCAGGGTTGTCGCCAGTCGCTCGGAAAAAGTGGCGTACAATTCATGCCTTCGCGCGGGGGTGATTTATCTCCTGGTCGGCATGATTCCGGTGATGATCGGATTGTTTGGAGTCGCTTATCTCCCGGGTCTCAAAGAGCCGGAAACCGTCATGCCGATGCTGGCAAAAACGCATCTCAACTCTTTCGGCTATGTGATCTTTGTCGGCGCACTTGTTTCCGCAATTCTTTCGACAGTGGATTCCACTCTTCTTTCGGTTTCGGCCCTCGTTTCCCATAACCTCATCCTTCCCTCGATGAAAAATCCCTCGGAGTTTAAAAAAGTTCTGATTGCCCGTGGGGGTGTTCTTCTTTCGGGTCTCATTGCTTACGGAATTGCTTTCACTTCCGATTCCATCACGGGGTTGGTGGAACTGGCCTCCAGTCTGGGAGGTCCTTCGATCCTCGTCATGACAAGCATTGCGCTCTTTGTGAAAAAAGGAAATCACGTCAATGCGATGATCGCGTTTGTCGGAAGCATTCTCACCTGGGGAGTTTGCCATTTTGTTTTCGAGATGGAATTTCCGGTATTGATGACAGTGGTGATGTGTGGAGCAGGATATTTTCTTTCCCTGCCATTTACGAAAACAGCAGGGAAAGAAGCTTAAGAATTAAACAGTAAGAGTTGTCGGAGCTGTGAAGTCGCGCTCCATAACGGTCTTTCTTTTGTCAGCTTTAGCGTTTTCAATCGCCTTCATGCAAACCGTCTGAACGCGGACAGTGAGCTGGTCAATCGCCTGGGCAGAAGTTGAAAGAGAAGCTTCTTCTTTAATGAGTTTTTTTACTTTCGAAGCAACAACGAGAGCCTCGTCGATACCAGAATTTTCAACGTAGAGATTGAAATCCTTGCCCATAACAGTCTTGCGACCGAGTTTTTGGGCGTGATTCATAGCATCGCGACATGCTTTCATAATATCTTTATTGAGCGGCTCAAAGAAACCAGCCGAAGTATTCATGTCAGCTTTTTCTTTAATGAATTTCTTTACCTTAGAGATGACGATCAAGCTTTCTGTCGAGCCTTCCGTCGTAGTTTCAGACGTGTTTTCGGTCGTGTTTTCCATATAGGAACTCCTTCTGAATGACTAAATATGAGTAGAACAACTATCCTAGAGATTTGTCCCGTGGGCAAGACCAAATCTGGGCGGTCAACCTTAATTGTTCACTATACAAAAAGGACCCATTGGGCTAAATTTTTCACTCTGAAAACAGCTTCAAAGTTAGGGATTTCGTATGGATGACTCGCGACGCATAGTAATAACCGGAATCGGGCTTACAGCTCCGAACGGAAATAATTTGTCTGAGTTCAGAAATGCACTTCTCGAAAAAAAATCCGGAATCAAACATCACGAGATCCGTTACATGGGTAAGCAAGCGGCCGGCATGTGTGAGTTCGATGAATTTAAATATCAATCAAAAAAACTTCGTCGTCGGGGAACCCGCGCGGGTTCGATTTCCATTTACTGCGCGAACGAAGCGATTCGTGATGCCGGAATTGATTTCGCGAATGTTGATAAGTCGATGGTTGGTGTTTTTCTCGGCATTACGGAGCACGGAAATGTTGAGACAGAAGAAGAAATCTTTCAGATGCACCAGAATAACCTCGACTGGAAATTGTGGTCCCCGCACCATAATCCAAGAACAGTCTCCAATTCTCCTGCTGGAGAAGTGACTTTGAATCTCGGAATTACCGGGCCTCATTATACTCTGGGCTCTGCGTGTGCAGGCGGAAACGTCGGTATCATTCAGGGAGTTCAGCAGCTTCTCTTAGGAGAAGTGGACCTTGCTCTCACGGGTGGTATTTCTGAATCATCACAGACCTTCGGCATCTTTGCAGCTTTTGCTGCCCAGGGTGCGCTTGCGCATCACGAAGATCCGACTCTTGCTTCAAAGCCGATGGATAAAAACAGAAACGGAATTGTGATCTCTGAAGGGGGCGCGGTTTACGTTCTTGAGCGTCTCTCGGACGCAAAAAAAAGAAACGCAAAAATCTACGGGGAGATTGTCGGTTACGCGATT
>CANGAC010000155.1 GCA_947451425.1 Bacteriovoracaceae bacterium | reverse complement strand
ACTCCCGGCTTCTTCGTTTTAAATCCCGGCTTGGCCAGGATCTCGACGTAAACTTTATCTGAGTTACTAAGTGCCACCTGATCGATGCCTTTGTTGATTTCCGCGGCAGTGATCACATCGGCACTCTCAGCATCTTTTCCCACTCTGCAGTCGAAGTCCCAGAAGTCAGAACCTTCCTTCGGAGTCTTTCGTCTTTCGCGGGCCAGATACTTTCTTATCTCAAATTTTACCGCTTCTACCTGTCTGGCGGGAGCTTTATTTGGGGCGGTGAGAGGAAAAGTTTTTTTCATTTCCCGCAGCACTTTTTATATTTCTGCTTACTGCCACAGGGGCACTCCTCATTGCGGCCCACTTTCGGCATCTCTCTGACGATGGGGCTCAGGGCGTGGTGATGGTTGCAGTTCGGACCATGGACATGGCCCGGCTCATCATGGGTGTGAGTTTCTGATGACTCAGTCTGATCTTTGTTTTGTGTGCTCATAGGATACATATGCTATAAAATGGGCAGGAACTCAACAGGAAGGTTACGGTGGCTTGGGGATCGACAGAGAAGGCAAACTGGCTAAATGAGCAGATTATAAAGCGTTCGTATAAGGATGAAGTACTCGCAAAAATTGATAAGCTCAGGACCTCGCTGGATGTCGTGCAATATGGGAGTCTTTCACTCAATAAAGACCTCTATCCCGTCTATCTTCTGAAGACGCGCCCCTTTGATAAAAACAAGAAAACCATTCTGATTACCGGGGGCGTTCATGGCTACGAAACATCCGGTGTTCAGGGGGCCCTGAGCTTCATGGAAAGTGCCGTGAAGGAGTACGCGGAAAAATTCAACGTGGTCTGTGCACCCTGTATCAGTCCGTGGGGATACGAAACGATCAACCGCTGGAACCACCAGGCGATTGACCCGAACCGTTCGTTCACCGAAAACACAACGGTCGAAGAGTGCAGTTTATTTCTGAATGCGATGACATCACTTGAAGTTGATTTCTACGCGCACTTTGACCTGCATGAAACAACGGATACCGACAACACAGTCTTCAGAGTCGCCAAGCAGGCCAGAGACGGAAAACGGGAAGAGTGGACCGAGATCCCCGATGGATTTTACACCGTCGGTGATTCAGAAAATCCCTGCCCGGAATTTCAGAAGGCAATCATCCAGTCAGTGAAGAAAGTCACGCACATTGCTCCCCCTGATGAGAAGGGAAGAATCATCGGTGCGCCGCTGGAGCAGGAAGGTGTGATCAATTACCCTCTGAAGAATTTATTTCTTTGCGCAGGTTTTTCGAAAGCGCCCTTCACCACAACTACCGAAGTTTATCCGGATAGTCCGAAAGCCACTCCGGAGATTTGCATCAAGGCCCAGGTTGCTGCGATCAAGGGTGGGCTTGATTACTTAACATCGATTCACTCAGTCTGAGGAGCGGAGCCAAAAGGCCTTCCGTCCTGAGGAATGTCGATGATGAAAGTTGTTCCGAGATCCTTCAGACTGTCGACGGCCAAACTCCCACCGTGCGCTTCGGCGACGGCCCGTACGATCGGAAGTCCCAGGCCCCAGCCCTGTCTTTTCCCTGAAGTCGCAGCTTCCGCACGACGGAAGATCTGAAAGATGGCTTCGATCTCATCCTTAGGAATTGGTGGTCCGAAATTATGGACCGAAAAAATCACGCGTCCTGATTGCAGACAGACCTTTAGTGTAATGTCGGAATCGCTGTCTCCATACTTGAAGGCATTGGTGATGAGATTTTCCAGGGCCCTTTTCAAATGGCCTCTATCCCAGAAACCTTTGAGCTCATCGTTGCCGGAGATCTTGAGCCGCGAAGCCTGTTCACTGGGGAGTTCTTCAGCGATCTCTTCAAGAAGAACCGTACAATCACATTCCTCATGCTTCAGATCGAGTTTCCCCCCGGACCGGAGCATCGTCGTATTGAGGAGATCGTGAATCATGCCGTCAATCCGTCTGTTGCTCAGGCGGATCTTCCGTGCCTGTTTCCGGATCAGTTCGTCATCCGATTTCCTCAGGATAATGTCGGCCGCAAGTGTCGCCGATGTGAGAGGAGATCGCATGTCGTGCGTGAGCGTCGCGAGGACGTGTTCACGGAGTCGCGATTGAACCAGACTGAATGCTGTCGCAGATGCCTGGATGCTTTCGTCGATGAAGTTATGAATCATGTGCGCAGACTCTTCTTCCAGCGGACCGACTTGTTTCAGCTCGCGGAAAAGGACTTTTCTCAGGATGCGGAATTCCTGAATCACCGAAGAGGGATTGAATTCTGTCATGCGGGCCCGTTCGCCACCGTGCTCATGCGCTAGGGTGGAATCTCCCGCGGCGGTATTTCTCGGATGCTCGGGAGAGATCATCTCCGCCAGATTGTCGAGGAGGGCGGGCATGGTATCGACCAGGATTGGCTCACTCAGTTTCTTTGCCTCAGCGACAGCTGCCCTTGTTTCGGAAGTCCATGCCTTAAGGATCGTGTCCTTATGATCGATGATTGCTCTTCCCGCAGGAGAGAGAGAGGACATGTCCGGCATATGTTTCGAGGCTGAAATAGAGACCTCCTGATCTGTTAAAATTTTCCGTTGAATTCATTGCGTCTTACAAATGAAATAAAACGCAAGTTTGACTCGTTTGAACAATTAATTGACCAATTTCCTGAATCAATTCATGATTAATGCATGAGTAAATTATCCGCCGGCGCTCTCCAGTTCATCATCGCTTTCATGGGGTTCTTTTTCGTCTTCAAAAAAATGAAGAAAAATGAAGCGCTTCACAAAGCTCCTGAGATAGTGACACCAGTGTACGAAGGTCTCCACTGTGTGACGAACCCGCACACAATCAAATGATGAAACTCGCATTTTTTTTGATCCTTACTTTTTTTTCGAAGGTGGCGTTTGTGAGCGAATTTGCTGAGGAAATGGAATTGAAACAAGTGATCGCCAGGTCACAACTGATTCTCGTCGCCGCTCCCGAAGGAAAACCCGTATCAAAAAAGATGGACGATGGATTTCTCTACAACGTTCAGCGCTTCAAGGTCAGCGAGACAATCTACTCTAAGGAAGCTGCGGTCTCACAAGTCATCACTGTTTCTTATTACGATCAGCAAAGGCATGATGTTTCCAGTCAGGCAAAGTCCGGCGTGAACAAAATTCCCATCATCCCGGTATATGAGGCGAAGTCTTCGCCCTCAGAAAACGGAAGCAGAATCCTTTTCCTGAAAAAGTCAAAAGAGGCCGGCGTTTACCAGCTGAGTGTTTCCCAGAGCGAAGAGGGGATGGGACAACTTGAAGCGGTCAAAAATCTCGTGAAAAATAGATGATTCGCCTTGTCCTAAAATACGTCTGATACCGCATAGGCGAGGGCATCGTTGTGATTGCCGAATGTGCTGAATTCAACAATCCTTCCGTCTTTAAAAGTAAACACGTCTCCGGTGTAACCGTTGCGCCACTCAGTTTCGTTATTCACTCTTACGTGGACATAAGCGGAGACAACAATTCGATTCCCGTGAATTGTGAATTTCTCAGGTGTGCAACTTCCTTCCGCCCAGGAGCTTCTGCCCTTTTCAAGATGCGCCCGCATTTCTTCGATTCCCCTGCAAGTGAACGGTGGAGAAGTGAAGTGCTCAAAGCGGACAACGTCCGGAGACAACAGGGCAAGGAATCCCGGAATGTCGTAGTTATTAAGAGCAGCGTAGGCACTCTGGATGATATCTATTTCCGTCGCATTCATTTTCTGATTATAACAATAATATTTTTCATGCGGTTAATAATTTCGAATCAGCTTCGCCAGGGGAAATGATCTGTGACCTCTTCCTGGCCCATCTTTTCGAGCTTCTTAGAATTACCGAAACTCATCTTCTCAGCTTCCTGAGTGCTCATGTTGAGCAGATCCAGATCATGAATCCGGAGGATATGGATGAGCGGCAGAGGAGACGAATTCACGAGATTGGCGCGATCAGAATAGGCGAGTCCCTCAAACGAAAATTTCGGATGAAAGGCGACCAACTGAAACTCGTCTTCAAGGCCAAGTGTCGCGAGATGCTCTCCGCAGTCTTCAGAGAATTCGTGGAATCTTTTAAACGAGACTTTCCATGCCGGAAAAGCCAGAAGAGCAGTTTCAAATTTTTTCTGTTTCTGAAAGGTATTAAATGAAGAGAGAAACAGATCTTGGGCTTCACGCGAATTCGATCCGGAGAGATTTTCCACCAGGATCTTTCCTTCCAGAAATGGTTTCCGGGTAAAGGGACATAGATCCAGGCCAATGATCGTCTTTTCGAGCCATTTATTAATCATGAGGCAGGGTACACCAGTTAAAGCGATAAGAGGGTAAAGTTTACACGGGAGTTTGCCATCTTGCGGAAGCTTCTCTATTAACTTCCAATCACATAATCTAAGGTTAAAACCCAATGAAACGCTCAGGAGTCTTCTTCGGACTTATCGCTGCGGCCCTCTTCTCTCAAGTCGCGATCGCTTCGCCGAAATGTCCGCGTGGATCTGATCAGGTCCTTGGTTGTCAACGGATCGACGATGACATGGAAACGAGTAAAGAAAATGTTCTCGTCGTTTGTCAGTCGGAAGAAAAGACAGAGTTCATTCTCGTCGATGGCGAAATCAAAGTGAAGGAAGTTGTGACAGTCGGACTGAATCCGGATAATGCTGAATGCCTGAACTACACTCCGGTTAACGACACCGGTATAGAAAATGATATTCAGCTTCATTCGCTTTCCATCTGCAACACAGAAAGCATGAAAGTTGGGTACTTGTGGATGGGTGGTGTGATGCCCTTGATTTTTACCTGTAAATAATAGGCCTCGAAAAAGGAATAACATGAAACTCGTGATCGCTGCTTCTCTTCTCTTCGCTGCAACATCTTCTTTTGCCGGAAGATGTGTGCCTGACATGAATAACAACATGAACTTTGAAAATCGTTGTGATGTTGTTGTGACGGGAACAACCCTCGCCGAATGCCACATTACGGGTTCAACGAACTATCCGTATGACCGCGGTTATTATCCTGGAAACTATCCCGGGAATTACCCTGGCGGAAATATTCCTCCTTATCACACACACCCTTGGGACAGATCAGCTCCGACGACAAAAGCCTCTGCCTGTGACGTAGACCTAGAAGATTGTAAGTACTTTGCCTTCCGGCAGCTGGATAAATTCAACTACACGAACAACTGCGGCGATATTTCTGTAGGGAAGAGTGTTGAGTACAAGTACCAGACGCTGAATGCTGATGGGACGGTGGCGAACGAAGTCACTGGCCGGATGAAAAAATAATATTTGAAAAGCCCCGCGAAAGCGGGGCTTTTTTTTACGCGATTTCTGTTCCTATCTTGTGAATCAGATTCCTCATCCACATATGAGCGGGATCTTTGTGAGAGCGGGCATGCCAGACCTGAACAACAGCGATGCCCTCCAGAGTGAAGGGAAGTTTCGCGATTTCCACCGGAAGATGCTTTTGCCAGGCCAGGGCCAGTTTTCGCGGGCAGGTTAAAAGAAGATCTGATTCGCAGATCATCCAGCCAGGTGAGATGAAGCTCGAAACTCCGGCCTGGAAGTGCTGCTCGAGTTTGTGCTTTTTGAAAGCGGCCGAAGACCTCGACTTCATGTCTCCCTGAGGAGAAATGAGAAGATGTCTCGCTTCAGAATATTTCTTCAGAGTGAGTGTCGGCTTGAAATGGGGATTTCCTTTTTTCCCGACGCAGACAAAGTCATCCTTGAAAACTGTCTGCTGATAATATCCCTCAGGAAGGTCTCCGTAGTAACCGGCAACGGCGAGATCGATCGTCCTATTTTCAAACTGCTCTTTCGGTAAGTTCCCCTGAGAGGGGCGGGAAACAATGGTGATGCCGGGAGCTTCCTTACTCAGGACTCTCAGTAGTCTTGGGAGGGCGACGACTTCAAAATAATCCGTCGTTGAGATCCGGAATTCTCTGATCTCCTTCCGGGGATCAAAAGCTCTTGCCCCGGAGAGGAGTGTCTCTGCATCTGCGAGGAGCCGCTCCACCGGATCTCTCAGTTCCAGCGCTCTTTTGGTCGGGATCAGTCCCCGGGATGCCCTGACGAAAAGGGGATCACCGAACGTTTCCCGCAAGCGGTTCAGGGCGTGACTCACGGCCGGTTGAGAGAGTCCCAGGCGTGTGGCAGCTCTGGTCGTACTCAGGTCCTGCGATAGAGCGTGGAAGACAGCGAGAAGATTGAGATCGGCGGAAGTGATATTCATAATATGAATAGCTTATATGAAAGCTAATCATTTATCAAATACCTGATTGTTTTGTATTGTGCGTTCATCGACTAAAACAAAAAGGAGTCTTATGAATAAGTTATTTTGGGTTTTCCTCTTCGTCAGTGTCCAGGCCCAGGCAGCGGATTACCTCTGTAAAAATCCGGAAGTACCGCGGATGGATTACGTCATCCGGCAATTGGATGGGAAATCTTATGATTTCCAGGTCCAGAAAAATACCACTGACCCATTTTCTGCGAGAAGCCGCTGGGGGAAAGATGTTGAAACCGAAGTTATCTATCAGGAGACGTTACAGAAGCGGGGGCATTTCTTTGAAGGCCAGAGAACCACACTGGATTTCGCGCACCCTGAACAGGTGACTTATGAATACGTGGCGAAGAACGCCCAGGGTGAATTTATCCACAAATCTTATGTCCTGAATTGTGAACTTCAATAATAATAGAAAAAGGAGAATTTTATGAAACTCAGAATCCTATCCGCCCTTGTGCTTTCCCTGTCATTTCACGCCGAGGCTTCTTTCAATCGGTTCTGGATCGGCTACAAACTCGATACCGTAACGACTCCCGATTTTTTAAATGGCCTCAATCAGAAGCTTCTTCCGAACCTGATCACACTGGCCGCCGGAAAAGGGCTCTCCAGTTATTCCCCTTACGTCTCTCAGATGAACGGGAAAGACCTTCCGGATGAAATCGCTCTCATTACTTATGAGAGTGAAGAAACCTACAAGAAAATCCGCGCGACGGCCCCGGGTATTGCTTACGGAGATCTTCACTGGGAGCTCTTCAGGAAAGACATTTCAAAAAGTACGGTACCGGTTCAGTTCGAAGAAAATTTAGAAGTCGATAAGGCCTATGAACTGGATGCGACCTTTGAAGGTTGGAAGAACGGGACAACCTACCTCACGATTTATCAGAACTCCGGAGACCTCAAGGCATTGGCGAAAAGCTTTGCTGACTTAAAGAAGGATAAGAGTGTGAAGAATTCGATCGTTCTCGTGACGACGAAATACATCTATGAGTACCGCTCTTTAAAAGAAGGATTCCACCCATTACCTCTGAAAGTCGTGAGTTCTAAGAAACTGAAAAACGCAGCGGTACAAACGATCGGGTTTCACGAAGGGCTTAACGTTCAGTTTTAGTGCTGGAATTCGACGTATCCGGATT
>CANGAC010000154.1 GCA_947451425.1 Bacteriovoracaceae bacterium | reverse complement strand
TTGGCAGTGGAAGAGCGCTACCGCTTCTTCTCCTATGGAGACGGCATGCTCATCCTGAGAAAATCCCGCTAAGTCCCTGAAAGCTTCATCGCCTTATATCTTTAATATAGCTGGCCGTTTTCGCCGATAATCATCAGGTGAAACAAATCGTGACCCTCTTCCTCATTCTCATCGTGTGTATTCAGGACGACGTTCAGGCGCAGTCACGTCCAGTTCCACGTTCCCGTCCCATCAGCTACACCGTTGTTCCCGGAGAAAGAATCCAGAGAAGTGCTCCGCTCCCGCGACCTCGGAGAAGACCCCCGGGATCACGGAGACCTTATTATCCTCCGGCGCCAGGAATTGGAAATGCGTTTTCTTGTGGAATCGGAGACGCCGGTGGTTGCTTAAACATCACGGCCGAAACCCTTGAGTCTCTCGACAACTGCTCTCAGTCCACCAACATCGATGGATTAACAAGTTCCATCGGAGCTCTTCTCATTAACCGTTACGCCGACACACTTTTTTTCCAGGAACTCGCAAACCGCAGTGTGAGTGCCACAAACTGCCAGGTGCAGATTCTTACTCCGGGCCAGACGGCGCCTCTGGTAAGTTCGGCTTACCAGATGTTTCAGACTCTCACACCACTGATCCAGACTCTCGCGCGTGCGAGGAACAAGGCCGATGAAGATCAGAGGAATCAGATTTCCCGGGCGGTGGAAAGTTCCCAGGGCGGGTCAGGCTACGGGATTGCCTACAGTGGATCAGTTCAGAGAGTGGCCTCGAATCGCGACAGAATAAATCAGGCCATCGACCAGATTCTCACCCAGCTTCCTTTCGGTTCTCACCCGGAAGCGCGTGCCAATCTTCAGGCCCTCGCGGAAAGAGGCGCATCTGAAGCAGAATTTGCTGCCGCCTATTCGGCGAACCTCAATACGCTCCGAGGAAAATTCGTCGAAGCTCAGAATACGTTTAGCGGAATCCAGGACCGGGAAACCGGTTACTACAATCTCTCTCATTCACAGTACGTCGAACTTTATGCAGCTCAGGGGGCGCGGCAATTTGCTTCGCAGATCGATCCCTCGGGAAGAAGTCTCAAGTGCCGCTTCGATGCCTGTTTTATTGATGGCCCACGGAACACGCAGTTTGCGGCGATCCTGGGACTCGCGGTACTTACGGTCCTGACTCTCGGAGAAGCTTCTCCCTTACTCGTGGCCGCAACTTCTGCGGCCG
Organism: Bacteriovoracaceae bacterium; assembly: GCA_947451425.1. GTDB lineage: Bacteria > Bdellovibrionota > Bacteriovoracia > Bacteriovoracales > Bacteriovoracaceae > Peredibacter. Next base: position 6,214 of record CANGAC010000154.1, on the reverse strand, counting down.
GTGTTGCTTTGAGCGCGGCCCAGATCGCGGCATCCTGCGGACAGCAGACATTGAATGCGACAGCTCAGATTCAGGGACAATGTACCTCTCAACAGATTGCCCAGACAACGCTGACAGAAATGAGCCGCACTCAATGTGCTGTTGATGTCGCTCTCGGTTCTCTTGATCTCATTATTCCGGGAGCGGCTGCTCTCCGAAGAACGGCGAGAACTGCGATTGCTGCCCGCGAAGTCCGTGTCCTCGCTGCGATTGATGATGCGGCGGAAACTGCAGTTGCCGGAAGTTTTCTTCGTCAGGGTGAGAACGGTTCACGCGTTTATAGGAATGCCGAAAATATTGAGACCACTGTTTTTCCCAATGGCCGCCGCGAATATCTTTATCCTAATGGGACAAGGATCACTGAAGAAAACGGAGTCCGCACAACGCGCTACCCGAATGGTGTCCGGGATGTTGAGGAAAATGGTGTCAGATCGACTTACGAAGGCAGGACTCTCGTTGAACGACGGGCGGCCGATGGAACGATTGATCGCCCCGTCACGGATATCGTCGTTTCAGGGGATGTCTTAAGAGGAGCTTCATTAAGAGTCGCGGGCCGCCTCGAGCGCGGGGAAAATGCTTCAGGACTCATTGAGCGACTGGGGTACGCACGCGTGAGCGATGCTGCCGATGATGTTCAGGTTTTCAGAAATGCCCGGGGACAGGAAATTACGATTCCTTCAGGCCAGAGATTATCCACTGCTGATGCAGACAGAGTGAAAGCAATTCTGGACCGCGGCGAAGGAAGCTTCACTGCTCCCGGAGTGAGACGTTCAGCCGATGGAGCGATCACTGTTGCCGATGATGCGGGCAGGGGCGCCGGGGCCACCAGAGTGGGGAACGATCTTCCATCTCCTTCGATTCGCCCGGATGTTCCTCCAGTTGCCGGAGTCCGCACGGCGGAGACCACTCCGATCCGTCTTTCGAACGCAGATAATTTTGAACTTGGTGCTTCCCGCTTACCAGTGGATCGGGTCCGCGATGTTCGTCGCATGGGGCTCGAAGATATTCTCAGAACATCAGATCAGGAAGCAGGATTCTACGGAAGAATTCGTGGAAACCCTGTGACGGCGGAAGCGGAACGGAGAGCGACTCTTGATCACATTGCCGAGCGCTTCGCGGCCTGGGATCGTCTTAATCCTAATCCACGCGAAGACATTCTTCGCTTCCTTGATGGTGTCACTGACGTTGAAAAAAGAAGACAGTACTCGGCGATCATTCTGAACGCCGCAAACAATAATCCCATTGAAGCACTCACTCGTCTTCGTCGTTTCTCGGGAGAGCTTATGCCGGCACTGTCGAAAGTCGATTACGAAGCATTTCTCCAGAGTCGGATCCGGGAACTTGATGGCGCTTCGAGTTCGACTGCTGCTCAAATCGCTACCCGCGCGAACGAACGGAGTGCCCTCGAGTTAGAATATTTCCTTATCTCCCGCGGAGATCAGGTTTCGGTTGAAGGAATTTTTTCAGCACGCTCGCACAACGAAGTCATGCGGGCCGCGGGTCGTGATCCTCATAGTTTTGATGATTCGTTTAACGTGGATATCAAAGTCCGCGATGAAAATGGACTTCCTCTCTGTCGCGGATCTACTGCGACGGAAGGGCTTGCTTCAGGAATTGTCGGAGGATTCTTTTCTCCGGGATGTCCGCCGAATCTCACGGACAGAAGAGTAAACGGAAGAACTGCCGCCACACCTCGCGACACCACTCTGGAAGATAATCTTCAGGGATATAACCGCTTCAACGCTCTTCCGCTTGAACAGAACCAGCGCATCACGATCGGGAGAAACGGTGACGTTCGCTACAGCGATGCCGAAGGAACGGTTTACCGGAACACAGGTGGTGAAGGCGGAGGACTCGAGGCGTTTCCGAGTCGCTTAGGTGACGCTCCGAAAGTGGAAAATCTTCTTGGTTCATCCCGGGCGGTCACTTGTTCTCAACAGTATTCTGAGATTTGTAACCAACTTCTCGCGATCAGAGGAAGAACAACCACCAGAGGACTTGGTCCCGATGCTGTCCAGGTCCTGGAACGCGAGCTGGCAGAAGTGCGGACGATTCTCGGAAACATGGATGCGACAGCACGGCGTGCAGTAAATGACATTGATAACCTCGGGACCGTAGAAAATCTCAATGGACTTAACCGGACATATCCGGAACTTCTGTCGACCCTGAATGTTGAGCGCGAACTGGAACTGAAACTCCAGCTTGCCCGCAGTAATCCACAGGGATTTGCCCGCGGGAGATTCCCGCTCGATACTGAGTCGGCGGCCTTCCGTGACAGTGCGATTGAAGCGAGTGCCTTCCAGCGAAGAGTGCCGTCAGCACTTCCACCTTCGACGACCGCTGCTGATGCTCAGGCGAGACTTACGCGTCTTCTGGAAGAAGCGAATGCGACTGCGACGGTTTCAAGTTTCCGCCGGAACAATGACATTGTCCGGAACGAACTCTCAGGCCTTGAGAACACAGTGAATTCTCCTAACTCGCTCGCCGAACTCAGAAGAATTAACCAGGCCGCGGGAGTTGCTGAAGATATGTACTTAGGCGTCCGGGGAATTACCAATGAACTGCGGTCTCAGGTCAACGCACTCACAAATATTTCAGCAGCTGAGAAAGCGCGTCTTCTCAGATTGATCGATGAACGCATGCCGGGCTTTCCGCTCGCGCGTCCGAACGGCGGCCGCCTCTACGCGCCCGCTGATTAATGTTTAAATTTTCGGAATACAGGCAATCTTTCTATCGTGAGAAGGATAGGAAATCATTTCTCCCGTGCTCGTCATGAACGCCTGGAGAGTCGTGAGATTTCCCACTTCCTGAACAGAACGCACACGGTACGTTTTCTGGTTCGGACCTTTCACGTACGGGTTCGCTTTGTTGACCGGATAATGAAAAAAGACCGGCTGAAAAGTCACGTTCTCTTCCGTCGGTTTCGTCGGCACACCATTGTTCAGGTAAAACCACACCGGACGCAGATCCGATTCCCGGATGAGAAGAGAATCACGGATTTCATTTTCCGAACGGTCAGCGACGTAGATCCCTTCCGTTCCGCGGACGAAGATTTCTTTCATCACTTTCATCAGCGGGCTTCCTGTCGCGTAGTCAGCTTCCGACGGGCAAGACGAGCGGAACGTTGTTCCGTCGACAAAATAGGACATCACGAATCCCAAGTGATCAAAACTTTCGTTGCCAGCTTCGCGGTTAAGTTCTCTTGTTCCCGGAGAAGTGAGAAGACCGAAGAGGCGCACACTTGATTTGATGGTTCCACTGTTCTCTTTCACTTTCTTGATCACGAGTTCGTTGATGTCGAGGACACCGTCACCGTCGTTATCGAAGAATAAAAAATTCGCCTGGTTCCAGAGAAGGCCGGCCGTGGGAAGGAGGTCGTAGCGCGGAAATTCCGCACTGTCGCGCTCGCCGTATTTTGCGACATCGTGGCACACAAGCGACTCTGATCCTGTGAGCGGGGAAGGAAGCCACGGAACTGAGAAATAAAAATGCGACCGGAGATTTTTATCTGCCCGGGGAATACACGCAAACTGCGAAAGCTCGCGGGTCTTGAGCGGAATCCCAACCGGATCAAAAATATAAATGCCGTGGGGAACAGAAACTTTTTTCGACGTCGTCTCGACCAGCTGAAAAGAATATTCCTCATCATCCGGAAGGACACTCACGTCCACCTTGAGCGAGTTATCTTTGGAAAAAGAAAAATTCGGAAGAACCGTTTTGTTTCCGCGCGAATCCGTGGCCTCAAGATTACATTTCGGAAAAGCAGAATCACCCACGAGATATTTGTAACACCAGTTCTTCGCTGTCTTAAGAGAACTACTCGCCAGCACCGAGCTCACCAGAAAATCCGCATAGAGAGTGTCGACACCCTTCGAGTTTTTCCCGCGGCAGACTTCCACGCAATCACCTTTACTGACCGGTCTGTCATCCCGGCATACGCAGGAATTATCCTTGAAGGAGAAGGCCTGGTCGGGGCGACCGGCAAAAGCACTGAAGGATAGGGTGAGGATGAGAAGGGCGAGTTTCATAGTTTTCTCCATAGAATTAGCTTAATCCATCTATGAAAATTCACAATAAGCCTGTGCGTTAAGGAAGATGTTGTGCTAAAGGATTTCGATGGAATTTTTTCAGTTACAAAATCAGGACGGCGAGGCCCGTGCCGGCCGCATTTACACAGAGCATGGTGTGATCGAAACACCGATTTTCATGCCCGTGGGAACCAGAGCGTCGGTCAAAACCCTCTGGCAGGAAGATCTCGAGCGCATGAACGCCCAGATCATCCTCGGCAATACCTACCATCTTTATCTGAAACCCGGGCACGAGCTCGTGGAAAAAATGGGTGGGCTTCATAAGTTCATGAGCTGGCCCCGGCCGATCCTCACCGATTCCGGCGGGTATCAGGTTTTCTCCCTTTCCGACATTAATAAGCTCACCGAAGAAGGGGTCACTTTCCAGTCGCACATTGATGGATCAAAACACCTGATTACTCCCGAGAAATCGATGGAAGTTCAGCGGTCCCTGGGCAGCGATATCGTCATGGCCTTCGATGAATGCCCGAAACTTCCGGCGACCAAAGACACGCTCAAAAAATCCATGGAACTCACGCACCGGTGGGCCGGTCGCTGTAAGACCGTCGAACTCAAATCTCACCAGAAGCTTTTCGGGATCATCCAGGGAGGCCTTCACGAGGACCTTCGGGAAGAGTCGATGAAGGGTCTCATCGATCTGGGCTTTGATGGCTACGCTCTGGGTGGTTTGTCCGTCGGGGAGAAGAACGAAGAGATGGTGGAATTCTGCCGCTCGTTTGTGCCGAAAATGCCGAAACAAAAACCGCGCTACCTCATGGGTGTGGGGAAACCGATGGATATCCTCAATGGAATCCGCTCGGGTCTGGATATGTTTGACTGTGTGCTTCCGACGAGGAACGCCCGGAACGGTCAGTTTCTTACCGCTCAGGGCCCCCTTAACATCAAGAAGGCGCGCTTTCTCACAGACGAACTTCCTCCCGATCCGGAATGCTCGTGTCAGGTGTGCTCGCGCTACTCGCGTTCTTATATACGGCATTTGTTTAATGTCGGGGAATACCTCGCGGGAAGCCTCATCAGTTACCACAATGTGCATTTTTACCTCCGCATGGTGGAACAGGCGCGGGAGGCGATTTTACGAGGGAAGTTTGACGATTATTACCGGTCATTTTATAACAAGTACTCATCGAATTTTTGGGAATAAAAGGATTTCACATGTTTGATTTTTTAACGACATCAGCTCACGCTCAAACCGGCACTGCCGCAGCTTCGGGCCCTGCTGGATTTATGCAATTCGTTCCTTTCGTTCTTATCTTCCTCGTCATGTACTTTCTCATGATCCGTCCGCAGAAAAAGAAAATGCAGGAAGAGCAAGCTCTCCTCTCAAAACTCGCTCACGGTGATGAAGTTGTGACGAAGTCAGGCATCCTCGGAAAAATCACCGGGATCACTGAACAAGTGGTCACTCTTGAAGTGGAAAATGGTGCCAGAATGAAAGTTCTGAAATCCCACATCGGTGGACTTTCCGCTGCCATTTTTGCTCAGCCAAAAGCTAAGAAGTAATCCATGTTTGGACTAGGCTTCGGCGAACTCGTTCTCATTTTCCTGATCGCTCTGATCTTCATCGGACCGAAAAAACTTCCGGAGCTCGCGAAGGGTCTCGGCAAGACTGTTCGTGATTTTCAGAATGCGGCCAAGGGTCTGACCGACCAGTTGCAGGAGACGAATGATCAGGAATCAAAAACCCCGCCGAGAGTAGCTGACGCTGCACAGAATGCGGAGATTGCTCCTCCGGCCAGTCCTCTTGACGACAAAGACACGCCACAAAGTTAATTTCCCGGGGGAGGTTTCTCAATCTCCCCCTTATCTTCATTGCTTCATATCCCGTAATCGATTAAAATTTTCCGATAGTTTAAGAAGTCATTTCTCACAGATATTGGAGTACTCATGACCAGAGGATGGTGGTTGCGTTTTAGTTTTTTGGCGTTTCTGGTGGCACTTGCCTTTGCCGGAACAGCGCCAACTTTTTTCAACATGAAAGAGGACAGCTCTTTCCCGATGAAGAAAAAGATCAATCTTGGTCTCGATCTCCAGGGGGGACTTTACATGGTCCTCGGGATCGATTTCTACAAAGTCTACCGCGATGAAGT
>CANGAC010000153.1 GCA_947451425.1 Bacteriovoracaceae bacterium | reverse complement strand
TATCGTGAACATGCCGAAGGAAGAACTTTACTACGTGCCGACGTCGTATAATTCCAAAGAAGTGAATCTCTTTGAACTTCAGGTCATGGGGAAAACGGTGAAGGCGAATCTTCAGCGCTCGATCATCCGCACAGAGACCGGGGGACTTCAGACGACCTACGCGATTGAACTTGAGACAGGAAAAATCTCGAAGAAAGATCTTCCGAAATTCTCCGAGGAGCTCATGAAAGCACTCCCGGGTCTTGAAGCTACTGACGTGGGCGGAGGATCTCCGAGTCCGTCTACGTTAACCCTCAAGGTCCTCAATCAGGTTCTGTAAAATGAAATGGCGGACGTGGCACGGATATCTTGGGCTCATCGCTTTTCTTCCGCTTCTGGTAACGGCGTTTACCGGCGTTCTTCTCCAGCTCCGAAGCAAAGTGGAATGGATCCAGCCATCACCCGCCCAGATCACCCTCGAAGAAGGAAAGCCCCTTCTTCGGATGGAAGAAGTGATCGCGAAATTTCCCAAGGGTGAGATTGAGGCGATCGCATTCCGGCCTGGAAAAGGCGGATATCAGCTGCGCATGAAAAATGGCAACGAGATCCAGCTTCACCCTCAAACAGGTGTGATTGAAAAGGATTCTCCCCGCCGTTCGACCCTCTTAATAAAAATTCATGAGGGATCATGGATGGGTGTTTTCGGAACACTCGGTGTACACTTTACGGCAGGTATAATTCTTGTTTTCCTCGTCATCTCCGGATTGTTTATATTTCCGTGGAGGAAATGGAGACGTTCATGAAAGATTTTCGTTTTGGTCTGGAAGCCGAGTACATGCTCGCCCGATCTTCTGATATGAAACCCCTCTGGTACCGCGACGTCACGTTCAAACAATTAGACGAACTCTTTGAGAATCTCTCTCTCGACGGCATTCCCAGCCTCGAGGGTCTTGCGGCCGAACCTCCTCATAAAAAAATGATGCCGTTTATTGTCGAAGGATACGGCATCCCTGACGCCAATTTTGTCGTTCAGGATGCGTACCCCAAGGGAATTGAAATCCGCACTCCGGTTTGTCAGTCACTTGATGAACTCTTCGATGTGTTTGAGCTTCTCTACGCCCGCGTGAAGAAAGGGCTCCTGGAAAATGGGATGTCTCCGATCGCCATTTCCCATCATCCGATTGAGACAAAATTCTCCGGGCCTCAGAATAAAAGACGTCACGACTTCTGGTTGTGGGCGATGGAAGTCATGACGACCTACGGTCCCGATGTGAACGTGAGCCTGCCCAAAGAAATTACGGATAAACTTTTCTCCGACCTTGATGATCTCAATGCCAAGGTCAATTACTACGCTCCCGCTCTGGCCGCTATCTCTCTGGCGTCGCCGTTTTTTAACGGAACACCGTGGATGATCAAAGGGAAAAGAGGGAAATCCTACAGAACCTTTAAACGGAGTGTGGTCGCTCCGGCGATCGAACTCCATGCGGATGAAAATTTCCGGATCGAGTTCAAGGTTTTTGAGATGACCACGAAGTCCCGCGAGTTCCGGAACTATTTCCTGCTTGTCCTGGCACTCTTTCTGGATGACACACTCAAGGGAAGATCTTCCCAGCAGGAGCGGATCTACGATCTTGGAGCTGTCGCCCGCTTCGGGATAGAAGCCGAGGGGATGAGAGCGCGGCTGGATGAAATCCTGAACAGGGCCCCGGTTGTTCTTAAGAGCTTTGGCTTTGATCCTTCTCCGCTCAATACACTTGATCTCACGAAAACCACTTCGGACCGGATGCTCGCTCTCTTTGATCAGGGGAAAAGCATTCCGGAAATCATGCGTGAATTTTCCGTGCTCGAAACCTTAAGTGGTGAGAGAATCTAAGAGATGAATTACCTTCATATCGCTCTCGCCTTAGGCCTCGTGGGTCTCTGTGCGCTCATCTCGAAGTGGAAAGAGCATGGTCCTGAAAAAGACCTGGTCATCAATTCCCTCCGTGCCATCATCCAGCTTTCTTTCCTTGGCTTTACTCTCACCTGGATTTTCGCTCACAACTCAGTCGCCATTTGCCTTGCTGTCGCGATGATCATGACAGTGAACTCTGCCATCCAGGCGCGCTCAAGAATCAAAAGTAAGTACAAGGGTCTTTTCCTCGATAATCTCACGGCAACGGTTCTCTCTATCTGGCCTCTCGCCTTCATCGGCACATTTCTGATCGAAGGGGAGCCGTGGTGGTCCGTGGATCATTTTCTCCCGCTGATCGGGATGCTTCTCGGAAATACGATGAATGGGATTTCCATGGGAGTGGATCACTTCACTCACGGTATCCGGGAGAAAAAAGAAGAAGTCCTTGAGTGGCTTGCCCTGGGCGGGACAAAAATTGAATCGACCCGAGATATTTTCCGGAGGTCGGTCAGAATTTCTCTTACTCCCATTTTAAATTCCATGCTGACGATGGGTATTGTCTCCATCCCCGGCGGGATGACGGGACAGATCCTCGGCGGGAGTTCACCGATGAAGGCCGCATTCTTCCAGATCATTATTGTTCTCTTAGTGGCGGTTGCCGCTTACACAGGATCAGTCATAGGCCTCAGTCTTGCGCGCAAGAGACTTTTCAATCACCGGGAGCAGCCATGCTTCTAGTGAAAGACCTGAGCTTACTCAATGGCAGAAAGGTGAGTCTCGAACTTTTGCCGGGTCACAGTTATGTTCTTCAGGGACCAAACGGAAGCGGGAAAACAGTTCTTCTCAGGACTCTCGCTGGACTTTATCCTTCGACCTTCACCGCATTTTCCTACAAGCGGAAAAATTTCGATGACTACCGGATGGATGATTTTCGCTCGAAAATTCTCTATGTCTCAAGCGCCACTCATCTTTCCCTTGAGATGACCGCCGAAGAGTATCTGGTGGCGCCGCTGAAGCTCGAGATTTATAAGAATCACACTTCAGGATTTTCACCCGATGAATATCTGAGCCGCTGGGAGCTCAGAGGAAAAATCCTCGCACACCTTTCAAGCGGCCAGAGGCAGCTTCTTACCATTCTCAGAACTCTCACCTTGAAAGGGGAGATTCTTCTTCTGGATGAACCGACGTCTCACATGGACAAGGAAAAAACGCTGGAAGTGGAAGCGCTGATCAAAACCTGGCAGAAGGGTGATCCCGAGAGAACCTTTCTTCTTGTCTCGCATTCCGAGGTCCAGGCGAAACGGCTGGGCACGGTGCTTGAATTCTCTGATCTGATTTCTTAAAGGCTTTCAAGGATCACTGGAAGCTTTTCGCGCGTAAAGAAAGGGGCCGCAGAAGCGACCCCCTTGGGAAGAAATGAAATTACCAGCCGAGAATGTGCGCGAACATGAGGGGAGCAACGATGGTTGCATCCGACTCGACGATGAAACTGGGAGTCGTCTGAGAGAGTTTACCCCAGGTGATTTTCTCGTTCGGAACGGCACCCGAATAAGATCCGTAAGACGTCGTTGAATCAGAGATCTGACAGAAATAACCCCAGAGACGGATATCTGTTTTCTCAAGATCCTGACGGATCATCGGAACAACACAAATCGGGAAGTCACCGGCGATACCGCCACCGATCTGGAAGAATCCGATGGAGCTTGTCTCGGCGGTTTTCATGTACCACTCAGCGAGGGAAGTCATGTATTCGATTCCGGTTTTCACCGTGTGAACGTTCTTCACTTCTCCGCGCATGCAGAATGAAGCGTACATGTTTCCAAGAGTGGAGTCTTCCCAGCCCGGAACAACCATCGGGAGATTTTTTTCAGCGGCGGCAAGCATCCAGGAATTTTTCGCATCGATCTGATAGTGCTCTTTGAATTTTCCTTTCAGGAGGGCGCGATAGAAAAACTCGTGCGGGAAACAACGCTCATTTTTTGTTTCCGCTTCCTGCCACTCAGCTGCCATGATGGACCAGATTTTTCTCATCGCTGCTTCTTCCGGGATACACGTATCCGTCACGCGATTGAGATGTCTGTCGTAAAGATCCTGCTCAGCTTGTTTCGTGAGTGCTCTCCAGTCCGGAATGCGCTCGTAGTGCTCGTGAGCAACGAGGTTGTAGATATCTTCTTCAAGGTTTGCACCAGTACAGGAAATCGCGTGCACTTTTCCGTTTCTGATCATTTCAGCAAGTGAGATTCCGAGTTCTGCAGTGGACATCGCACCTGCGAGTGTCACCATCATTTTTCCGCCGGAAGCGATGTGGGTTTCGTAACCTTTCACAGCGTCCATCATCGCAGCAGCGTTGAAGTGACGGTAGTGGTGGTTCATGAACTGAGTAATAGGACCTTTTGTTGTCATAATTGACTCCAAAAAAGCCGGCTAAGAGGCCGGAGCTCGCTCTCTAAACGGGTATTCGCCCTTCACTTAAATTGCCCGATATTTCTATCAAATTAATATGGCTAGTCAACGGAGTAGGTGACCAGATTTTGAGAATCAGAATATGTTCTTAAACGTCCGGAATAGCTCAGCGACCGCCGGTTTCCGCTGTGAGAACCGCTTTTTTCCCTGTGATAAGTGTCGCCCGGGTATTGAACGGAACGGTGAAATTCACGTCGCCGTGTCCCGCTTTCATCCCGCGAAGGACCGGAAAGGGTGCTTTTTCGGCAAATCTCCTGAGTGCCAGCCCCGTGAGATCTCTTCCGTCTTTTTCCTCGCCCTCGATGAAATCTCCCAGAACCAGGGCCTTCAGTCCCTTGTGAATAATCTTCGCCTGCCAGAGCTGCTCGAGCATCCGGTCGACGGCGTAACCCCGCTCACCGATGTCTTCCAGGAAAAGAATTTTTCCCTTTGCTTCAAGTTCCCACGATGTGCCGATAGAAGTCTGAAGAAGCTTCAGGTTTCCGCCGGTGATTTTTCCGGAGATTGTTTTATTCTTTTGCGCAAGTTCGTTTAAAGGTTTCAGGTTCGGGAATATTAATTCCTCTTTCTTTCCAAAAAGCATGTCCTGAATTTCTTTCCTGTCTTTTGATTTTTTTTCTGTCGACATGGCACTGACGTTTCTTCCGTGAAGCGTGGACCAGCCCCAGTTCTGTGTGAAAAAAAGATGAAGTGCAGTGACGTCACTGAATCCCATGAAAAACTTCGGATGCTTCGGTGCCTTCCATTTTTCCATGTAAGGGATGAGTCTCATGCTGCCGTAGCCACCGCGCAGAGACCAGAGGGCCCTGGAATCTGAATAGACGGCTTCTTTCATGAACTCGAGCTGTTCTTTCAGTGTCGTCGCAAAAAAGACATCACCTTTGATGATGTCACGTGGATAGCGGGGGATGAGACCAACCGATTCAATCCAGCGGCAACCAGCTTCGAGGTTTTCTCTCGGGCAAGGAGAAGCGGGAGCGACGACGTCGACATAATCGCCCTTTTCAAGATGGGACCAGTATTTCATGTGGAAGTTACCTTTAATCCGATTATCGACGCTAGAAGAAGAATGAGAAAGAAAATTCTGAGAGGAGTCGCTGGCTCTTTAAAGAGAATCATTCCCAGTGTGGCCGCACCCAGAGCTCCGATTCCCACCCAGACAGCGTAGGCGGTGCCAATGGGAAGGTCTCTGGTTGCCCGGGCAAGGAGGAACATGGAAATAAAGAGGGTCGAGAGGGTGAAAAGAGAAGGAAGAATTCTCGTGAAACCATCTGTGTATTTGAGGCCTATCGCCCAGGCACATTCAAAAAGTCCGGCAATAAACAGAAGCATCCAGGATTTACTCATACCAATATCATAGTAAGACCAAGTTCTTTGATCAAATTCTTTCTCCCGGGCAAACTTCCCTCTGCGTACCGGCATATACCCGTTGAAGTCTTTTATAAAAGACTTCGGCCGGCAAGCATATTGCTCACAGAGGTCAGGTTCATCAAGGAGTCCATATGAAGAAAATTGTAAGAAAAAACAAAGGCACTGCATTCGTCATGGGTCTTTCGCTCATGGCAATCACTGCGTGTAACGGAACAGGAACGACCATTTCCCCAGCAGGTCGTCACGTAAAAGCCGACCAGCTCGCTGATGGTGATTCCTGGAAGGCGCCACTTTCCTCCGTCAATAGTCGGTTCGGTTCCGGCTCAGGCCAGGCGACATTTAAAATTGAAGGCGGAAAACTCGTCGCGGAGATTGAAACTTCCGGACTGAAAGAAGTTGCCCACATTCAATCTATCCGGAGCGGCAGTTGCCCGGTGGAAAGTGCGGATACAAATGCGGATGGAATCATCGACGGAGCTGAAAGTGTCGCTTCTCAGGATAGCGTGATTCTCGCTCTCGATGGCGATCTTTCTTCCGCGGATGCTGGAAGTGATGCGTATCCGTCTTCCGACATGACCGGAAATTATATGTACTCGCAATCTGCTGATCAGACAGTTCTTGCTGACCAGGATCTCACGGGTAAAATTGTTTTGATTCACGGGATAGCCTCCACTGAAACTTTGCCGACAACGGTGAAAGGTCTGGGAGCTGGTGATACGTTTGCCACCATGCCGGTGCTTTGCGGGACCATCACAAAAGACATGAGTCCGACGACAGGTGGGACAACGGGCGGCGGAACGCAAGGCCAGGGTCAACAGCAACAACAACAGCAGCAACAGCAACAGCAGCAACAGCAACAACAACAACAGCAGCAACAACAACAACAACAACAACAACAGCAACAACAACAGCAGCAAGATCAAGGACAGGTGACGACAAATGCTCCCACGGAAACGACCTCGACGACTTCAACTTCTGACACAGGAGTTGATCCGGACGTCGTAGAATCTATGCTTGAATAAGTGACAAGGGCCGGACTAAGTTCCGGCCCTTCTTTTATGGTTTAGAACAGCGCCTGCGCACCCATGAGAAAATTTCTTCCCGGCATCGGCGCAATGTCTTTCACAAAAGACGTGGCCGGTCGTCCTTCAACGTTCGTGATATTTTTCAGTCTGAAATAGAAACGATAATTTCTCATGTCATCCGGAAGTTCGTAAATGACTCCGGCATTGAGCATATTGAACGAATCCGTTTTCAGCTCATTCGGTGCCGTCTTCGTCTGGTCGAAGTAATGCTGAATTTCTGTATCTGCTTCCCAGCGGTCACGTTTGTAATTAATTCCGAATGAAACTCTGGCGGCCGGCATTCGGGGAAGATTATCTCCTCCCTGGCTTTTCCCTCTCACGACGTCACCTTTGGTACTCCACCACCAGCTCCCACCCAGGAAAGAGTGAGCGATTTCTTCCAGAGAGTCGACTTCCGCCCCATAGATGAGGGCATTCTTATGGACGTAATCGTAAATCTGAAATCCTGAGCCGGCATCAACAGCTGTCGTCGGATTCAGGGTGATGAAGTCATGAAACCACTGTGTGTATCCTGAGACAGTTAGTACCGAGGCAGGAAGATCACGCTTGAAATTGAGTTCTACGGCGTGGGATTTTTCTTTGTGAAGTGTTGAATTTCCATTCTCAAAAACCCCGGTCGCAATGTGGGCACCTCCGGCATAGAGTTCCTGGAAGGTCGGAGCACGTTCGGTGTAGGAGTACGATCCATTGAGAAAGTGGTCTT
>CANGAC010000152.1 GCA_947451425.1 Bacteriovoracaceae bacterium | reverse complement strand
TTCATCGAGTTCCACCTGGTCAATCACGCCAGCTCCACCCCAGAACGCATTCGTCGTGCGGTTCACGTAGGCGGTGAGGTCAAGCTGGGCCGGCGTCTGACCAAACACTCCGGCACCGAAGATCGCATCGCGGTTTGCGGAAGCCGTTGAGATGAGCTGGTTGCAGTACTCCGCCGCAAGTCTTGTGATGGCGACCTGGTTTGAAGACTGAAGAACTTTCACTTCAGTATCAGTCGGGAGAGTTGATTCCACACTGTTGTAGGTAGAAACAATCTGGCCGTTTGTCACCGGTACACCGGTGAGTTCAGAGAAGGTGTAGTTGATCTGCTCGAAGTTTTTGAGACCCACTTCAACCTGGGCCGTATTCAAGATCTGTTCAGGAGTCGGATTTCCTCCGCCGCCGCTACTGCTGCTTGGACTTCTCGATGAACTCGATGAACCGCCGACCGGTGAGTTTTGTACACAGTGGGTGAAGGCACCGACCATGATGGAGAGTAATAAGAAGACTGCAATTTTGTAGTAAGTATTTTTCATTTGATACACCCGACTGATGTTTCAACCACAAGGTCTTTAATTTTGTATCCGTAAGAAGATTCAAATGCGCGGGCCTGGGCTTCAACGAACACTTTGTCATCAGTGTTGACCGGCTCTTTCATACACACGAGCTCGAAAACTTTCTTCGCCATACAGTTCGCGAAACCTTTTGATCTCGCCAGGTGCATGTTGAGTGACTTGGCCCCGTTACCAGAGTTGACTCCCTGGAACTGAAGCTTGTTCTGGTTCTGGGTATTCGGAAGCGCCCAGAGGTTTTCCCAGGAATCATTCACCGTCATTTTCCCGGAAGAATAGAGAACGTTTTTGTTGATCTTGTTCACGACGACACCCGGAGTGTAGGTAATCGTGTTCCCCGAATAATCGTAGTAAGCGTAGGCCCCTCTCATCGCATCCTGACCGGCGTGGCAACCCACGCACTTGTTCTTATACGTCCGGGAGTCTCCGCCGGGTGCGCGGTCAACATCGCGTCCGACGTGTACGTCTGAAACCGTAATATCGTGGAGCTGTTCGTAGTCGTTACAAAGGAAGTTCATGAAAGTGAAACGGTTAATCCGGCGGTTTGTTCCGGCCTGGATAAAGGCCTCCGCTCCCTGGCGTGTTGTGATGACACCGGAAACAGCGGCGGCCGGAAGGAGACGGGCACTCTGAACTTCTTTCACGAGATTTGCGTTCAGATCCATGCGGCTCGATTCAGCAACACGATAGTGATCGTTTGAGTTGTTGGCCCAGGCAGTGGCACTTCCATTAACGGTATAGTAAATGTCCCCATAGAGCGCCTGATCAAATCCGATGTCATCGCGGATGATCCCGAGGAGAGTGGCGGAGTGATCGTTGAAATCAACGCGGTTTGATTGATCACGGTTTGACCATGACTTCACCCAGTTCTTCATCACGATATTGATGAAGTTCGGGTGAGCAAGGGCCATCCGGGCGGCGTTCTTAGGTCTTCCGGCCGCAACTTCGGCTTCCATATTGAGAAGTACTGATGGTTTCGGGGGAACACCGGCAATCCTGTTATGGAGCTTCCACGCGATCTCCTTAGGTGACATTTGTCCCCAGGCAGATCCAGCAACGAGAGCAGTTAGCATTATGTATTTTTTCACGGAGTCCTCCTCACAGGTCTAAGGCTAATCGGAATAAGGTTCTGAAAACTTTTGAAATATTATCAAACAAGAACAATCAGGTATTTAGGGTAATATCCTTCATAAATGTTCCGATAAAAGTGGCATGAAAAGTCGCTACTTGATCTCCATAAGCATCCTTGTGCTCGCTTTAGTCATCGACTACTACACGAAACAATGGGGACTTACGCTTCCCTCTTTACATTACAACGAAGGCTTCATCATGGGTGCGTTCGCGCACCTGCCGGATACGATCCGGGTGATCGCATTGGGATCATTTTCCGGGATCATTTTCATCCTCTATGTTCTTCTCATGTACGTGATCCCGAGACGCGGGCAGTGGTTGAAGTTCGGTTTGTCTTTTCTTGTCGGCGGAATGTTGGGGAACGTGACGGACAAAATCGTCTATGGAAAAACGATCGATTTCATTCCGTTCACCGTGGGAAAATTTCACTCGTATTTTAACGTCGCTGATATGTTCCTGTGGTCCGGGGCGATCATCACTTTATGGATGGTTTTTGCGCGGGACAAACTCATCTGGTATCCGGATAGTGTGCGCGGAAATTATTTTGTCCGTCCCAAAGAGCAGCTCAAAGTGAGCTTTAACCTGGGGATCGTTGTTTTCTGCTGCTCCATGGTCCTGGGGATTTTTGCTTACAGTTTTATCAGCACGACTCTGGTGGGGACGGTTGAAGAAAAAAATGACATCATGAATTCTTTTTTCTTCACCTACATGGCACTCACCGGGCTTTTGTGTCTCATCGCATTTGTCGCAGGAGTCATCATCAGTCACAAGAGCGCCGGCCCCGTTTATGCCTTTGAACTTTATGTTTCTGATCTCATGAAAGGAAAGGACAGAAAACTTCGCCTGCGGGAAGGGGATAACTTCCAGCATCTTGAAGATCTTGCAGATAAGCTTCGCGCTCATTTCAAAGATCGCAATCCTCTGGAGTAATCCTAGACAAGTGATTTTCTCTTTGATCCAATATCAGGATCAAGGAGTTGATGCATGAAATTTTTCTTTCTCACTGTGATGATGTCGGGCCTTGCCATGGCCGGAAACAACGACCTCTCTCACCGTCCAAAATCATTCAGTACCCGCGCAGGAAAAGCCGTTTTCGCGGATTTCACTGAGGCCCAATACACAATCAGCTATGACATGAATACGAAGCTTGCGACTGCCCATGCAGAGATTGATCTCACTGTGGTGGAAGATGGCCTCATCGTTTTTGACTCTGTTCAGGATCCGACGATGATCAAGCTCGATGGAGCGATCGTTACCGCAACTGCTCAGAAGACTCCGAATAACGAAACAACGGTCCGGGTGCTGGATGCTTCAGCAGCTGCCGGATCTCACAAACTTTCCGTCGATGTGCCTTTGAAAGAACTCGTAGAATTCACCGCTGATGGTGTGAAGTCTGCGTTCTGGACGTCTGACCTTGATGAGAGAAATTTCATGGAAAGATACCTTCCTGCTTCGTTTGAATACGATCAGGTGAAGATGTCTTTTGACATCACTTTCGTCGGAGCAAAAACAACTCAGGTGATTTACACCAATGGGATCGTCAAAGAAAAAGGCAGAAACGCCTATACGATTTCTTATCCTAAGCACTTCAATGCCTCTTCGATTTTCTTCCACACTGTTCCTCAGGGACAGACGAATGAAATCAAAGCTTCTTATCGCTCGATCGATGGCCGCGATATTCCCGTGACGATTTACAGCTCAAAATCACTCTGGAGTGGAGCTGGCGGGCTTGACCGCTTCAAGACAAAATCTTTCGAAGTTTTCAATGAACTGGAAAAAGACTACGGTGCCTGGCCGCATGAGCAGCTCATTATCTACAACGCCGGCATGGGCGGGATGGAGTATTGTGGCGCTACGATGACGGATTACTCGGCAGTAGGTCACGAGATGTTTCACTCGTATTTTGCCCGTGGTGTAATGCCTGCCAATGGCAACAGCGGCTGGCTCGATGAGGCGCTGGCCTCATGGAGAGACAATGCTTACCCGAGATCTGAATCCCTTTCGGGCTCAAGCTCGATGTCTTCTCACCCTTATTACACCCGGATCACTGACGATGCTGCGTACTCCTTTGGTGCCCGCTTCATGAGCTACCTTGACGGGAAACTCGCTTCGAAAGGGGGACTCAAGCCCTTCATGAGATACATGGTGGACAAGAGAATCTTCTCGCCACTTTTCGTGGAAGAGTTCGCTAAAGAGATGTCGACTCAGACGGGGATTTCTGTGGAAGCAGACTTCAAGAAATACACTTATGGCGGTCAGGCGACACCTCAGAAATCGGTTAATTCGCGCCGGGCTGCCGGGATTCACCGTAAGATGAGTCTTAAAGAACTCCGTAATCTTCTGTAATTTATTTCAGTCCGCGGATGTGATGGCGCTCGGTTTCGACGCCATCCATTCTGTGGATGCAGTCACCGTTGGCCCGTAACTCGAGAATCACTTTCACCACTTCACCAGCGTCACCGGGTTTCTTCGTGTAAGAAACCGGATCACTCGTGATCGCAGATCCACCGGCCGTGAGGGGAAGAACGATATTGTATTTTTCCGAGAGATCCTGCTTATCAATTGTCTGTGGGATGCGTTTTGTCTCGTAAGAATAGATCGACGGATACATCACGGTGTTGTTCCGGTTGTAGTCCCGCGGCTTGTGCTGAAGTCCCAGGAAGTGTCCCATCTCGTGAAGAAGAACTGTCCTGAAATCGTAATCGAATCCACCGGTATCAAAATCAAAGTTCTCATCGTTCATGATGATATCGGCTTCCTGAATGGCGACGTACTCGTTGGATGAGCCGCTGTTATAGCGGATGGCAAAGATCTGCGTGATCGCCAGTGCGTCCGGATATTCCGGGTAAGGCCAGTTGGCGGCCTTGTAGATTCCGAAGACGTTATCGCGAAGCTGGTTGGGGCCGGAGATCGAGTTGGTTTTCTCCGATTCAGTGCCGATGATGAAATTGAAAAACTGAACCTGGTTATTCATCGCCGAATCCCACGCCGTCGCCATTTCCGTAATCTTGGCGGTCTCGCCTGGATCCGTGAAGGCGGTGGAGATTTTTACGTTTTTCGGGAAGTTCGGTCCGTCCCAGATGTAGGGAGCAGTCTGAGAAACTGAACCGCTGGTGACACTCGCAGTTTTCGAGTTACAGGCAGCGAACAGAATGAGCATCAATGAAAGAAAAAAAAGGGATCTCATGGCTTCCTTGTCCAATAAAACGTCCTACGGAGGATTTATCGGCAATTTCTGGAAGAATCTGAGATCCCTTTAGAGGCTATTTAGTTCAATTACTTCTGTGACTTAGCGTGATCGGCCATGAACTGATCTAAACCATTTTTCGTTAGCGGGTGGTTGAAGAGGCCTTCGATCACTTTATACGGGAGAGTCGCTACATCGGAGCCCACCATCGCCGCTTCTTTTACATGCTGAGAATGTCTCAGCGATGCCGCGAGAATCTTCGTCTCGAAGTTGAAGTTATTGAAGATCACGCGGATTTCCTGAATGAGATCCATGCCGGTTTGTCCGACATCATCGAGACGTCCCACGAAAGGAGAGACATAAGTGGCCCCGTTTTTCGCAGCTAAGAGCGCCTGGTTCGCTGAGAAAATCAGCGTGACATTGGTCTTGATATTATTTTTTGAGAAGTGCTTACACGCGATCATTCCGTCTTTTGTCATAGGGAGTTTGATCACAACGTTCTTGTGAATTTTCGCGAGCTCTTCGCCTTCCTTGATCATGCCGGGAGCATCGAGAGCGATAACTTCCGCAGAGATCGGTCCATCGACAATTTCCGCGATCTCACGGATGAGATCCTTCTGACTTTTTCCGGTTTTCGCGACGAGACTCGGATTGGTCGTGACACCATCCACGAAGCCCCATGAATAAGCAGTTTTGATTTCGTTCAGATCACCGGTATCGATGAAGAATTCCATATAGGCACCTCTTTTAGTCGGTTGAAAAGATTTAGGAGAAAGCAATTTTCTCGACCATAATAAAAAGCATGAGGTTCTCCGTCATTTTCCTTTTTCATTTATTTTTGATTTTGCCTGCTTCGGCGATGGTTTTGACACCCTCATACCCAAAAATGGGGATTCTTGAACCGGATAACAACGGAAATATTAATCCCGAGATCGATTACGAGCGCTTTTCCGGCCGGGTGTCAGATAAGGATGATTCTTCAAGGATCTTCAAAGTTCAGGTGGAAAACAACAATTCAAAGTTCTTCCGCGCCGGTGACCAGGTTCTGTTTAAAGTGAATCTCCAGGATAACCGTGATTACTGTAAGGCCTTCGTGAGAAACGTGGAAGATTTCCATTTCACGATCTACGTCGAGTCTCTGGGCCCCTGCTATTCCACGTCGAAATATTTCCTCCGTGGCACAGTGCTTAATTTCTATTCTAAGACTCTGGGAATCCGGGTTTTTGAGGCAACCAAGTATCGTGAGCAGCTGATTGTCCGGAAGGAAGATTTCTTAAAGCAGTTAAACGACATCAATCATTTCCTCTGGACCTTTGATCAGCAGAAAGTGAAAACGGCCGCGAATTACGACGAAGAAATCAATCGGCTCATGCGGGAAAAGAGAAAGGCCCTGGATGATATGATTTCCCTTAAACAGGAAAGATTGAATCTCCAGAACGAGCTCATGCAAAGACTCAACGAACTTGATGAATCCCTCAAATACTACCGGGTTGAACGCCAGGAGCTCATGACAGATCGTTGGAATTCCGATCATGATGCTGGACTACCTATGGGTCAGAGACCTCAGCCTATCCAGCAATAGTTGAACAAGCCTTTCCAGAAATTTGCTTTTCCCTTATAGTCCCTTCATGTCATACCGTGAAAATCTCTCCGAACTACAAGAAGGCCTCTGTCAGCATGAGGTGTACCAGAAGCTTGTGGATCTGCCCTCGCTTCGTCACTTCATGAGCTATCACGTCTTCGCCGTCTGGGATTTCATGAGTCTCCTGAAGGCACTCCAGAAAGAAATCACCTGTGTGTCTGTTCCCTGGACTCCGTCTCCTTATTCAGCGGAACTCGTTCGTTTCATCAATCAGATTGTTCTCGGTGAGGAAAGTGATCTCGATAAAAGCGGCCATGCCGTTTCACACTTCGAGCTATACCTTCAGGGCATGAAGGAAGTGGGCGCATCTCCTTCGGCCCTTTATGATTTTCTCCCGGAGCTTAATGTCGATACACTCCGTCCTGGTGTGAGGGAATTCGTGAAAGAGAATCTCCGTCTGGCCCGCGAGGGAGATCCGGTGGAAGTTGCCGCGAGTTTTTTCTTCGGTCGCGAGAAACTCATCCCGTCCATGTTCACTTCGATGGTGGAAATTCTGAAGAAAGAAAACGTAGAAGCGCCGACGTTTCTCTATTATCTCGAGCGGCATATTCAAGTGGATGGTGAAGAGCACGGACCCCTGGCGATGAGATGTCTCGATGCTCTCATTCAGGGTTCAAAAGAAAAAGAGGCGATGGCCATGAAGGCCGGTCTCAATGCTCTCCATCTCCGGAAAAAACTCTGGGATGAATGCTTTAAGACGATGCCGTAATTACCAGTCTTTCCCAAATTCCAGCACCAACGTATTAGAGAGTGCTGACCATCCCGCAAAATCTTTCACCGGCTTTGATCCCAGCTGAATCTGCTTCCAGAGATTGCCTTTTTTCCGCGTGAGCTCTTTCTGATCGTATCTTTCCGGATCATAAAATTCATAAATATTTCCCAGGTTCTTCATCGTCTCAAAAATGCCGACAGCTGTTTTCTTCGCAAGCATGGAGGCCTCTTTGTGATACCCGTAGCGATCGAGTCCCAGGATCCCTAAGTAGGCGAGGTTGATCCACACCGGGCCTCTCCACATGTCTTTGGAGTAGAAAGGATCTGAC
>CANGAC010000151.1 GCA_947451425.1 Bacteriovoracaceae bacterium | reverse complement strand
ATCGCGGTCAATCTTGTCTTCGTACGCGAGAAGTCCCGGACCAGTTTCATCGTCGACTTTAAGTACTGTTGTTCCGGAATCAAAAACCTCCGACATGATCGCGCGAATAGTGAAGGCGGCTGGCTTATCGAGTGAAGCGGGTCTCACGAGAATGGCCCCGTTAAACTCTACGTTCACGGCCCAGAAGCCACTCAAGTCCACCACCTGAAACTGCGCGTCCGCCATCGTCACATCCCAGAACTCTGTCGAGTTCACGAGAATGGGCGCTGACCCTGGCGCCATCGAAGAGATGAATGTTTTTCCCTGACCCTTACCGATCACACGGACATATTTGGCGTTTGAGTTTCCGAGAGTGGAGTACACACCTTCATCAAGAAGGATCACATCGTAGTCTTTGATCTGATTTTTTTGCGTGAGATCGACCGGGATCTCTTTGGTTCCCCGTTTGATCTTTGCTGTGGTGAGCTTCGGGAGCTTGGCCATGTCTTCGAAGGCCGTGGCGAAAGAGGAGAAGCAGGCGAGAAGCATGAGGGTGATAAGGATGTTTTTCATGGGTTTATTCTAGGAATTCCCGGTTAAATTGCCACCTTAATTCGGCCAAAGGGCTGTTTCTTTGTAGGTATTCGGCTCAGGGCTAGAATGATTTTATGGAAGCACTAAAACTTTATATCCTTGTATATGGAATCTTTGCCCTGGCAGGACTGACTTTCGTTTATTTCTCGATCAGACTCTTCAATTTCGCGACTGGCAGGACACTCTTGAAAGTCGGATCACCCTGCTCGCAGCACTGGAGTGAATTCAAGGGTGATTCGAAAGTCCGTTTCTGCGATCTTTGCCAGAAGAATGTTCACAGCATCTGCAATATGAACAAGGCCGAGAGAAAGGTTCTTCTTGAGAGATCTGCCAAGGGCGATAAGGCGGAATTATGGGGGGGGTGGCCCTGGACGAAAGAAAGTTCCAGGACTTTAACACCTTCCGCAACTAGAGTGAATTACCCGTCTTGAGATCCGTCTTCACTTCCACATTCTTATATTTAAAAGCCAGAACGTTTTTAGAAAGAGTCGTGAACTCGCCCTTTTCCATCACGTCATCCCAGATTTTGTGAGCTTCAACTTTGAGCTTCTCAGCAACCTTGTAAACCATAGAGTCGATGAAGCGCGGAACCGGAATGTTGGTTGTGCCGATCGTGAGCTTTCCATGATCATCAGCATTCCACATCGAGTCGACGTCTTCCACGAGATCGGTCATGTCGAAGTTGAGGTTCCCTCTGTAAGTGAAAGGAACACTCAGTCCGTCTTTCTCTTCCGTCGGGTTATAAACGAGGAGCTGGGCCATGAGGCGGTGGAATTTCCCTTCGCAGTCGCCTTCGTAATAGTTTCCGAGATCCATCGCGATCACGTTCACATTATTCAGAACCAGCTGGTCGCCGTGCTCGCAACCATCGCAGGGATTAAAGTCCATCGAACCCGTGCGGGTAACGACTTCAACGAGATTCGCTTTTCCGAGAAGGGGAGACTTAAGTTCCACCGTGATTTTCTCAGCTGCTCCCATTGGCTTAAAGTCATAGTGGTAAGAGTTGTTACCGCGTGTTTCGATTGATTGACCGGCATTCACTTTGGCCGTTTCGGCCTGAACTTTACCTGTCGTGTAACCACCGACAACGAACGTGATGAGCTGGTCATGCTCGATCAGGATCCGCACCTTGAACGTCGTCGCCGTTTCTTTAGCAATCGACATTTCGATGTCATCGTAAGCTGATTTAAATTGCGCCGTCTGATACCCAGTCATGAAACCAAAGTCATGCTGTTCATTCTCAATCACAATTCTCTGAGCGCGGTTGAGACCCTGAAGCTCTTTAGTGAGAGACGTCGAGAGCTGGGCGAAGGCAGACAGAGATGAGAGGGCGAGTAATAAGGCGATGATGGTTTTCATGATGACTCCTGATTCATTAAGGTGACGCAAAATAGGCCATCGCGACAATAATAGGAAGTCCGATAATCACATGTTATCTAGCTAATTTGGAGATAGGACCTTGGGACGGTTGGTTTTGACCCTGTATTGTGCTAATAAGTACCCAAAACCGGAGGACCTATGAAATTATCACTTATCGCTCTTATAGCTATCTTCTCTTTCTCTACTTTTGCTGCTCCTAAAACAAAAATTGCGACGTGTTCTATCCCCGCCACTGCCGATGAGCCCGCTGGAAAAGTTGTTGTGACTTTCAAAGGTGGAAGTGTGACGGCCGCGAAGAACTTCCTCGTTTCCTACAATCAGGGCGAAATCAATAAGACGGTACCTGCCGATGTCGTCACTCTCTCTGCTGATAAATCCGTTCTCGGGATCGTCTTCATGAGATTCATCACTCTCAAAATCAATGACGGTCAGACTTCAGACAGCACGATGGGTGTGATGCTCGGGGCTCCGGCGCAGGAGATCGAGTGCTCGGCGGACTTCAGCCGTCTCTAAAATCTCGTGGCGAGTTTTCTCTCAACCTTCGAAGAATGCCAAAACTCTTTTCTTGAACTCGCCCGCTTAAGTGGGGGCGAGCTTCGGTCCTTTCCCATATCAGGTCTCTCGTTTGAAACTCTTTATCTTCCGTCTAAGACTCCTAAGAACAAACTTCTCATCCTGACTTCCGGTATCCACGGCATCGAAGGGTATACGGGAAGTGCCCTCCAGAGGCATTTCCTCCAGGAGAAGCATGATGACTTAGGGATTCTGGTCATCCACGGAATCAATCCCTATGGGTTTAAGCATTTCCGGAGAGTGACAGAGAAGAACGTCGATCTCAACCGGAACTTCGATGTATCTCCGGAGCTCTTTCAGAATACAAATCCCGGTTACGAAAGTGTCAGTAGCTTTTTAAATCCTCCCAGCCGTTATTCCCGGCTGGAATTCTATCCGAAAGCGTTCGCGAATATCTTAAAGCATGGAATGGATAATCTCCGGAAAGCGATTCTTCGCGGGCACTATCAGTATCCGCAGGGCATTTTCTTTGGAGGGAAGGCCTTTGAACCACAAGTTAGCCTTATTCGTGATGAAGTGCTGAGAGTGTCTGAGGGATATGAGAAAGTTTTGTTAGTGGATCTTCATACGGGTTACGGGCAGAGAGGGAAGCTTCATCTCTTCGGAGATCGTTCGCCTTTTATCGATCCGGCCTACATGCAGGAAGTTTTCGGTGATCTGGCCATCGACTACGGGCAAGAGAAAGATTTCTACTCGATCACCGGGGGATTCACAGTTTTCCTCGCGAAGCTCTTTCATCAGAAAGCGAAGTTTGCCGGGATCGTCTTTGAGTTCGGGACGATTGATAGTCATAAGCCGAAGGGCTCGCTGGAATCGCTTTACCGCATGATCAACGAGAACCAGAAGTCGCGGACAACTGAAGATCGGAAGGACTTCCTGGAAATGTTCTATCCCCAGGATAAAGCCTGGAGAGCCAAAGTTCTTATGCAGTTTGAAGAAACCCTGAAGGAAATTCTCAAAAGAATCTAAAGCTACTTCCCGCTGAAGGAATAGGTAATCCACTTGTCCCGGTAAGCGGTGTATCCCGAGAGATCTGTGAGATTCGCCACCGGTTGATTGTTCATGTCGACATTGAGGTAGCTATAAACGGAACCGCTCGCCAGCGAAGACGAAAGTACGACCGGTCGATTGAGAGAATTTCTGTGTTTGTTTTTTTCATAGAACACTTTAGATTGATCTGCGAAAACCAGGTACATGGTCCAGTCGAGGAAAGTGTTATCGTACATGTGCACCAGCGCGAAGGACACCCGGGGATTTCGTTCGTGCACTTGGTTGAACGTGTTCCGGTATAAGCTCACGCGATAATAGTATTTGGCACTGTCACGAGGAATGTTCGTCGTGAGTTTTCCTGTGGATGGATCGAGGACCGTGTAAGCATCGTAGGGAGTTCCGAGGATCATCGTTTTATCGGTTTGATTGAAAGAGTTCTCGGAAATCGAAATTCTCTGGGCCTTCGTATCCGGTCTCACCATGTCGATGCAGCCGTCGCCGCACTTCTGGAATGTGTTCCCGTGGATCCAGATGTTGTCGATGAAGTTCGCCGAAGCCTTACTGTCATTGTAAATCGAAATCAGGTCTCCAAGACATTGCTTATCAAAGTTCGGGTATTTCTTTTCCCAATCCACCTGTCCGTAAAAATTGTCCCGATCAAAATTTAATCCCGTGATGATGACGTTCTTCACGCGGTTGAGAACAAGAAGAAACGTCTCAACGTAACCCTTGTTCAGGATGACATCGCATTGGGCCCTCTTGCTACCAGCCAGAAGGTTCCCGGCCGCATCAACATTGGAGATGTAGTAGTGAGACCAGTCCGCGAGGCTCGCGATGGTGACGTCCTGATTTCTTCCGTCCAGGGACATGTTACTTCTGAGATCGATCGGCCGAAGGAGAAGAATCTTTTTTGAAGCCACGGGGAGATTGAATTTTACCCAGAGCGGTTTTGTGGGATCGCTCTTTTCGATTCCGTAGCGCAGACTTCCGGGAACTTCATTTTGTGAACCTGCCTGATAGTCCCGATTATTTGTGACGGTGTAAATGATACCCCCGTAACCACCGGTGGTCTGGGCGGCGAAGCCTTCCAGTTTCAACTGGAGTTCACCCTGCCAATTGTAGGAATCTCCTGCGACGGCAGACATTACTGTAAGAGACAGAATCCAAGCGTGCCGGATGATATTCATGCAATCCTTTTTAAAGTATTAAGATATTACGGTAGAAATAGTTCCGGGATTGAGGATAATTTTCATTAGATGGATTCTCAATACTTAGAGGTCACAGCTATAGATGTGGGATTTGAACGACTCCAAAATTTGGCAAGAGTTCCAGCACACTACACTCTGACTGGATTGTCGCCTTCAGAGGGAGTGTGCTGGAATCTTTTTAGAGATCAGTATCTGTGTCAGGCACAGCACACTTAGGGAATTTGTATCGAGGCACCAGGATGATGGTGTTCTGGGTGTGATGGCCATCCGTCGGATCTGTTGGAATAAGAATGATCCCCACGAGCTTCCGGCATCCAGGCTCATATCCGGCGCCGTCTTTTTTCGCGCGTGCCACGAGATAATCCACCCGGGCCTGTGAGAATTCACCGACCGTACTGCTGTCGAATTCATCATCGACCATGCTCCAGATTGCTAACTGCATATCCCCGAGCGTAAATACTCCGAGATTGTTGGGAGCTGGTTTACCAACGAAGTTCTGGTTAATGAGCCAGTTGACTTCATCAAGATACTCCGGATGATTGACGACATCTGTGGGAACGTTGGGCGCAAGGCTTGACCAGAATTTTGCGTTGTAATTGATGCCGTCCTCGATGTGCGTGTTCCAGTCACCGCACCAACCCGCAAACGTTCCATTGAGTGCGCCGACATCTGTGACATTCACCGTAAAGTAACTGGCACCGGTCGACATGTGTTGCACGTTCATGGTGCGCGCAAGAGCATTTCCTGCAGAGAAAATGAGAAGAGAAAGTAAAAGTGTTTTCATAAATCCATCCTTTCTGTGTTGAAGTTAAAGGAAGGATAGGCGTGACGGTAAGCAATCGAAGAGTTAATTTAATCTTAAAGTATCAGTGACCAGATTTCTCAAGTCTTCTTCAGACTCGCTATGTCGGCAGATACAATGTGAAAGTTTCTTTTTCTTTCGGGCGTAAACTCCCACCACATCTTTGTTCCTTTCCCTTTCATGAAATAGATCGCCGATAGAAACACGTCGAGAACACAAGGATCCTGATAACTTTTCGTTTTCCGGCAAAGCTTCACGTAAAGTTCGTAGGCATTTTTGGTTTTGAGATCCTGCGGGTCTTTGATACCGAGGCAACGGAGATCTTCGGCTATGGACTCGCCGATGTTGGGGATTTCTTCCAGGAATCTGATGTCTTCGGGACGGGATTGTTTTTTCATGAATATGTTTTAGCATGAGTTAGATAGGTTCCATCACACTTTCCCATAAACGTTGCATTAGACGCTCTGTTTATGGAGAAGTGTGCTGGAACCTTTTCAAGTCTTGGTCACCCGGAAAATACTGAGCTGACATCTTTTAGAAAGTTCTTCAAAGACTCTGAGGCCTCTGATCGAGTGGCCTTTCTCATCGATCGGCGGAGAGTAGACGGCGATACCGAATTCTCCAGGAACGACACCGAAGATCGCGCCACTGACACCCGATTTCGCGGGAACGCCGACCGTATAGGCCCACTCACCGGAGGAATCATACATCCCGCAGCTGAACATGAGACTCAAGACATCTCCGACATACTCCTGTGAGAGCGCGCGTTTTTTTGTGAGGGGATGTGCTCCGCGATTGGCGAGGGTCGCGGCCATCATCGAAAGATCGGAAGTGGTCGCGAGGATCGAGCATTGCATGAAATACAGATCGAGTGCTTCATCAATCCGGTCGTCGATCACGTTGAAGTGACGGAGAAGGTGAGCGATGGACCGGTTTCTGTGCGCGGTCTTTTTTTCTGATTCAAAGACTTCTTTTCCGACAGAAACTTCGTGGCCCTGGTAGTTTTCAAAAACTTTCGTCATCGACTCGAGCCGCTTCGGAAACGTATCGCCTTTAATAAACGAACTGATGGCAATGGCCCCCGAGTTAATCATTGGGTTGTATGGGCGATTGGTTTTTTTCTCGAGCTCCATGATGGAATTGAATGCTTCACCCGTTGGTTCGACACCAACTTTCGAGTGGACGAAATCGCGGCCGTGTTCTTCGAGCGCCATGCCGTAGATGAAGGGCTTTGATGTCGATTGAAGCGAAAACGATTTGTTCCAGTCTCCGACTTTGTACTGAACTCCCTCGACCGTTGTTACGACAATCGCAAAGTCGTTCGGGTTCGCCTTGGCGAGTTCAGGGATGTAGGTCGCCGGATGCCCAGACGTCACGGAGGCGTATTTTTTGTGAAGTTCTTCGAGGAGGTTTTGCATAGGATCCAGCATACTTCAGGATTGACGTTTTCTCCACATGATCATTTCTGATGACCGGGATCTAGCTTTCCGGTTGTTACTGATCCATTCATAGACCCGGTAAAAAAGCGGGACAGCTTTTCCGGAATCTCTCAGCATGTAGGCCCGGTCCTGAATCGGCACACTGAAAGCGAATCTCCAGAGATGTGGTTCGCCACCATTTTGCCAGAGAGCATTTCTGTGCTTCTTTCTCAGACGCCAGAGAGCGGCGAGAGTTTTTAGTGGATTGAATGCCGGAAAACTCCATGGTGAGAAATTCCATTTCCGCTTCTGAAGATCATCGACGGATAAAAATCCCAGCCAGTACCAACCGAGGATCGTATCGCGCGAAGGGGGAGGGAGTGGTTTTCCGGGAAGGCGTTCTTTAGGTATGGGACGGCCCGCGAGTTTGTCCCAGTATTCGCGACGGATGAAGGCGAGATCAACATCACCGCCGTTTTTCTGGACGTAGCTCGTGAGGATGGGTCCGTCGTTTCCCGATGGTTCGTTGTTTGTCAGAGATTTTTCGTTATAGAGTCCGTACTTGTCGCGGAACATCCTGAAAGCTTAATGGAAGCATCTGCGTTCGGCAAAATTTGATCCCTCAAATATTTAGGTAGAAGAATCAACTACCCCGCTTACCCTTAGAGGAAGATTCAAAGGAATGAAATGAT
>CANGAC010000150.1 GCA_947451425.1 Bacteriovoracaceae bacterium | reverse complement strand
CAGCGAACTACAACACTGTCGTTGATACTGACGGGAGATTCTGTCTTGCTGTGATCACTTACCGCGGAACTGCGGAAGCAACTGTGATGGGTGCGACGACGAAAGCATCAATTAAGTAATTTGATTTCAGGTTTCACCTCTGCTTGCGGAGGTGAAACTTTAGTTACACTGAGATTCGTCGAGATATTCCCGCCCAAGAAAAGCTCTCGCTTTTAAGAACGCGTACTTCTCCGGACATTTCGCCTGAAGGCCCCGACCATTGAACCGGTACATCACAAGTGATTCGGTGAAATCTTCCTTGTTGTTAGTGTTTCCGTAGGTTGAGACCTGGCAACTGGTGAGTGCTCTCCATTCGGAGCTGTCGTCGAGGTTTCCCCGGATCTCCGAAATGTTATGGCCGAACTCATGAAACAGTCCGTACCGTCTGTTGAACGGATCGGGAGAAGTTCTCCAGCGATCATAAAACGTAATCGCTGCATCGGCCGAAGCAAGCGGATTATTACTGCTCACGACACCTTGAGCTGCCATTGCCATTCGCTGGTTTCCCCCGCGACCGATGTTCATCATGTCCGGAGGTAAGTCTGAGAGCGTGATCAGGATGTCATTGAGTTCAGTTTCTGTAAGTGGTCTTGTGTTTTGGAAGGCCAGGTGTGAGCTGTTGTAGCCATGCCGGGCGCGGATGTAGAGAAGCTTTCTTCCGGCCGGCGTCCCGAAAACCTCATCGACGGCGCAGAGGACATTGGTGCAGGAACTTTGTCTGTCTTCCATGTTTTTGGTGAGATCCTTGAACGCATCAAGAAGTGTCTTCGGCTGATCTTCAAAACGAAAACCATGGATACGTTTATCTCTCCGGCCCTCATTTCCTAAAGTTCCGAACCACGCATCGTAATCCGGAACATCGTGCGCCTTACAAACAGCGTTCTCGTATTGTGTAGGAGAGACGGACCACCACATCAGAGCTACGGCATCCATCGCGGGAGTGAGGTCATCAATCACTGACGGAGCAGGGGATCCGGCAGTACCGCAGATCTCGAAGGCGTGAGCAGAAAAGGAGAGCAAAAGAGTCAGGAGGAGTGTTCTCATTACCACCCTTTCGGAATTTGAGAGATTATCTTAACCCTTTTACAGCAGCAGCGAAGCTCTTCGAAATATCGGCTTCGAGCCATGGGAAATGACCTGCTGTGGGAATGAGAATCGCCCTTTTCAAGAAAGGAATCGGGTCATCAGCACCATGGAGAGTGGGGATGTCTTCTCTGGCATGAAGTTCACCCTGATCAATCAGTTCCCAAGCTTCATCCATAATCTTCAGAAAAGAATGATAGTCCCACTCGAGGCTTCCCAGTTTTTGATCGGTAGAAAGGTGGGAATGATAATACGGCGAAATGAAATCGAGTCGTAACTGCATGAGGGACTGAATCTTATCAGGGTCCGTCGTCTGTTCCGAATCCGCTTTTATCTGGTCGAGCTTTTTCCTAAGATCATCGCTCATTCGGGAA
Source organism: Bacteriovoracaceae bacterium (assembly GCA_947451425.1). Taxonomy (GTDB): domain Bacteria; phylum Bdellovibrionota; class Bacteriovoracia; order Bacteriovoracales; family Bacteriovoracaceae; genus Peredibacter. The sequence continues at coordinate 6,190 of CANGAC010000150.1, read as the reverse complement.
CGGAGATTTTTTCCAAACTGATCAGCAGTAATCTGGGACAACGGAGCAGGGTCAAAAAACACTGCCTTCTCATCATGTTCTTTCAGATAAAGATTGATGAGGGTCGCTCCCCAGGAGTGACCCACGAGAATCCGATTCTTCGGGGCTTCTCTGAGAACTTCTTTTAACTGGTCCAGTAGAATCTGAAGAGTGATGTCTTCAGTGGGAACCTCGGGCGTTCCGTATTGCTGATACTCGATGATGGAGTAATTCCCCTGGAGAATTTCTCCGAGAGTATTCATGTAGCGGGATAATGAGGGCCCTCCGTGAACGAGGACGAGAGTTATTTCCCCGCGTCCGTATTTCCAGAGAGGAAAATCACCCACGCATCTTCCACAGAAGCTGAGACAGGAACGGCCTTCTCGTTTCCCCCGTCGCGACCATCAGAAGCTTCGTGATCTTCAGGTTATCCGGATCGGTGAAAAGAAGAATCAGAAGTTCCTGGATGTAGTTTGTGTTGAGAGTGATGTAATTATCCGTCCCCACACCGAGCTTCAGGTTTTTCTTTTCCCACCACGAGAACGGGTGATCTTTGTAATCACGGAAAGAGTTCGTGAGCTTGTTATTGGAACTCGGGAGAGCGATGAGGCCCACGCCCTTATTGATCATGCGGTTCAGAACGTCGTGCTGGTAATGCTCAACTTCACGGGCCGTGTGGAATTTCACTTTCACGAATTCGCGAAGCTCTCCATGTGTGAGTTTAACTCCCTGGAAGATTTTTTCACGGATCGATTCGTATTCGCGCCAATCCATATCCATGAGCTCTTTCCAGTCGGAAGATCCTTCCTTCACTTTCATCCCGCGCTCGTTTTCCATCGCCAGACGAAGGAAGAGGGAATGGAAATAGAAATTCGGATTAATCCCGAGAGAAAGTCCGTGCTCAAGCGTATCGATGTGCCAGATGTTGAGCGCATTATCTACCGCCTGAACGCCTTTTTTCAGCGTGTGCCAGGTTTCTCCGTGGTGAGAGCGGATCGCAAAGCCCTTGAAGTGAAGTTTGCGGAAGCCTTGCTGCATTTCCGCGAAGTGACCTTTGCGGTAAAGATCTTTTTCTGATCCGACCGTATCGACTTCTTTTAAGTAGTCGCGAAGGTAAGGGTACTTATCGAGCATCTCCACGATCTTGTCGACCTGATGGAGGAAGTGCGCTTTCTTCGTCGGGAAGTTGGCAGCATCAAAAAAGTTCGGCTCTTTCCGGAAACAGGGAGAGAGAACAAAGTTAAACTCCGGCACTCTCTTCTTGAATTCCATGAACCCTTCGTAGAGACCAATCACCACATCTTCTTCCGTGAGATTCTCGAGTCCCGGAATCTGTTCATCGGCACTCTGGTTGGCGCGTGAGAGAGTGAACTTCAGGCGAAGCATTCCCACGTTGTATTTGTGGTAGAGTTCAGACGCCATATGATAGGCAGCTTTCCGGTGCATCTCGCGGTCAACGAGGATGAGTTTCGGAAGGAGAAGAATTTTTAAATAGCGATCAAAGAACTCATCGTCTTTCAGACGAATGAGGTTATCCACGTCTTCGGCCGTTTTTACTTTCTCAGCGGTGCCTTCGCCGTAAACTTTATTGATGATGTCGAAGTACACCTGCTTGTGTGAACCTTCGAGAAGTTCCATGAGATGCGGGTGAATGAAGTCGGCAGTAAGGGAACCGGTTAAGTGGATGTGCTCTTCGATGTAGGGCTTCGGAAATCTTCTGAAGAAATGAAAAAGCGCGTGGGCCACGGGATGCGTGAGGAGTGTTTTTATTTCCACTTCATCCGACTGGAAATCGGAAACGAGTTTCCGGAACTCCGTCAGGGATTTCTTGATCAGTGGCTGATCATCAGCGAACTCGCCCATGACCGCCAGTTCAAGCGTGTCGTTAAGAGAGATCCCGTTTGTTTCGGAGATGATGCGGATGAGGTGCTCGGTCAGAACCTCAACTCTAGTGTTCTTAGGCATGAAAATTTCCTTCTATCGTTTCCCGACTAGGGGATCTGCTGAGAAGCGGCCCGCGGTGTCGAGGCAAGCAAGGTCGTCAGTTTTTCCCGGTCGAGGGTATCTCTATTGTCGAGGAAACTGAAAAGGTCTTCAAGTGAATCATTCCCCCAGAAGAGCTCATTTCCCGCGACAAAGCTCGGGACCCCAAACGATCCGGCGGAGATGGCCGATTCAATATTCTTTTTCAGCTCAACCTTCGCTTCCCGCGAGAAACTCTTCTCATAGAGCTCATCTGCCGGAAGTCCTGCCGCTCTTAAAGCAGTAAGGAGTTCTTCGGGCTCACCCATATCGATGCGGTCTTCCCACCCAGCTTTCCAGAGGGTATCGATAACTTTTTCCTGGAGATCTCCTGCCACACCTTTGAGAGATAATCGGAGTGCATAGAGAGAATTAAACGGATGAGTCTTCGGAGTGGTGAAGGGAATATTGTGTTTTTTCGAATAGCGAAGACACTGCTTCAGAAGAAATTCTCTCTTCGGAGTGACTTCACCCGGGCCCTTGATTCCCCAATGATTTAACAGCGGACCCAGAGCAACTGGTTGGTAACTAATGGAGTATTCGTTCCGCAATTTCTGCAAACGAATGTGGGCATAATAAGAAAAAGGCGAAAGATAATCGAAATAAAAAACGAAGGACTTCATAGACTTGCGAGGATGCCTTGACAGGAGTGGAGTTGTCCACTCAACAATTTGGTTGCAAAAGATTCTGGAGTTGATAAAATGACGCATCGAAATAGATCAGTACTCTGCGGTTGCACGTTTTTCCACGCTGGACGTTTGTTGAAGAGCAGAAAATTGATCGAAGAAGAGACTATGTCTCTTTCAGGTAACATTCATGAAAAAAGCTCTATCTGGTTTAATCACGATCGTGATGCTGGCGTTTCTTACTGTCAGTTGCGGTGGATCCGGCTCTAACGTTTTAACAGGAATTCAGGTCTCAACTTCGCAGGTGAATAACGACACGATGTTATCGTTCTCCGCGAACCTCAATCTTGGAGCAATGAGTTTTGCTTCCATCTCTCTTCCGATCATCGATCCAAAAGGAAATGGACAGATTGGACAACTCGAACTGACTTCAGGACTCGCAGGTCAGTCGCAAATCAAGATCTCGGTTGATCTTACTGCCATCGCTCACGTTTCGGCTGCACAAGCTGTGCTTCCTAACGGTAACCAGATTCCGCTGATTGCGAACAATCCGGCGATCGCGATCAACATCGGGAACGGTGCCCGCGTCTATCTCACGATCGGTCAGGGAGTGATGGCGATTGGTGTGGCCGTACCTATCTCTGCTTTTGATCAGATTGGACAAACACTTCCAGGTCTCAACTTCTTCCCGATCGTACAACAAGGAAACATTGTCGCAACAGCGGGTGTGTTCACAGGAATGAACAAAGGCCAGAACGGAATCGCGGTTGTAGCTGACGTATCGAAAGTTGTGAACATGGGATCGCTCATGCCTTCTTCACAGCTGATGGCGAAAGCTCTCTCTGCGGATGCACCAGTAAAACTTAACTATAACTCTCACGTGCAAAGTGCTGCTAAGGAAAGTCAGCTGAAGTCGATGCTCGCGGCGATGAATGCCAAGAAGCTCAAACTTAAAATGCCCTAAAATGCATCAGTGCCAGGAAGGCAACATTCAGGGATGAATGCGTAACAGGAAGTTACAACTAAGGACGAGACCATTTAAGGAAGAATGAGTAGCAGGAAGCTACGAAGATGAAAAAAGAAAGGGAGTGATTGATTGCTCCGCTACCAAGGATGGAAGAGTTTAAGGACGGAGCGGCTGGAAGCCGCGCACGCCGCGTGTCCAGTGGACACTCAAGAGCAGGATGCGAATTGATAGGAATGAAAACTACGGATTGGAAACATTAAAAAAGGCCCCGAGGATGGGGCCTTTTTTATTTTCGTTTTTTAGAGACCACTCAGGATTTCGCCACAGATGCCGGACTTCCCGGTCCAGTAGTTCGCTCCATTGTGCTGAGAATTCAGTGCTCCACCATTGACCGAGACAGCGTAGTCATCGGCCTGGGTGATGCTGATGTTACTGCAGGCCTTGAGGACTTCATGTTTTGTTCCGGTCCAGTGAAACGGTGTTGTTTCAATAGAGCCGACAACATCGTAACGGGAATCTCTTCCGGAAGAACTCGTCGTTCTCACCGCTGCTTCGATCATCGCGCACAACTGCGGTCCGTTCCAGTAATTCGCACCATTGTGGCTGCTGATGTAGCGACCGCCGTTAGCGACATACATAATGTCATCGGCCTGGTTCAACATTCTGGTGATACACGTGGTGTAGATCTCGGCCGATGACGAACCATTAAATTCGTAAAGGGTTCCTTCAACGAGGGCAGTGATCTTCAGGGGACCAGTCGGTAATGAAGGAGCCGGTGTTGAGGTCGATGTTCCGGAAAGTTTCGCGACGACATCGCGGAGACCGTGGAGCTTTCTGATATTGAGGATTGTTTCAAAGTCATCAGAGCCAGCGTTTTCTTCCAGCATCTGGAGAGTGTCGTAGATTTCAATGATGGCGTCTGAGTAATCCAGGGCCGCTTCATCTCGCGAGAGATCCCAGTTGATCATCTCAAGAGACTTGTAGAAGAGGCGGTACTGAGCGGTAGCATCGAAGACGTTCATCACACCCGGAAGCATGTTCTGGGCAAAGTTCATCGCAAACGCTGCGTAACCGATAGAAGTGGATGTTGAGCCGGTCGCCGCGCGACGCTGATACGAAAGATCTGATTCATGAACAGAAAGAGCGAGGCGGATTGAACGGACCTGAAGATCGAGAGCATTTTCCAGAACACCCACATCGTTCACGTCGGCTTCCCGCATGAGTTCTGAAACGAGGAAGAGTCCACGGTTCAGGGCAAAGCGCATGAGCATCTGATAACTTTTCTCGCCGGATCTCTTCACCACCGATTTGATCACTGTGCTTAAGTGACGAACCTGCTGTTCGATCGGCATCGTATCGATGTCTTTCATGGCCTTCGTTAAGACGTTCTGTGCGTTCTGCGCGAACGGAACAAAGATCGCGACATCTGAAGCTGTCAATTGCGTGATCGTTCCCTCAGCGTATTCCGATCCCACCTCTACGAGTTCGCGCGGTGGCTGGACCTGCGGAAGAGGGCGATTCTCTTTGGCGAAGCTTGAAAAAGCGAGTGTCGCAAGAACGATAGGTAAGAGTAGTTTGGTTTTCATATGTATTTCCTCTAGTCAATTTCTCTGGCGAGACCAGTCTGTCCGTTCACAACAACCATCTTGCGGTCTTTTGTGAAGTAAACGAGATTGGTAACAGTTTTGTTGAGCTTGATCCCTGTGTCTTCGAGCTGGGACTTAAGCATGACATAAATATTCGGGCGGGTTTCTCTCAGAACGTAGTCGCCTTCAAGGCCCGTGAACTTACTTGTAACTGTGGATTCGCGGCTGATATCAACACCAGAAACCTGGATTTTTTTCGAACCGTAGGAACCGGCGAGAGCTTCCGTGATCGCGAGGTCTTTCTTAGAATTCTTTTTGATGGTGATCGAGGCATCGAAGGCGATATCAGAGGGGCCTGAGTTTGGCGTGATCGTGAAGGCATCGACGGCTTCCGAAATCGCGAGAACCGGAGTGGAAGACTGAATACCGATGACGTAATTGTCCATCGGGCGAAGGGGAAGCATGCCGTATTTTGACTTTGAGAAAGGATCAACGAAATAAAGACGAGCGACCGTCTTCTCTTTCAGGATCACGAGGAAACTTCCGCGTCTGCCAGGATATTCCTGAACGTGAACATCAAAAGACTTTCTCTTATTATCCACGCCGGTATAAGTCCCGACCTGAAGGGCTGCCTGGGCGATACCCGAGACAAGAAGAGCGAGCATAAAGGCATAAGCTTTCACAAAAAACTCCTTAGAGGCGTAATGTGCGAAAAAGGTAACATGCCCCCGAACTCAGGACGGGTGTGTTGTCATTTTTACAAAGAGAAGTGGCTGACTCTTAGTCAGCAGAGGTGGCGAGGGAGATTTAAGTTGTGGAAATAAAAAGCCCCTCTTTCGAGGGGCTCATTCACTAGATCTTCTTAGATCCGCGTGTTTTTGAATTCGTTTTCTTACGACGCTTTTCAGCCGCCTCAAGCTTTTCCATCTTCTTCACCGATGGCTTCTGGTAGTACTCGCGGGCGCGGTACT
>CANGAC010000149.1 GCA_947451425.1 Bacteriovoracaceae bacterium | reverse complement strand
GAGCGTAGATTCCCGTCATCGTCATCCCGTGGATCATCATGATCCCCGTATTCACAGAGTAATTATTCCCGACGATTTTTCCCGCACCAATGAAAGTCCCTGCGGCGGCGATGTGGATAAATCCATCGCCAGAGAAATACAACATCGAGCCCAGATCCCGCGGCATGTTCAGGAGATTTCCATGCATCTCAAGCGTGTTGTGAGTCCGGTAGTGCGGACTCACGTCCCAGTTTGTGGCGTGGTATCTGATATTCGAAGAAATCTTTTCGTCGTAATGATAGAGAATGCCCGTGGTGGCCGCTAGGATTCCCCAATAGGGAAGGGCGTCTTTATGAAACGCTTTCCTGGCGGCCCGTCCAGAAGTCTGCGGGAATTTCGTGAAGATATGTGGGAATGGAATTTGTTTCTCGTCTGCCAGGGCAAGTTGGCAAAGGAAAAGAAACACAAGAAGTATTTTCATCAGAAAGTACGGCCGTAAGCGAGCATCATACCTTTCATGTCGGGAGTCGGAACGAGCATGCTGGCAGAGACATTTTTATTCTGCTGAACTTTCGACACTCCGTACGCGTAGGCGATACCGATTGCTCCCCCAGCGATGACATCGGCGAGGTAGTGTTTGTTATCATTCAGGCGACTGTACCCCACGAAAGCCCCCAGAGCGTACGCTGGAACGGCGTAGTACCATTCGTGTTCGATGCCGATGATCCCAGCGAACGCGAAGATCGTCGTTGAATGTCCGGATGGGAAGGAGTTCCTCGCCGAATGATCGGGTCTTCGTTCACGGATGGAGTACTTCAGGATCGTCGTCATGAGGGATGAATAGGCCGTGGCCTTCGTCATCAGGATTGCTCTCCTTTTGGAGTCTGTGTTGTCTTTCATCTTGTAATGAATCCACATCCCACCGGCGTACAGAATGTTCGGCACGAGCTGGCCCATGAGGTCTCCGTACTTCGACGAATTGCCGAGGGGATCGGTCTCATAGGCATCTTCCCGGAGATCTTCGCTCTTCAAAGGTAACGTCGCCAGAGTCAGGACTCCTCCCGTGAGGAGAATGTATTTCGCATCGGTCGTGAATGGAGAAATGAAATCATCTTTGGCGTCTTTGAGGAAAGTGCTCTCGGCGCTGGCGACGGAACTTAAGGCAAGCAGGATGAGAAAAGCGTAAGTTCTTTTGGATTCCATGAATTTCCCGGTATGAAGGTGAGTCTGAGCTTAGGGCCTGATTGCATACGCGGATACGGTAATTTAAAAAGATTAATCTTAAATAAAGTTAAGTGGGAGCCTTTAGGGGTCTATATTCTTTTCCGACTTTCATCTGGCGATCTGAATCTCTGTTAATTTTGTACCAAACATCTTCCGGAGACTTCTATGAAAGCATTCATCGTCCTTTCACTTGTTCTTTCAACATCTGCGTTTGCGGCCAGCAAGCGCCTCATTACCTGCAAGGGGACGAGCTCCACTGTGGGATACGAGACATTCCGAATTAATATCCTGAGAACAGAAGCTGGGGAACTCAAGGCGAACTTGAGTGAAGGTTACACAACGATGAACACCAGCGAGACCTGGAAAGTGCAGATGGTGGAAGCAGGTTCTGTGATCAAAATATCCAACATTAACAAATCCGCTCTTGCTCTGGAAATCAACAAGGCCAAGGGCCGCGTGGTTGATGATATCGATGGAGCTCAGGGGTCTGTGAACCTTGTTCACATCGCTAAACCGTATATGGCGCCAGCGGTGACGTATACGATTACGAAGGGCAAGCTCGCCTGCAGGATTGAATAGGAATCATCTAATAATTAATCTCCATTTGAATCTGCTATCTGATAAATAGGCAGAAATTTCAAATGGAGATTCTTATGAAACGTTTTCTTCTTCCGCTTTCTTTCCTGATTCTCGCCCTTCCATCGATGGCCGCTACCGGAATCAATTACCCAGCGAATTCAACCTTCGATATGAGTGCAGAGAAAGGGAAGACGTACATCACCTTTCTCAAAACAAAACTCAAGCCAGCGCTTGATCGCTTAAGCGATTCCAAAAATGGCGGCGGCGGTGGATTCCAGAACATCGGTTCACAGGCGTTCAAGACTCAGTCAGCGAACCTCAGTGCGAAAACTTATAAGAAGTATAAAGGGGCGAAGTGGAACTCTGCGGCCCGCGATTACACTGGCGGACTTTCTGAAGCTCAGGTGGAAAGTGTTTATGAGTCGCTGAAAAAAATCAAGCCGACGTCAACTGTTGATTCGATTTCATATTTCGACAGAGATGACGCTGCCTGGGCATCAAAGAATGATATGGCGCTGGCCCTGAAAGATGCCAAAGTCAATGCTGCTCCGTTTGATCTCGCGACTCTCTACGCTCTGACCGGCGGGATTGGCGTAAAAGTAAAAATCGATGCGGAAAACTACAACTACCACGTGCTCTATAAAACGGGTCACACGGATCCGCACACAGAAGTGATGTCCGGAAGAAGTTTCGCCCAATCACCGGGTCGCCTTGCTGCTGATGCCACTGACCCGGAATACCTCCGTGACCTGGAAAAATATCTGACAGCGACTTCTGATCTTCGTCCGTTCTACACAGCGATGATCTTAGCTCTCGCTAACTCTGATACTTCCGGCTGGAGAACTCTCTCAGCTGATGGCCAGGCGATCCTCGGAGATTTCTACACTGTGTACACGGCGGAAGCTGTTCGCCACCTCATGGTGAACCTTGATTACGGTGTTCACCCTTGGGAAATCGATCTCGCGGCGGTGACATTCATTTCTCCGATCAGTGTTCGGATGGGGAAAATTGTGACTGATGGTAAGCTTAAGCAGGATTCACTCGGTGGATGGTTTGCCCCGTCTCCCAATAACCAGCCGGGCGGACCTCAGCGTTCAGGCATTGGTATCACACGCACTGACCGCAAAAAACTTCAGGCCGCCATCCAGAAGTATGAGATGGGAACACCAGACGGGAAGAAGATGATCACTGATCTCCAGGCGATCGTTGGAACTTCTAACGACGTGATCCAGAAAGCCTTTGAATTTCTTTCTTCTCCAACAACACCTGCCTCTATGGGCAGCAACGCTCAGAAGTTAGCAAGCCTCATGGCGCAGTACAATCAGATGATTGCTGACGACGCTGCCCAGATCGAACAATCTTTTTAGGTCATTCTTCAGGGCCCGCATCCAGCGGGTCCTTTCTTTTTCCCAAAGTCAGAGCGATAATAGAATTCTCACGGAGAACGAATGTTAAGCTTTGATCCCACAGATGTTCTGAAGATTCCTGTCTCGAAGACGATCATTCATGTTTTAACTGAACAGGGATATAGGACATTTCTTAATCAACCCGAAGAGCTGAAGCTCTTTCTTGATTTTAACAAGCTCTCAGAAGAAGACCTTCTCAAAAAGTTTCCCCAGGAACTCATCCTTCAGGTTCAGCATCCTTTTAGTTACGAAAAGAATCACGAGCACAAAGAACTTCTGGTCCCTCACCGGACGAGATCTCTCTCCCTTCTTCTCCATCAGGCGAAAAAATTTAAAATCGAAGATCGTTTCTCTAAAATTCTGGAGATCGGTTCAGGAAATGGACGTTTACTTCTCGAACTGAGAAAACTTCTGCCGGACGCTTCACTCACAGGTGTGAGTAAAACTTCTGAAGAAGAGGGTTACAAGGGCAGGGAGAGTACAGCGATTATTGCGACACTCTTTCAGCTTCCGCTCCCGGATGCGAACATGGATTTTCAGTTTAAAGATCTTGATCGGGAATCCCTTCCGGGGCCGGACAATTCTTATGATCTGATCATTTCCCAAAGAAGCATCCGCTACATCCGGAGAAAGAAGGAATTGATTGAAGAGATTTACCGCAAACTCGCTCCTGACGGAGTGGCGCTGATTGACCTGCAACTCATGACGATTCTTGATCAGGACGGGAAAACGATTTCCCTGAGTCAGATTTTTCCGGGCTTTGATCCTTCGAGTGGTTTTATCCTCCTGAGAAAAGAGGAGAATGAACTCGATTTAAAAATTTCCCCCATTGAAGAAAAGTTTCATCATGAAGATTGGAACGTAAGTCATCCCAATCCCTCCACTGTAGGATGGCAGTCAGTCTATCGGAGTGGTCATGGTCGGTGATTACAAAGGTCTTCTCAGAGGACTTAATCTTTATAAGATTTTTGCCGCTTACAATATGGTTCTGATCCATGGCGTCTCTATCATGCACCCGGTGCTGATTCACTTTGGTTACGTGGAAAATAATCACCTCCGAACCTCGATGCTGAGAGGGATGTTTTCCATGACTCTGCCGTTACTGGCAGGCTTCTATCTTCGCCACCTGGTCGGTCCGTTTTTTGAAGAGGGAAAACTCACACTTTCTCTACGGTCTCAATTGCCGAGATTGATTTTCTGGATCTTTACCATTGAAGCGATCAGGTTGTTTTCCATTACCGGAAGTGTGGGCTGGATTTTTTCCTGGCAGGTTCTTCACTTCATCGGCCTCTCGTCTCTGGTGACTTATTTTGCCCTGAAGACCGGCAGGTGGGGACTAGCTATTGCTGTCTGCCTGAGTTCTCTCGGACACTATCTGATTTCTTCTTTGTGTGGCCCTCTGGTTATCCAGATGACCTCTGTGTCTGAGTTTCAACTTCAATTTGCGGGATGGATCTTCTCATTTCTTGGGGCTTCTTTGGCAGCACTCGGTGTCTGGATCTATGGAAAAAAGAATATTGTTCTGACTCTCACCATTTTCTTCGGATTTTTTTTGGTGCTGACATTTTTCGTTCATCCGGAAAAAGAAAATCTGGTAAGTCTTCTCAATCTTCCTCTGGGAATGTTCATCCCGGTAAAAGGCGACAGGAACTTCTGGCCTTTCCTTGCGTTCTATCCGCTCTTTGTCAGCGGCTATTTTTTCAGGAGTTTTTTCTTTGACCTCAAGAATACCCGCTATTTCTTACCCCTGACTGCATTAGTCGCTTTTCTCGGGGTCACGTCGTTTTATTTCGGGATCGTGAACTCCGGGATTGATACTGGTGTGGCCAATGCCATGAGCTTTGAAGTCTTTCAGAGGGGAATACCGGGAACTCTCGTCCTTATTTCGACTGCTTACTTTGGCTGGATGTTTTTCTACTATCTCCTGAGGAACAATCGCTTCCTCTGGATTGATCCCTGGTTCAGGCGTTCCGGAAATGTGCTTACCATTTATGTGATCCACACTGTGTTATTTGTCCTCCTTCGGGACGTACTCCTGAGGAATCTGGACTGGGTCAAGGAAAATGGAAGCCTTCTTGGGATCTATTTTATCCTGCACCTCATCTATGGAGTTTCGGTCTTCCTGTCGTATACTATGGTGAAACTTACCCATATGTATTCTCAAAGGAAGATCCGTGCCACGTCCTTTTCAGTCTGATGATGTCGCCATCATTGGCATGAGTTGTATCTTGCCGGAGGCCTACGATCCGATGGCATTCTGGGAAAATCTTCTTAACGAAAAAAGTACTATCGGAAAAATATCAGAGCATCGTCTGAAGCATTACCTTCTGCATGAATCTGAAGACTGTCGTTTGAAAATTATTTCTCATCTCGCTTCGGAAATTTCTCACGAGGCCTATCAGGGCTTCATCAAAGACGTAAAAGATCCCGTCGATCGTGTGAATCGCCTTCGCAACTACGCGATGACATCCGCAAAGAAACTCATGCAGTCTGTGGAGAGTTCACCCCGCGGAAAAAAACAGGACGTGATTCTTGGGTGCATGAACCCTGATATTGTCTTTGAACTTCAGTTCCTCCAGTCCCGCGAGAAAGCTCATGTCGATCTTCTCCGGAAGCTCGTTCAGGATAGTCCTGCCGAAGAAGTTGCGGTCTTCGATGAAATCATTGAGCGCGCTCTATCCCGTCATAGTCGAGCGCACATTCCTGATCCCGGTCATTATTTCTCTTCCTCGATTCCTTTTCAAATCGCGAAAGACCATGCTCTTGATGGCGAACAGTACCTGGTGGATTCCGCTTGTGCATCTTCGCTCACCGCCATTGATCTGGCGGCCCAAAGACTGAAACTTGGTCTTTCTGATTTCGCGATCTCCGGCGGAATGGAAAGTAATCTTGGTCAGGCAACCTACATGATCTTTTCTTCAGTGGGCGCACTCGCTCCTGAGTATTCAGCACCCTTTGATAAAAAATCGGAAGGGCTCGCTCAGAGTGAAGGCGCAGTCTTCTTTGCGCTGAAGCGTCTGGGAGATGCTGTCCGTGATGAGGATAAAATTCTTGGCGTGATCAGGGAAGTCGCGGGCTCCAGTGACGGCAGGTCGGCATCTCTGTTTCAGCCGAACGTAGAAGGGCAGAAACTGGTTTATGAAAAGATTTATGGGAAAGAAAAAAAGCTTCACTATCTTGAGGCCCACGGAACCGGAACGCAGGTTGGTGACGAGACCGAAATGAAAAGCATCACCGGTTTTTTTAAAGGCGAGAGGCTTCCGGTCGGAAGTGTGAAAGCACTTGTTGGTCACACCAAAGGTGCAGCAGGGGCCACCGGACTTCTGAAATGTCTTCTCATCATGAAGCATCGTCTGGTTCCCGGATCATCCTACATTAAAGAAGATCTTTTCCCGGATGGGGAACTCACACCTTTCATCAATAAACTCAAGCATCCGATTCCCGGTGATGAACCCCTTCGTCTCGGCATCAATGCTTTTGGCTTCGGCGGAACAAATTATCATCTTCTTCTTGAAGAATTCAGGAAGGGAGTCAAAATCACTGAAGCTCCTCCCATTCCTGAAGTCGAAGTGAATCTTGTCGCCGAAAGCAGCATGTCGCTCGAAGGATTTGAGCGCGCAGATTTTTTTAAATACGATTGCCCTTTTAAGCTTCCCCCGAAATCCGCCGCAGGGATTGATAAGGCCCAGCTCATTGCCCTTATCACGGCGTGGAATTGCATCCGTTCTCTGGGAGCTCCGTGGGCGTGGATCCCGAAGGAAAAAATCAATGTCATTAGTGCCTGCACTCTGGCACTGGATCAGGTTTTTGAAATTGCAGACCGCTTGATCTTTGAAACGGTGGCGCGATACGGGGAAGCGGAGTTTAAGGGTCATCCACTGGTGAAACGACTGCGGACCTATGTGAATGATGAAGTGGACTCCTGGTACGCACCCATTAATGAAGATGCTGCCACGGGTGTTCTCAATAATGTGATCGCAGGACGTGTGAGTAACGCCTTCGATCTCTTTGGGAAAAGTTATAACATCGATAAAGATATTGCCTCCGTTCCGGTTGCGATCGAAGCCGTGAAACACGAACTCCGTCTTGATCCGGATCAGATCTTCATCGTCATCGGCGTCGAGGAGATCATGGCCCCCCACGGATTTCATACAGAGCGGAAAGCTGTCACGACGAGAATTCTTACCTCGAAGCAGTTCGCGGAAAGTAATGAGCTCTCAAGGCTCAAGGTTTTCGTATGAAAAAAATTGATGGCCTTTATCACGGGCACTACGAGATTAAGACCAGCGATGTAGAAGTGAAGAAAGAGGGGCGTGCTTACATTGTCCCTGGTCAGGGAGCGGCATACCCCGGCATGTTCAAAGAGTTTCTTGATCACAACGAAGACTTCACTTCCGTTTTTCGTTTCGCCGATGACAACAGCGGTCTCTATGACCTCCTGCCTGTTTCGACCTACGTCCGTCTTCCGGGAACACTTCCGCAGGCGAAGATGCACATTTATCGCAACTGCGCTCTTTACACGGCCG
>CANGAC010000148.1 GCA_947451425.1 Bacteriovoracaceae bacterium | reverse complement strand
TTCAGCTTTCGCTCTGGATTATCCGATGGGACCTGATGCGAGACTCACAACCGGAAGTCTCTGTGACCGGCCAACTGAATACCGCTACGCTGAACATATCGCCTACTGTGAACGGGACGTGGCGACCGCCACCAAGAATGAAATCTTTGTTGCCTACAGGAGGCTCGGTTACCTTCTTCCTTCCAACACCCGCGCGGATTACAAGATTGATCACTACATCCCTCTTTGCATGGGTGGAGCAAATAACACCAATAATCTCTGGCCCCAGCACGTGACGATCTACACGCAAACGGATTCTCTGGAAGAAGCAATCTGCGAAAAAATGAAAGACGGAAGAATGGATCAGGCGGCGGGTGTGAAATTGATCAAGGCCGTGAAAAACGACCTGAGACTTTTGCCCCAGGCCTTTGCGCAACTTTCGCGTCTTTAAAAATTAACTGAAAAGTTTCTTAAACCAACCCACAATTCCCGAAGACTTCTGAGGAACAGGCGCTTGTGCAGTCTGTGGTTTAGGTGCTGCCTGAGCTTCACGCGGCTTGTGCTCACGAGGTTTCTGCTCGCGCGGTCTTTGATCGCGGGGTTTCTGATCTCTTGGCCTGTCGTCTCTTGGACGCTGATCCTGTCTTGGTTGCTGGTCACGAGGTGTTCTGTCGCGGGACTGCTGAGGTCCACGGGAATTATCACGAGGCCCCTGCGGTCTTCTTTCGCGACTATCTCTTTGTCCGTCACGCCCGCCACGTCCACCAGTTGGTCTTCCCATGTCGCGCTCATCGATTTCCGGTCTATCCGGAGTCGTGACCCCGCGGAGCTTGGCAATTTCATCGATCGTGCGGTTGTCTTTCCCGGGAATGGCAAATGTTGTGGCTGTTCCGGTGCGACCCCGACGGCCGGTGCGCCCGATCCGGTGGATATAATCTTCCGCTTCTTTCGGCACATCGTAATTCACAACGTGAGAGACATCATCCACATCAATCCCGCGGCCAACCACATCTGTGGCAACGAGGACGCGGTACTTGCCGGATTTGAAATCAGCGATCGCCGCTTCTCTTTGAGACTGCGGGATATCTGAATGGATGTAACAAGCTTCAATCGCCTTATCATCAATGAGCTCACGCCAGACCTGGAAAACTCTTTCCTTGGCGTTGGTAAAAATAATCACGGTGCCGGTTTCTTCACGGACAATTTTTTTGAGGAGGCGGGCTTTCCCGCGCTCATCTACCCAATGGAGGACCTGATCAATCTTCGGTGTGGATTCCAGGGTCTTCGCGATCGCCACCGTCTTCGGCTCGATCATGCAATTGCGGGCAAGTTTTTCTACCGCTGGTGCAAAGGTCGCTGAGAACATGAGTGTCTGCCGCTGCTTCGGAAGAACTTCGGTGATCTTATCAATCTGTCCGGAGAATCCCATGTCGAGCATGCGATCAGCTTCATCGAAAATCAGGCACTGAATAAAATCAAGCCACACGTTTCCGCGCTCGAGGTGATCACAAAGGCGACCGGGAGTCGCGACGATGATATGCGGAGAACTTGAGAGCGCTTCTTTTTCCACCGGAATCGAAGCACCGCCGATACACACGACAGTTTTCAGTCCCAGCGGAGCACCGAACTGCTCGAAGATGGCGCCGGTTTGCTGAGCGATCTCACGAGTCGGTGAAAGGGCGAGGATATAGGTTCCGTTTTTGCCTTTCCATTTTTCAACTACCGGAATGACAAACGATGCCGTCTTACCGCTTCCCGTTGGCGAGGAAACGAGTACATCATTTCCGTCCATGATGAGCGGAATAGATTTTCCCTGAACGGGAGAGGGAATTTTGTAACCTGCTTTCTCGATCAGGTTTAACATTTCCGCTGAAAGATTAAGATCATTCCAAGAACGTTCAGCGTCAGGCGTTGTATCAGGGAGCATAAGTATCCTTTTTCTTCGTCGATTATGCCGGAGTAAAGATGATCAGACAATAAAACACCCACAGATTCGCCGCAGATAGGTCATGATTCTCCAGAGAAATTGATTTTTCACGCGCCTCGAGTGTTTCTAAAATCACTTTGACGGATAAAACTCAAACGGAGGAATTATGAAAAAGATTTTGACAAGCTTAGCCGCTATGGCACTACTCACTACCGGTGTTCTCGCACAGACGAATCCTTCCTCAATGGGGTCAGGAACAAATCCTTCCAATACGCAACTGGGAACCACTCCAACGGGCACTTCGAGAGGAACTTCCATTGAAGACGCGAGCTCTTCTGCGACCGGTGCAGGAACCGGCATGGGAAGTTCCGCCGGCCAGGGAATGGGATCAGGGTTGGGTTCAGGTGCGGCCACGGGATCGGGTATCGGGACAGGTTCAGGCAAGGGAACAACTCCTACCACCACAACACCTGCGACAACAGCTCCTGCTTCCGGCCTCTAATTTTATTGCCGAAGCCTTGATCATCAGAGAAAATTTCTCATGATCAAGGCCCGTGCCCTCAAAAAAAATTTCGGTGAATTCTGCGCCGTGAATGATCTCACCCTCGAGATCCGGCAGGGTGAATGCTTCGGGCTTCTTGGTCCCAATGGCGCCGGAAAATCCACTTTCATCGGCATGACTTACGGTTCCGTTGAAAGAACCGCCGGCGAACTCTCTGTCTTCGGCCTGGATCCTGCCACCCACGCCAGAGTGATCAAAAAAAGGATGGGTGTCGTCACCCAGGAAAATGCGCTCGATGAGAGTCTTACGGTGTTTGAGAACATGCTCATCTACTGCGCTTTCATCGGTGTCCCGTCTCAGGAAAGACATAAGCGTGTCACTGACCTTCTTGAATACATGAATCTCGCTCACAAAAAAGATGACAGGATTCTCGCTCTCTCCGGTGGGATGAAGCGCCGGCTGGTTTTCGTGCGCGCCCTTCTCGGAAATCCGGAACTCCTGATACTCGATGAACCGACGACGGGCCTTGATCCCGCTGTCCGGCACTTACTCTGGGGAAAAGTGAAAGAGCTCCGGCAGGAAGGCACAACGATTCTTCTTACGACTCACTACATGCACGAAGCGGAAGTCTTATGCGATCGCCTCGTCATCATGAACAAGGGAAAAGTCGCGGCGGAAGGGTCGCCGGCAAAACTCATCACAGAACACACCCCAGGACACGTCGGGATTTATAACTTCGATTCCCGGGAAGAACTGAAAAGCCTTGCCGAAAAAAAGGATTTTATTTTCCTCGAGGATTCTTCAGGGATCTATCTCCGCGCTTCCCGGATGGAAGACCTCCTTTCTACCGGCATTCCTGCCCTTCAGCTGAGGCCCGCCAATCTAGAAGATGTGTTTTTAAAACTCACCGGAACGGAGCTCGCCACTGATGCGTGAAACACTTGCTCTCTCCACTCACATCGTAAGAAGAAACTGGACGGTCTACAAAAAAGATCTCATCGCCAATATTTCCCCGACGGTTGCAGACCCCGCCCTCATCATGGTCTCGCTCGGCTTCGGACTTGGTGGGTACCTCACGAACGTCGAAGGCATGAGTTACATGCACTACCTCGCTCCCGGACTCACCATTGCCACGTCTCTGTTCACATCCTTCTTCGAATCGAGCTACGGATTTTTTGTTCGCATGACGTACGAGAATGTTTTCAAGGCGATGCTCACAACTCCGATCGGCGCCCGCGAGGTTGTCCTCGGCGAAATGCTCTGGGTGGGTCTGAAGGGTGCGGTGATGTCGATCGGTGTGACGATTGTGCTCGCCATCTTCGGCATGATGATCAACCCCTGGCTCATTCCCTTACTCGGCATCGTAGGGTTTCTCGTGGCCCTTCCGTGTGGGGCGATGGGTTTACTCTCCACAGCTCTGGTCAGAAACATCAATCAGTTCCAGACGGTTTACTCTTTCCTGATTGCTCCCCTTTATTTCCTCTCCGGCATCTTTTTCCCGATCTCTGAAATGAGTGCACCGGTGAAGTTCATCGCTGACTGCTTTCCCCTGATCCACGGGGTGAGGCTCGCTCAGTCCGTCTTCTGGAACCGGGACATTGCCTCTACCTTCCTCGTTCACGGCGGAATCCTCGTGGTGCAAAGCCTTGTCTTTTGTGGGTTTGCCTACCGCCAGATCCGTAAAAAACTTGTTCAGTAAGAAAAATGTACCTGCTGACGGCGAGCCCGCAGGAGGGCCCTGCTAAGATGCTTCCATCTACGGAGGCCTTATGAAGTTTTTGATACTCACAGTATTTGTTTCTCTCTCTGCGATGGCGGCTGACCCCTTCAAGTTTGAGGGCCACTACTCCGTTGATCCTGTGAAGTGCAAGGTTTCCGCCTCAAAAGACTTCACGCGGGCCACGATCGTTTCCACGAACCGTGAAGTTCTGATTCAATTGTACGGCGAAGACGGAGCAAAAGGTCTCGCGATTCCCTCGAAGAATTCCAAAGAATACAATGAGAGTTTCGAGTCAGGAAACCCGGTGAAATACATCATCACAAAATCCAACTGCATCGGCAGAATCCTCAAATCATCTGTCGTCTATCAGTACGGGAACAAGAAGAAAGAAACGGTTGAGACGTACCGCTTAGAGCGTGATGGGGATAAGGTTTACTACCGGAAAGAGACTCTCGATAATCAGCTCATCACCTGCGAACTCACCCTACTTTAACATGTCTTTCAGCATCGTGATCACGAACTGATTGAGGGGCACGTTCCATCTCTGCTCGAGATAGGCGAGACTGATGGGATTATTCACAGGCCCCATCTTCGGTTTGAACTGATGCAGGTCTTTCATCTTCGTGAAGACGTGCTCCGGTAAAACTCCCACGCCCATGGAATTTTTCACCAGCGTCGCGATCCCCTGCACGTCAAAGCAATACGACGCCACAGAGAGATTCATCTTCTTCATCCCATAGGCCCGTTCAAACCAGTCCCGAAGAATCGCTTCTCCCTGCTGGTAATCCACATACGAAAGTGATTCAAAAAATGCGCGCTCTTTTTTCCGGGAGGTAGGCATGAGTTCGGCGTACTCCCGTGAGCAACAGAGAACAAGATTTTCGTGATACACCACCTCGCGCTTGATGGCGGGATTGGACGCATAGTGATCCATGAAAGCAAAATCGAGTTTCCCTTCGAGGATCAGGGAATTGAGCTCGTGAGGAAGGCCATAGGTGATCCGGAACTGGACCTGAGGAAACTGGCGTCTGATTTTTGAGAGCTTCGGAAGAATGATCGTGTTGCCGAATTCAATCGGCACTCCGATCTTCACGTTCCCCGAAAACTGACGGTCTTTTTTCGTAAGCCCCACCAGGAGGTTCTCGATCGACTCCAGGTTCTCAGAAAGGCCCAGGTAAAACGTTTCTGCATCTTTCGTGGGGATAAGCCGTTTACCTTGGCGCTGGAATAAGTTCACATTGAGAACCGTCTCTAAACTTTTTATATGCTGGGTAACTCCCGGCTGGGTCATCCCTAATTCCTTCGCTGCCAGAGTCATGCTGGCACTACGGTAGACATAAGAAAAGACCACTAAGCTGTTCAAATTCAGTCCACGGATCTGCATACTTCCCCAGGTTTCCTATCCATAAGTATAACTTATGAATAAACCACACAACAAATAATTATCAATTATATAAAAATGGGTCTATTTTCCGCCTCACTTAACCAACACACAGGAGTGATGTATGAAAAAAATTCTGGCCCTCGGGGCTTTGTCTCTTATTTGTCTCAATGTTCAGGCGGCCCGTCTCGGAGAATACACGACGGCTGAGTTCCAGATCGTAAAAGTCTCCCCAATGTGTCCGGCCCCAGCTCCGGGTGAAATGGGCTGCCAGGCGATGGGCGGAAAGGTTGTTGTGGAAACAACTCTCGATTGCCTCGATTCCCTGCTCTTTACCCATTTCGAAGAAGTCGTTATTAACGGCAAACTCACAATCCAGGCCGTATCCGTAGTTAAGAGATCCCATAAGAAAGTCATGTGCTTTGTCGCGAACACCATCAGAAAAGAGATCGTGGTGAAAAACCTCAACTCCCGTGGCGAAGTCGAACTCATCAACGAAGAAATCCGTTAATCCCAACACCAGATAAAGGAAAAAAATTATGAAAGCCTTACTCGCACTCGTTGTTCTCTTTAATGTCTCAGTCGTTTCTGCAGGTATCGTACCTCCGTACTACTCGGCAGAATTCACGATCAAGAAAATCTCTCCGATGTGTCCGGCGACTATTCCTGCCGGAGCTCAGTGCATGGGCTTCGGATCGATTGTTGTGATCGAAGCGATCATTGGCTGCACCGACACTGTAGAAAGTAAGCGCATTGAAGTCTGGGGAAATAACGAAATCCACACGGATGTTCTGGTTAAGCGCGCTCCGAATGCTGAAGTGATCCGTTGCATGCGTGCCCAGACGATCACAGAGACAGTTCTCGTTCACTCACCAGGGAAAGTGACCATCGTTAATGACGGAATTCAGTTTTAATCTGCACTGATTGAATAAAAAAAGGCCCCGAATGGGGCCTTTTCATTTAGCTACGGACTGGTCTTAAAACAATCTCAAAAAATCCCGTCTTCGTCCCCGGCTCAAATCCCGGAAGTGATTCCTGGAAATCCACGATCACGGTTTCTCTCTGTGCTCCGGGGATATCCTGGAGAATGAGATCGATATCGTTTAAAGGGTGATCCTTGAAATACATCTGGGTCACGAGTTCTCTGAACCCAAGCTTCGTCACTTTAAAGTGAATGTGCGGAGGCCGGTCCCATTTTTCATCTGCCGGGTACACACCCGGAACAATCGTCTTAAAGACGTATTCCCCGTTCTCATCGGTGAAGGTCTCGGCCCAGTACCGGAAGTTCGGATCAAGAGGAGCAGGGTTCGTGTCCTTCGGGCTGTTATATCTTCCGGAGGCACAGGCCTGCCAGATTTCGACATTCGCATGGGCCACGGGACGGCAGAGATGATCGACCACTTTTCCTTTGACGTAAATCACATCGCCCTTCGCACGTACAGATGCGCCCGGAACGCGGGTGAGATCGATATCTTTTCCAAACTGGCTTTCTCCCGGATAAAACGGTCCGGATGTCTGGGCCGGAGTTAAAACCGGACACGCATCATCTGCGGTGGCATTTTTTAAAAGTGTGGCAGCGGCAACCGCCGCGAGACCTTTAGTGAGGAAAGAACGACGGCCAGAAACTTGTTCCATGGGAAACTCCTTGTGAGTCCTTTATAGAACAAACCGGCATTGAGAAGAATCTAATGAAAATGATATGTACGATAGGTTTAAGCCTATACCTTCTTGAGGATAAACTTTAACTTCTCGAGATTATCGTCGAAATCCTTGGGATTAAGCCCAGATAGACTCAGGAGTGAGTTGCCGTCGAGCTTCCCTTCTTTCATGATGACATAGAGCCTTCTCGCCTTCTCAAAACTTGCCACGGCTTCAAGCGCCGCTGACATCTTGCCGCTGTCCCGAAGGCGTCCGAGTTCCTTGTAAACATCGAGAATAAGAAAATCGATGGGAAGAACCGGGGCCTTCACTCCATGCTGAAGCGGACGCGGCTCAGGTTTAGCGGGCCGAACCAACGGATCCATATTTTTTAATCGTGACAGTTCCGCGAGGAAATCTTTCTACGTCCCAAGGGCCGAAAGGCTTCCCTTGTCTGCGAGGAAGTCGCTGAATCTCCCGAGGAAAAGCTGAAGCAACGAAACCTGGAAAGGATTCGTCTCAAGATAAGGGAGATTCTCCAGAAGCAGTGTGCTCTTGCAGGACTCAAAAAAATTGCGGT
>CANGAC010000147.1 GCA_947451425.1 Bacteriovoracaceae bacterium | reverse complement strand
GTGCGAACTTCATCACGAACTTCTTCACCGGTGGGGCCATCGCCGCTACTCAGATCGCCGGGAAGATTGCGGCCTCCGCTGTCTTCACCGTTGCCCGCGCCATTCCGGGTGCCGCGAGAATTGCCGAGACCATGGCCGCTGCCGGAAGGCTTTCACGCGTAAGCTCTCTCATCACCGGATCACTCCGGAATGCGTGGACCGCAGTCCGCGCCTCGCGAACAGTTCAGGGCGTGGGTAGTATAGCCCGTCAGTTACGGGCGGCCGGTGCCGTCGTGAATGGTTTTGCCCGGAAGAAAATTTTCCTTTACGCCGCCGGACAGGACGGAGTGATCGCCGCCGTCAAAGCTTATCACCGATTAGCGATGGGTGCCTTTCGCGCCGGCTACCGCTCAACCGGTGAAGCCGCGAACAGAACGCAGACGTGGCTTTACTCTCAATACCCAAAACTCTCTGACATCACCGCCGGTCGCTACGCCCGTGTGGCGACACCTCAGGATTATTTCCGCGAGGCCACGAAAGCGATGAGCGCTGAAGAGCGCAGTCATATGTCGATCACTGTGACCCGCGATGCGGCCGGTGAGCGCAGAGTTGTCATTCATGATAACCGCGCCGGCTCACTCGATTCAGATATTTCCTTTAACTTCAGTCCTCAGCAACCACCGATCGTCGTGGCCCGCGCCACCACACCGACCGCTGCAGTTCGGGCCGAGGAAACGATCGTCGTGACGGGGTCCCGCACTCCTCCGACCCCCGAGAAGTTCGTGGAACTCTGGTCGGAGCGAACTGCCACGACGACACTGGAAAACAGGACCTTCATCTCCGGCGCCGCTCGTGGTGAGCAGCCGGGTCTCTTCTACCTCGACACGCAGAACACGGCCCTCAAGCGGCTCAACGATACTCTCCGGAATAAGCAGCTCGTAGATTCCCTCGGGAACCGCTACAACGATCTGGTCATGCAGGCCCTCGAAGACTTCCGTGCCGCCCATCCGGGTGTCACCGTGGATTTGTACTCCGACTACAAATCTCTCCGGGCCGCCATTCGCGGGCCCCCGGGCCAGGAAGCAGCATTGATGGAAGAACTCGCCGGCATCATCGACCGCACCGGCGAAACCTTTCTCGCCGAAGTCCGACGTAACAATTTCATTCAGCTTGAAGAGGGAGAGCGCTGGTTCCGCGCGGGACTAGGCCGCACGGTCGATGAGGCGAACCTCGTGACCCGATTCTCCCGCCGCACTTCAGACGCACCCACAATCACCTTCAATTCCATCGGTGCCCAGACGCGGATCCGCGAATCCTGGCAGCTCACAGAACAATCGAGAAATGCCATTCAGCGCCGCTTTGGAAATTCCCCGATGATGAGACGAGTGGAAGGAACTGACCTCTCCATCCCTACCGCGGAGGTCCTCGAGGTCGTAAGAAAAAATTCTGATCCTGATACCATCGCCCGCATCCTCTCCGGTCGCTACAATCAGACCGTGAGCCGGGCAGATGCGGAAATGCTCACCACATACTTTGAACGCGTTGATCAGTTCTCGCCGGGACTCATGATTCCTTCCCGCGTGGAACACCGGTTTGACCAGGCCACTCACGGCGGATTCTCCATCGACTTCGCAGGTGTTGGCTCCGTGAATGCGGAGGCCACCGCTCGGGGGCTCGCCCAGGGAAGAACCGTGAGAGATTCCCTTGGCCGCATCCGCGAGCAGGAAATCCTCGTCACCCGTGACCTCGATGCCCTGAAAGCGAGAACCGAACGCGCGGTCCGCACGACGCTTTCTCGCCACGGAATCTACGCTGACATCACGATCAGCGGTGATGACATGGTCGTCGTCCCGACCCGCGCGCTGACTCCGGAGATTCGTCGCGAAATCGCCGAGGCGCAGGCGAGCGCTCAGGTCGGAACTGCGACTGCTCCTTCCGGCATGCGAACGAGTTTCTTCACCGAAGGAATTCCGGATCAGGCCTCACGATCGATCCAGGCAACAATCGGGGAATCCGTTGAGAAAAAACTCAGAAGTCGCCTCGAGGGTCAGCTTCGTCCGGAAGAATTGCGGCAGACTCTCTTTGCCGTTGAGATGCGCGGAACTTCACCTGGTACCGGTGGCGTAGGTCTTCAGACCGTGAATCCGAATCTCTCGCCAGCATCACGCGCGATCATTGATCGCGAGTTCCAGAATGCAGTTGAAGCAGTGAATACGGAACTCAGAAATTCGGGTCAGGTGGGAAGCCTCAATAATCTCGGCACGAAGGTGGAAACACCTGCGGCAGAGGAGTTCTTCTCAAATCTTTTCCGACCAACTTTTGTCATACCGGAATTTGCTTTTCATCTCTGAGTGACGCCTGATATTATTTAGTGAAATACATCAGGGAGCTCTCATGGATTTCCAGTTCATCGACTGGATTTTTATCATCGGTTACATCGTCGTGGTTTTCGGCATTGCCATCAAGGCCGGAAAACAGATGGACGAATCTCACAACAAAGACCGCACTCCCCGCGAGATCGCCGAAGAAAAATACCTCGCGAACAGATCGCTCACTTTCTTTGAATCCCTGTGTTCGATCATCGGGACAGAAGTCTCGGCCCTCACATTCGTGGGTGTTCCTGCCTATGCTTTCAATAAGGATTTTTCTTTCGTTCAGATTTACATGGGCGCCATCGCTGCCCGTTTCGTGATCGCGACGGTTTTCCTTCCGCGTGTGTACAATAAGGGACTCACCATCTACGAAGTCATGGCCCAGGACTTTGGTCTTCCTTCCGGACAGCGTGCCGTGGGAATTTTCTATTCGATGAGCAAGGTTGTTTCCGTCGGTGTGCGCTTGTTCTCTGGTTCCATCATGCTCGCCACTTTCACCAACACTTCCATCACCACGGCCCTCATCGCCGTGACGTTCATGACTCTCATCTACATCCAGCTGGGTGGTCTCAAGGCCGTGGCGCAAACTGATATGTTCCAGATGAGTCTCTTCATCATCGGCGGGGCCCTCGCCCACTACCTCATTCCGAAAGTCGCGGGCTCTACCTGGGGTGATATGATGACGATTGCTCAGGCCTCAGGAAAAACGCAGATCCTGAATTTTGAAAATCCATGGCCGTTTATCTTCGGGATCATGGGTGGATTTCTTTTCGATATGTCGACGCACGGAGTGGACCAGGATTTTGCCCAGAGACTGACGGCGAACAAGACTCTCAAGTCGGGCCAGATGGCGATCTTCTTCTCGTCTTTCCTCTCGATCTCTGTGGGCTTGTTGTTCCTCGGAGTCGGCGCTCTTCTCTGGGTCTTCTATCAGTCGCACCCGATGCCGCCCAATCTGCCGGGTGCTGATTATCTCTTCCCGCATTTCATCGTGACGTATTTCCCTGTGGGCATGAAAGGAATTATGGTCGCTGGAGTTCTCGCCGCCACCATGAGTGTGCTCGATTCCACGATCAACGCACTCTGTGCGACGATGTATAATGACATTCTTCCGAACAGAGATAAGTTGAAGACGGAATTCTGGAGTTTAATTGATTCCATCATCCTCGGTGTGGCGATTCTCTCCATCGCTATTCTTTCATCGAAGTTCGACGGCCTCCTTCTTCTCGGTCTTAAGGCGCAGTCCTGGACCGGAGGATCGTTACTTGCGTTGTTCGTGAGTAAAGTGGTGCTCAAAAAATCTTTCCACTACCGCCTCGATCTCGTGAGTGTCGTAGGTGCCTATGCCGTCGGGATGACGGGAGTGTTCATGAACACCAAGGTTCTCATGTGGGACTGGAACCTGAATGTGTACTGGGGATTTCTTCTTTCGATTCTCTATCTGAAAATTCTCTCTATGAGTAAGTACGCATCAAAGCCCGCTCATGGATAAGACGCTTCAGGACCTCGAATTCACCCTCGAATCGGGCCAAATGGGGGCCTGGGACGTTGACCTCACGAATAACAGAGTCACGTGTTCACGCCTCATGCTGGAACTCTGGAATGTGACGGAAAAAGAGGTCCTGGGAAATCGCAAAGTCCTTCAGGAAAAAGTTCACCCGGAAGATCTTCCGATTATGTTAGAGGCGATCAGATCATCGATTGAAGAAAGAAGTGTCTATGAACTTGAGTACCGGATCATTCCCACACCGGGAAAAATAAAATGGGTCCATTCCCGCGGCCGCTGCACTTTTGATTCGGGCCCACATAAAACGATCCGTTTCTCTGGGATTGTTTTTGATATCACAGAAAAGAAAATGAAAGAGGAAGAGCTCGCAGCTGCGGTCAAGGCCCGCGACCAGTTCTTCATGATTGCCAGTCACGAACTGCGGACACCGCTAGCGTGTCTCAATCTCCAGCTCGAGGTTCTTCAATGGGAACTGAAATCGAATCATCCGGAAATTTTCCGGACTGAGAGGATCTCTTCCGGATTTAAAAAGCAGCAGGAGCATTTCCTGAGGATCTCCAAGATCGTCGACAACATCCTGAACGAATCCAAGCTCGCGATGAAACCGCTCGCTCTTCAGAAGGAAAAATTTGATCTCATGCTGATGGTCCAGGAAGTTCTGGATAGTTTCCGGATCGCTGCGGAGGCGGCAGGAGTAGAGATCTTGCTCGAGAAGACCGGCCAGATCATGGGCCAATGGGACCGGTACCGCCTGGAGCAGGTGATGCTGAATCTTCTGGTGAATGCTGTGAAATATGGAAAGAAAAAACCGGTGACGGTTTCCGTTTCTGAAGTGGGCGATACGGCAATCATCTCAGTGAAGGATAATGGAGAAGGAATCAGACCAGAAGATCATCAGAGAGTTTTTCAAAAATACGAAAGAGTCGTGTCTGATAAGAGCATCAAAGGAATGGGTCTCGGTTTATATATCTGTGATAATTTTGTCCGCGCTCACGGAGGGGAAATCCGTCTCCAGTCGAACTGGGGTGAAGGGGCTGAGTTCAGGGTTATTCTTCCGATCTGACGAGTAAGATCGCCTTGTCCGGATAGCGACCTTCGCACCAATCAAGTTTCTCCTGAATTTCCCGTGGGACAATTTGGTTCAAGACATCAGTGAAGCCAAACTTGCGGTAGAAGCTCTCCAGCGGCTCAAACGGCAGACACCAAAGAACCGGATAAGCATTTTTCTCAATGAGAAAACTCACAATCTTTTCGGCGAGTTTTTGTCCGCGAAAATCCGGCAAAACATAAATGCCACCGAGTTCGCCGTTCTTCTCATCAATTTTTACTAAGCGGCCCATGCCCGCAACTTTCCCATTGAGAGAGAGAAGAATCTGAAAATCAGCAGGAGCCGTGTGCTTGAATTTGATTTCTTCGTAGTAAGGATTCACGATCCCTGGATCGGTCACGACTTCGATCTTCATTTCCGGATCCATTCCTGAAGGACTCTCAGTTCCCTGCAGCCACTCTCACGAAAGACTTTGAGCATGCTCTGATTGGTGGAAACTGTTCCTCCGAAGTAATTCTTTCCGCCCATTTCTTTCATGAGAGAGAAACCTTTCCGGTGAACCCACTTACCCAGACCGCGCTTTCTGAAATCGGGATGAACTCCCATGTAGGTAATCCGCGACCAGCCATCGGGCTTCACCTGAACAATCACAAGGGCAGCGAGTTTATTGTCGATGAACCCAAGCTGAAGGGAACTTGCTTTGAAATTCGCGTCACCGAAATAATATTTGATCCCTTCGAGGGCATCTTCATTGGGATCGTAGTCCGGATCACCTATGGCGACAGCATGCAAAGCCTTCGCTGCTTCTTCCAGACTCTCCATCGGCTTCCAGGAGATGGGAGTTCCCTGATCATCCGGAAGATCAGCGACAGGAGAATGAAATTCTGTGCGTTCGTGCTTGAGTTGAAAACCAAGCACGGGTAATTCTGCGAGGAGGTCCTTAAATCTCTGCTTATCAAGACGGAGGTGAAGCTCTTTGTCCCCGTTCTCGAGAATCGCCCTTTTCAAGTTGGCGATCCACTCCGAGGCTTCCGGAAAGAGAAATGAGTTGTCGGGATGAGTAAGTTTAAAACCAAAGACATTCGGGGCAACGGGAACTAAATCCACACTGAAGCCCGTGTCGCGAAGAGGATAGGATTTCACTGAAACATCATGGTTCCGAGACGAACCATATCGCTCCCCTCACGGACGGCGATCTGATAATCCTGGCTCATGCCCATGCTGGTTTTGAGTTTTAAATTGAGTTCGGCTTCGAGCTTTTGCTTTTCGACCTGAAGCTCCTGGAAGCATCTTCCCGCCTCACGCTCGAAATTTTCCGTGCGAAGAGTTCCCATGGTCATGAGTCCTGCGAGTACGAGCTTGTTTGACCGGAGCGCAGTTTCCGCTGCCGCCTCAAGTTCCGTGTACGTCTCAAATCCGGACTTCTCTTCTTCCTTACTCGTGTTGTACTGAAGATAAATTTCCACGGGGGCAGCGAGACGTCTCTCGGCGGCCATCAATTTATCCAGAAGTTCCTGACTGTGAACCGAATGAATCGCAAAAAGTTTTTCAATCGCAAAGAGCTGGTTAATTTTGTTGGACTGAAGTCCGCCGATCATGTGCCAGCGGATGTCCTTGCACTTAACCTTTAAAAGTTCTGCTTTCTCGGCAAGTTCCTGCACACGGTTCTCGCCGAAATCGCGATGGCCGAGTTCGTAGTACATCTGGATATCTTCGAGGGGTCTGGTTTTCGAAACAATGAGAAGAGAAGTTTTGGGACCAAGGGCAGTCTTTGCGTCGGAGAGCTTTCTCGCTAAAAATGCCTTCCGGTCACTCACCCGACTTCCTTATCCTTGCCCGTTTTTTTCTTCTTGAGAGAGATCGTCGCCTTCACTTCAAAGTCATACTTTTCGGCGAGCTTGTCGATCTCTTTGGAGATATCAATTTTATCGAGATAGCTTCTGAGTTCTGTTTTCACACCGGCCACGAAATCGGTCTTCGTGGTTTTTGCGTTTTCAATGAGCCCACTCACCATTTCTTTCGGAAGCGGGAGATCTTTCAACACCGCGCGGGCAGCTTCTTCCGTCATGAAGGCAGCTGTGACTCCGGTCGTGAGAACTTTCTTTAAGAGGTCCCCGAGCTTTCCGTCATTTCCGCGGCTATTGTCTTCCATCAGAGATTCTCCGCTCGTTTGGCAAACGACGACATCGTAAGGGGAAGATTCGTTTCCACGAGGCCTTTCTCAATGAGAGACAGACCCGGGATGAATCCCTTCACTTCGATCTCGAGTGAGTAGGTCACCTGAGTTTTGCCATTGCCGAGGTCTTTCAGTGTCCAGCGGCCATTGTTGGTTTTCATGTAATCGCCTGTGACAAGAGACCAGCTTACTTCCTGATCTTTCTTGTGCGCGAGTTTCAGCGTGTAGGAAATTTTTTTGATGACATTGATGTTGAATTTTACAGTCGCACCGTCGGCGGATTCGCTTTGCACTTCGATGGAGTCTACACCGGGCACGAACTTGTTATAGTTCTTGTAATCGATGATCGCCTGGTAAAACTTGGCAACGGGTACTTCGTAAGTTTCTGTGCGGGACGCCTGGGCCATAAAAATCCTTTTTTAGTAGCGCGGTTTTTTATCAAAATGATGTTCAGCTCTGATATGTCTGATTGTACCAGATTCGCTTCTCATCACCAGAGAATGTGTATAACAGCCCCATGACTTGAAGATGACGCCATCGAGGAAGTTCCCGGTGGTGACCCCGGTGGCACAGAACATGAGGTTACCGCGGGCGAGATCGTTGATCTGGAAAACGCGGTTGATATCCTCGACCCCCATCTTGCGGGCGCGCTCGATTTCGGACTGGTTTCTTGG
>CANGAC010000146.1 GCA_947451425.1 Bacteriovoracaceae bacterium | reverse complement strand
TTCAAGGAAGCTTATGAAATTCTTTCTGGTCCTCGCTCTTATTAGCTCACTGACCTTCGCCGGTGATCCTTCACCCGAGTCAAAATTTCTCGTGAAGTCCGTCGACGGGACAGGCGTTGAGCCCCTCGCGAAACCAGATATCAAAATCCTTCCGGCCCATCGCGGAGTCGCAAATTCTTCGCAGCTTCCGTCGATCGCGGAACGGAATCAGGTTTTCGAAAAAAGTGGCTTAGACCCCATCGTGGAATCGTGGGATGACTTCGATAAAGACTCGCTCTACCTGAAACTCACGAAGAAAGGTCCGGCCCCGATTGAGAGACTTCTCCAGAAGTATCCCTCACTCCCGAAAGCGGCTCTTGAGAAAGCTCAGGAATTAATCGCGAAGGAGCAGGAATAATGAAAACTCTCCTCGCCGTTTTCTCTCTCACATTAATTGCAAACGCTGCTCACGCGGTCTGTAACCGTCCGGTGGATCCGAAGAAAGTCGTCGTCATGATGTCATTCCACATCGGTTCCGAAGAAGAAAGAGGGGCCCGCGAAGGTGCGTGTGCCCGGGGAGAAACGATCCTCGTTCTACCGACGTTAAGTCCGGAAGCCAAACGCGTTCAGTCTCAGATTGCAGCTCTCAACGCCCGGGTAGAGGCCCTGGAAGCGCAGAGTGAAAACTGTCACAACGATGCCTGCTACGTGCTGTTCCAGGCGCGGGTCAGACCGATCTATGATCAGATCTCGCCACTCTCTGAACGCATGGAAGCTCTCAAACCAAACTACAAGACCCAGTTAAATGAATTCATCGCAAGTTCCCGGGCCAACGGAACGAAAGTGACGTCGCTCATTCTCTCCGGCCACGATGGTGGCGGTCACTATTACGGTGATAACGGTGAGACGAACATGGCAGAGATCAGCACTCTCGCTAAAGAAAATCCGACGATCTTCTCGGGTACCACGAACCTCATGCTTATGGGGTGCTGGTCAGGAACTCCGGATCAGGTAGAACAGTGGCGTGTGATTTTCCCGAGACTCCGTGTCCTCGGAGGATTCGTGGGATCAGCTCCGGCCTCAACCAGAATCGCCGCAGGAACCTACATCGCGGGCCTTCTCCGCGGAGAGAAAAATCTCATGCCGAACGCGACCCGTGCGGGTGTTCAGGCGATGGTCAACTCCGTTCAGAATTTGAACATGATCACTGCGGGAGTCTACGTCAGACCTTCGTGTGATGAAACGAATACCCGCGCACCAGCTTACTATTATATTTCGGGAGCGCAGAACGAGAACGAACTTCCCGAAGAAATCCGTCCAGGACTCAATACATTTG
Organism: Bacteriovoracaceae bacterium; assembly: GCA_947451425.1. Lineage (GTDB taxonomy): Bacteria > Bdellovibrionota > Bacteriovoracia > Bacteriovoracales > Bacteriovoracaceae > Peredibacter. Next base: position 6,446 of record CANGAC010000146.1, on the reverse strand, counting down.
CCAGCGCCGATGAAAGATCGACGGCGTGTATGCGCACGTTCGGTGGATCAAGCTTCGTCGGAACTTATGACTGGAACGGCCTCGCTCAGTATTTCTCGGGTGAAAGAGAACCAGAGAACAACAACGAACTCCGCTCGCTCTATAGTTTTCTCCGGAACAATGAGAACTGTTTCACCGAAGGAACTTCACGGGCGCCGATCCTGCCGGATCAGGTCCTCATGCTCCGGTTCTATCAGGACGTAAAAAAGAACATCAACAAGTACTTCAAGGCCGATCTGGAGAAGATGTACGAAACCATCGGTGATGCGATTGCGGCTTTTCCCAATGATCAACTCCATGCGGACTTCATGGCCCACAAGAAACTTTTCGGTCCATCACTGGTTGGGATGTCGAGAAAAGAAACGCTCGACCAGATCTCCAAGCTCACAGGTCTCTATGAACAGGTGACGAGAAACATGCCCTATGAGCAGCGTCGCACTGATAAGTGGATGCAGGTTCAGAGAACGATGCAGAACATCGACACCCACCTCTACCGTCTCCAGTGTCTGCCGCCGACGTGGCATGAATACGTAGAGAACGAGACGCTCTCAGCTCCGACTTGTAATTAATTATGGGACGGGCCCGTCGCAGAAGCGGTGGGCCTCTTCAAAAATCTGATCGAGATTAAATGGCTTTTTGATTTTCCGGAAAACGTGTTTCGTGCTGAAGCTCGCGTATTCGAGATTCGCCGACGTCACGACAATAGGAATTCGTCCCACGTCCCCACTCTCAAGATCAATCTCTTCCAGAAATTCCGGGCCCGCCATCACGGGCATCATCATGTCGAGAAAGATACACCCCGGCAGTTCCTCTTCCCTGAGACCTTTTAATTGATCGAGCGCTTCCCTGCCATTTTCCGCACAGTAAACGCCGAAGCCCTCATTGTTCAAGGCGTCTGCGACGCACTCTCTGATGTCCTGGTCATCATCAATAACCATCACTGGCCTTAGCTGCATAAAATCCTCGTAAATCCCTGTCATACTGAGTAAGTTTAATACCCACATGGAAAACTTCATAAAGCGGAAAGATAGGTTTGAGTTCTTCGAGAGTTTTGAAAACCCTCTCCTTAACATAACCTTTCGTCTGGAAACCCCAGACTTCCTTTCCTACTGCAAGGCCCATGCCTTTCCGCCCTTCCACTTTTTTTTATTTCATCTTTTTCAATCACTCTCGCAGATCGATAACTTTCGCTACCGCATCTTTCAGAAACAAGTGATTAAGATTGATGACTATGTCGCGTCTTACACAGCGATGGGGCCCGACAATCTATTCAATTACACCCGGTTTAAGAATTCTTCAGATCTGCGGGAATTCATCCGGAGAAGCGTGGAAGCGAAAAAAGAAGTAGAAACAAGTCACGAATTAAAGAACACCGGGGTGGAACTTCCGGAGAGAGAACTGAAGAATTACGTTTTCATCACTTCCCTGCCGTGGCTGGATTTCACCGCCATTGAGCACCCCGTCTATAAACACAAGTCAGCCGACATTCCGGCGATCGCCTGGGGAAAATTTACTGTGAAGGAGGGTATTCTTTCCATGCCGTTTGCCGTCCAGGCCCACCATGGATTCGTCGACGCATATCACATTCATCTTCTCGGGGAAAAGATCAAAGCAAACATTACGAACACGATCGGTTAAAGCAGTCTGTCTGTTTTTGAGTCATAAACTGATGAACCCCGTCCCCGTCAGAAGTTGATCTGTGGAGTATGAATAAAAGTTCTGTGCTCTTTAGCATCGGGGAGAAAAGCTATTACTACCTGGGCACTGACACCACCGGGAAGCTCAAACCCTATCTGGAAAAGACTCTTGGCCCGGAGTGGGATAAGCCAGATCAAAAGTCCCTGTTCGTCACCCTGGGAGTGATGACAGTGGCCTTCGTCTTCATTCCGACTGCCTGGAAAGAACTGAATCTGGCCTGCATGTTCATCGCCGGCTCGTTCATCATTTATAAAAACGCCCAGAAGCACAAGAAGCTCGCGAAGCAACCGGCAAGGCCCGCGAACATCAACTACGCTGCGCGCGCGCTAGTGGTTTCTTTCGTGATTCCTGAACTCGGTCATTCTCTGTGAATAACTCCTCGGACGCGTTTCCAGCTCCGCCCTCTCTTCTTTTTCGATCACTCGTCTGATCGTATTTCGCAGCTCCAGATTCTTCTTGTACTTCAGGGTGAGCGGGAACGCATCGAACTTCACTTTCACGTGCTCCGCGATTCGCAGAATAGCGAGGCAGTACATGTCGGCAATGGTGTATTCGTGTCCCATCAGAAAATGACCTTCAGAGAGTTCATCTTCAATGATCTGGAGGCGATCATCATATTTCGCTCTCACCTCTTTTTCGAATTCCGGTTTCACGCCATCTGGATGGAAGAGGGGCCCGAGTCCTTTGTGGAGTTCGCTGCTGATGAAAACCAGCCACTCAATACACTTAGTCTTATCGAGTGTTGCCTCCGGCATGAAGGCCCCGCCTTTGACCGTCGAGAGGTATTGGAGAATGCTGATGGCCTCGGTCATCACAGTCCCGTCGTCGCGCACGAGAACCGGGACGTAGCTTCGGGGATTGTAGCTATCGAGCACAGTCTTATCTTCGAGACTCACCCGGAGAGCTTCATGGGGAATGTCGAGTTCTTCCAGGAGAATGTGAACAGAGAGTGAACAGGCGCCGTTGGCATAAATCAGTTTCATCGTAACCTCACTTCTAAATAAACTATCCTCATTTTGTAACAGCATGATGGGTGATGCATCCAAATTGTATCTGTAGTGAGAAGTGGAAAACTCAGGATACGCATGGTCTTTAATTTTCCGATGGCGAAATGGAATACTTACGGCATGAAAGACACAAAGCCACGAAGATCTTGATCGCGACCACTGTATTTGCACACGCAACTCTCGCGGCCGAAATACTTCAGCGGAGCTCTTTTCTCGCGGTTCCGTACTCACCCATCTGGTAAACACCGATTCCGGAGAAATGGAATTCTTCTGTGGGTGGTGTCACGTGAATGAAGCCCTTGGGTTCCACACCGAGGGTCATGTGCGGAGTGTAATCTTTCCCGATGTGCTGATCGGTGAAATTCTCCACGTAATTCACAAACTGTGGCTGGATCGTGTCTTCATCATAGAAGGCCCCTTTAGGAGCTTCATCCTGCATGAAAGGTTTTAATTTCCTGAGAAGTTTCTCCTGGAGCTTTATGAGTTCAGGCTTTTTCTCGAAATTCAAACTCACGAGTTTCTCATCGGCGTTGTCATTGAGCTTCGTCACTTCAATCGCCTGACTCCGGAGACTGATGTCCTTATTCCCTTCCGCTTTGACGATCGCGAGGACCTTTTCGAGATCACTGCGCTTGATGACAAGTGGAAGAATCGTGACGTGCGGAAAATGACTTTCATCAAAAGCAAACCCCGCCACATCATCACTGTTCACCAGCCGCGCGTTCATGGTCTGCGCAACATTTTCCATCTTCTGGTCTGGTTTCAGAACCAGATCAATGGCAATGAAATCTGAGGCGGCAAAGACAGGGAAACAAATCAGGGCAAGAAAGAGTGTTTTCATGCCCCGAGAGTAACGGCGATGATTTTATCAGGCAAACCGCAATGGTTCATTTCCAGCGTAGCTCACCTCGATCTTGTGCCCCGAAGGGTCGAAGAAATACCATGAAAGAGATCGCGGATACTTATGGACGCCACCATAAAGAAGTTTAATGTTGTTTTCCTGCAATCTCTTTTCCCAGTCATCCTTGTCAGAGACGCGAATGCCGAAATGATAGATTTTATGGAAGGCTGAATCTTTCATCTCCGGTGACTTTAAATTTTCTTCATACATGCAGATCATCGAATCATCTTTCCCGACTATGGCCCATAGCTCTGAAGAATCCTTGAGTTCCCCTTCCTTCAGTTCAAACCCAAACATGGTCTTATACCAGTTGATGCTTTCTTCGAGATTCCGGACGGTCAGATTGATATGGTCTATTTTGATATTCATAATTTCTCCTTGGTAGCGGCAGTCTATCTCCTCTGGACATTAAAATATCGCAGGTGTTATTATCCTGACATATGGTTATTTCCCTTGATCACTTTGCTAAGAATCTCTCCCTCAACGTCGCCACTCTCCGGAAAAAGCGCTCGCTGACTCAATCAAAGCTGGCCGAACTCTCCGGGGCTACCCGTGCATCGATTGCGCTCATCGAATCCGGCAGTGCCAATCCGACGATGGAAGTCCTGGTGAAAATTTCCCGGGCGCTTCAGGTTTCACTTGATGAACTCCTTTCTTATCCGGTGGCCGACTGTGCCCTGATCGCGGCAGCTGATGTGCCGGTGGAGAAGAAAGGAAAGCGCGGAGTGGAGATCCGGAAGATCCTACCGGATAAAAAAGGCAGCGCCGGGATCGATGAGCTACGGCTCGAATCCGGGGCGATCTTTGCGGGGACTCCTCATGTGGAAGGGACCAGAGAGTTCTTCACCTGCACCGAGGGAGAATTCACGGTTACTGTTCTGGGAAAACCCTTTGTTGTGAAGGCCGGTGATGTGCTGAATTTCCCCGGCGACAAGCCCCACTCTTACAAGAATAATTCGCGGAAACCATCCCGTGGTTTCAGTGTCATCCTCTTTCACTACTAAGGCCGCATGAAGTCCTACCAATATAAAGAAACCCTGCTATTCACAATCATCGGGATAGCTTCGGCCATCGTCTGCACCGGATACGCCAGGCTCTTTGCCTTTGCTGAGCACAGTTCGCTTGTGTTTTACCAACACAATCCCCTGCTCTCTTTTCTCATGGCGCCGGCGGCGATGCTCCTCTCGTTTCTTCTTGTCTGGTTCCTTGCTCCGGGTGCCGCCGGAAGTGGAATTCCTCAGGTCCTCGCCTGCATTGAGGTCCGGGAAGAAAATCTCCTGAAGAAGTTCCTCAGAAAATCCGTGATCTCGGTCAAGATCATTTCCAGTCTCATCGGCGTCTTCGCCGGAGCGGCGGTCGGGCGCGAAGGTCCTTCTCTTCAGATCTCCGCTGCGATTGCGTACAACGCGGGAAAATTCTCAGAGCGCTTCGGGATAAGAATGAGGCTCGAACAATTGCTCGTGGCCGGGGCTGCCGGAGGCTTGTCCGCAGCTTTCAATACGCCCATTGGTGGCGTGGTCTTCGCCATTGAAGAGTTGAGTAAGGAGCATGTCCGGAACTTCCGCGATGTCCTTCTTCTTTCTGTCATCATCGCGGGCCTCGGGGCCCAGCTCATCAACGGCCACTATCTCTTTCTTGGGTACCCGGAGGTCGCGAAAGATTACAGCTTCTGGGCATTGGGGCTTATCGTCCTTTGCTCACTCATCTCGGGCATCGCGGGTGGACTCTTTTCCAAAATCCTCTTCCGGGTGATCCGCTGGCGGGCAGGAAAAAAACTTCTCACTCAGCTGGCTATCGTTGCCACCGCGGGGCTAATCTTCGCCGCCACCTTTTATTACCTGGGTGAAAGGAATCTTTATTCCGGGAAAGAATCCATCAACGTCGTTCTCTTCGGTACCGGAACACTCCCCTGGTACGAAGTCTTCACGAGATTTTTCATGCCCCTTCTTTCTTCCATGACGGGAATTGCCGGTGGAGTCTTTGCTCCCGCGCTTTCGGCCGGCGCAGTCATCGGAGGAACTCTCGCAGAACTCCTTGATCCGTCCCTCATGGTGATCCTCGGTTTTGCCGGGATGGTGGGATTTCTCACCGGTGTCACACACACGCCGATCACGTCTTTCATTCTTGTGCTTGAGATGTCAGATCGCCACGGCGTGGTCTTCCCGATGATGATTGCGGCTCTCTGCTCATCCATTGGTGCCCACATGATCTCTCATCAATCTTTTTATGAGGAAACAGTGGAAGAAATTAAGCGGAAGCTTAAACTTTCGCAGGGTATCCCGAGCGAAGAAGACAAGCTCAAGAAAGATTAAGTCCACGCGATTCGCAGGACAGTCTATTGATTCGTACGGACTCACGACCATCTTAAATGATCACGCCAAAGTCAGAGGCACGAAAGTGAAACTCTCCTTTAAAGTACTACATCCATCCGGCGCTCTTCATCGCTGATCAGTCCGGCGAGCTAAATCGGTCCGCTCATCGTCCGATTACAGCCGGGAGGAAAAACTTCTCCTCATTCTCTTGAAAGATGAGGAAAAGAGAGAGAACCTGAAAGCGGCCTGATTTCGACCAAGGAAAAACTATGCCGACCCAGTCTCTTTCTCATCTCCTGAAAGACCTCGCCAAAAAACCCAAGTCCATGCCGGACAAGGACAAGCTCGACGAAGACATCAAGGAACTCCAGCTCCGGATGCTCCAGCTCCAGCAAGCGGTCTTTCATTCACAAAAAAGAGTGGTCATTATTTTTGAAGGCTTCGATGCGGCCGGAAAAGGTGGCACCATCCGGGCGATCACGGAGAAAC
>CANGAC010000145.1 GCA_947451425.1 Bacteriovoracaceae bacterium | reverse complement strand
TCGAAGTCCATGATGTAAACGTTCTTCTCCATCTTGTGGAAAATATCAATGAGCGTGTCGAATTCTTCCTGAGTGGTTTTCCCACCGAAGTTCCAGTCACAGAATTGAAAGTCCGGAGTTTTCTTGAGGAAGTTCCAGTGAATGAGACCGTTCGAATCAATGAAGTGCGCCTCAAGGTTCAGGTGATCCTTCACGTCTTCCAGTTCAAACGAGGGAGGCGAGAAGACGTTCAGCTGATCAAGACCCCGTCCCTGGAGAAGTTCCGTGAGAGTTCGCTCGAGGGCCACCTGAAATTTCGGGTGAGCGCCAAAGGAAGCGAACACGGTTCCTTCTTTCGGATTCAAGAGTGTCACGTTGATCACCGGAAATTTTCCACCCAGAGAAGCATCTTTACAGATGATCGGGTAGCCGTGGGATTCGAGTTCGGCGATCGCTTCCATGACTTTCGGAAACCGGTTAAGAACTTCCTTCGGAATGTCCGGAAGTGAAATCCCTTCGGCAAGAATTCGATTTTTCACGGAGCGCTCAAAAATTTCTGAGAGGGCCTGGACCCGAGCTTCGGTTTTCGTATTCCCCGCTGACATCCCGTTAGAGACGTACAAGTTTCCGATGATGTTCATCGGAATGTGAAAAGTCTTATTGTCGCGAACGCGCGTGTAGGGAAGAGCACAGATCCCGCGCTCAAAATTTCCAGAGTTCGTATCAATGAGTTGTTCCGGAGTGAGCTCTCTTTCCGGGTCATAGTAATTCCAGAGTTCCTCATTCATGAGGTCCGTCGGCATTTTCTCACCGATCGGAAACCATTTTTCCTGCGGGTAATGAACGAACTCGGATTCTGCTACCGTCTGCCCGAGATAAAAATCCGCGAAGAAGTAATTGCAGTTTAAGCGCTCAAAAAATTCCCCGAGAGCGGAGGCGAGAGCGGCGTCTTTGGTGATCCCTTTCCCATTGGTGAAAAGGTACGGGCAGAAGCGGTCCCGGATATGAACAGACCAGACGTTCGGAACGGGATTGAGCCACGAAGCTTCTTCCACATCAAAGCCCCAGTTCAGGAGAAGATTTCTCAAACGCGAGATCGTCTCTTCGAGGGGAGCGTCTTTACCGAGGATCACAGTTTTCTCTGTCATAAATTTCCTTTTATACGGTGGGTTATATCTCACAAACTCCCTTCTCCTTCAAGGAGCAGTCGTATATCTTAGGGCCATGAGTAAAAGACTGTACGTTGGCAATCTCCCTTATACTTTTGAATCAAAAGACCTCGAAACGCTCTTTGAAACCTACGGCAAGGTCGTGAGTGTGAGAATCGTCATCGACCGCGAGAGCGGCAAATCCAAGGGCTTTGGCTTCGTGGAAATGACTACCGATGATGAGGGAAAACTCGCGATCACAAAACTTCACGGTAAAGATGTCGGCGGAAGACCACTCAAAGTGACAGAGGCGACACCTGAGCAGGATCGGCCCGTTGGGGGAAACAGATTCGGCGGAAGCCGCGCTGGCGGCTTCCGGAAAAAATAATCAGAGCTTCCGCATTCTCTTCCGGCACAGATAGGCATCCAGGAAGAAAACGACGGCAAGTGCAGCGTGGAGAAAATGATCCCAGGATCTGAGATCAAGAAATCCCGGCGCAACCTTTCTCACCATCCCTTCATTGAAGACTGAACGATCTTTCACCGCCTCACCCAGCATGACACCGGCGATGACGTTAGCAAGAAAGAAAAGCCCCAGGGCCAGGCTCACTTTAAAAGCGCGCTCGCGGTTTTCCTCACTGGATAATCCCGCCCAGACAGAAAGCACACCTGCACCCCCCAGTACTGAACAATGCATCGGTGAAAGCTCGAGACCCATGAACGCGGGATCGATGAGACCCCAGAACGAAAGAATGATCATCACAAATCCGGTCACGACGGTGATCATCTCAGCCGAGTCGTAGAGATCGAGATCAGTTTGATTTGTCTGTGGAACTTGAGATTTTTGATTGAGAACGGTGGCCATATGCTCCCCCTTGTAAGGAAAGCTTATATGGTCCACCGGAAGAATTCATATTGAGTTTAATTCAAGAAACGACCAAGGAAATTGATTATTTTCCGTGGCGCTTATCATCCTTGAGATAGATGAAGTACTTGAGAACAAAGAAAGCGCCGATCAGAGCGAGAAGCAGTAACCACGTCGGCGCCATCAGATATGACTGCTTGGGAAAGCGGTACGGGTGGTTAATGATCGAAGACTCTGACTTAAATACTGGCTTGTCTACGTGAGCGTGTTCCATAATCTGGTCCTTTCAATTAACGATACATCGATTCGAGGACAACAAAAACTGCGTAAAAGAATGCGGAAAGCGGGATGAGAGCAACAAAGCGCATCCATTTCGTTTCATCTTTTAAATGCATATAAGACCAGCCCACGATCGCGGCCTTGCCGAGAGCGAGAACAGTCAGGGAACTTCCCTTGGCAAATTTGCCGAGAGTCATGTTCGGGATAATAAGCTCAACAATGGTCAACGCCGTGAGCATGAAAAAAACTTTGAAGTACTCGCGCCGATGGCTTACATGATTTGCGTCACTCACAATATCTCCTTTAATTCATCTTCTTTTGATTAATGAGAAGACCCAGGTCAATCATCATGTGATTGATACCATCGCCTTCGATCGAGTAATAACCGCGGATCTGGCCTTGCTGATCCACGAGAACAAGTTTGTTGGAATGAGCGACATCCATCACGGAATTCGCAATTTCCTTATCACCCATAGGAACCTTGAAACCATCAACGAGAAGCTTTTTCGTGTCAGACATCGGTCCATTCACAAAGCGCCAGACGTGAGGATTGGCCTTCATCTCGCGCGCTTTCTTGAAGAGCACTTCCGGAGTATCTGTTTCCGGGTCAACGGTGAAAGAAACGATCGCCGCGCGATCAAGCACTCCGCGCATTCTGTGCTGAACTTTCTGGATCTTTGTCAGAAGGATCGGACAAGCAGTCGTGCACGAGGTGAACATGAAGTTTGCGACATACACTTTCCCTCTCAGGGTCTCAGTTCCGAAGTTCTCACCATTTTCCGCGACGAACATGAAGTGCGGGAGCGTTCCGAGAACAGGAAGTTCGGCCGGAAGCTGGCGCAGAACACTTTTCGTTACCGGATAAGCAAAGAGAAACGAGACCGCGAGGACCCAGAATAGCTTCGAGGCCACGAGCTTCGCGATGAAGTTCGGCTTCCGAATGTATTGTGGATCCAGAGTCGCTTCCATTTTGTTTTCCTTACTGCTTCTCAATCTTGTTCATGAGTTCTTCACGAGCAGGATTGTTGCGAAGATCTTTGAGGGACTGAACGTAATAGGCAATTGCCCACAGTTCTTCATCCGTCACAACATCTTTCCACCCTGGCATCCCCGAACCGTTCACACCGTACATCAGGCGCTGAACGATATCTTCCGTCGTGTGAGATACGCGAACTTTGTGGTACGTGAAATCTGGAGGCATAGTGTGGTAGCCATAATCACTATCCTGCATTTTCAGCTGGTAAAGATCAGCGGCGAATTCTTCTGATTTGAGAGGAACCTTATTGATCTCTTTATTCCACGCAGACATATCAGCTTTAGTTTCGTAACCGCGGTGACACTGGATACAGGAAGCCGTGATATTGTAAGCGCGTTTGCCTTTTTCAATGGCTTCAGCTTTCCGTGCTTCACCGAATGGATCGGCCGGAAGCTCGTATTTCGTTCCCGGTTTCTTATCTTCGCCTTCCCATGCTTCAGGAGCGAAGGTCTTGATGTACTGAGTGACAGCATCAAGGCGCTTGTCTGAGATATCCCATGGGAGCATCGGTGTTCCATTCAGACCCTTGCGGATAATTCTGTAGAAATCTTCGTCATGCGGAAGTTCGCCAGAGACAACGTTTCCGAATTTGTAGATCCCGAGTTTGAAATTTCTCGGAGGCGGCCACATACCGGCCGAAGAAACTCCCAGACCGTCACCATTTTTCCCATGGCACTGAACACAGTATTCCATGTAGGTCGTCTGACCGAGATTCAGAGTTTCTTTTGAAACCTGTTTTCCGGCGAGGGTTTTCCCCTCTTTGAATTGACCGGCTTCTTCACAGCTCACGACTGCGACGAGACAGAGAAGAAGAGGAAGCATTTTTAAGTTCATCATAATCATCCTTAAAGATCTTATAAAACAAAAAGAGTTAAAAACATGATCACCCAGACGGCCCCGAGAAAGTGCCAGAACTTTTCTACGTTCAGCAGCTTCACATCAAGGTTTCTGGTCGCTGGTTTAAACACCAGACGAAGCCAAACAAGAGAACAGAGACCCAGAACAACGTGGGCCGCGTGGATCCACGTAAATCCGTAGAGAACGGAGGAGAAAATGCCCGAGCCCACGAGGAGACCCGAAGACTTGAGCTCATTCCAGAAGAGCATCTGAATTCCCATGAAGAGAATTCCGAGGCACAAAGTTGTGTCGAGATTCATTTTTGCTTTCTTGTGGTCTGCAAACTGAACTCTCGTCTGATGCATAAAGTACGAACTGAAAAGAATCGTGAGGGTGCTCAGAAGCGGAAGAACCACATTCACCGGTTCCGTCCCCATGGGCGGCCATGCAGTGGCACTCGTGCGATAAATCGCATAGCCCATCAGCAATGTGGCAAACAGCATGGTCCCTGAGATCAGGACCATGGTCATGCCGAGGCCGTGCTGGATTTCGCTTCTTCTCACAATTATCCCTGCACCAATTCTTCCGTCTGATACTGGAAGTCACGGCCATTTTTGAGGTTCGGGTTACCGAGCTCGTGTGGTCCGCATTTCACGACAGGAATCACGTCGTAGTTGTGGTGAACTGGTGGAGAAGGGATCGTCCATTCAAGAGTTCCGACTTCCCAAGGGTTCTGAGAAGCTTTCGGGCCTTTCTTCAGAGAGTAGAAGAAGTTGATCACGAACACGATCTGGAACGCACCCATCATGATGGCCGACAGTGTGATGAAAGTGTTGATCGGGATGAGGCGCTGAAGCGACTCATAAATGAATGGGTTATAAATACGACGGTGCATCCCACCGTAACCAACCATGAGCATGCCGAAGAAGACTCCGTTGAGGCCAATCATGGTTCCCCAGAAATGGATCTTCGCCATCATTTCGTTCATCATTTTTCCGAACATCTTCGGGAACCAGAAATAGATTCCGGCGAATCCTCCGAGGAGAACAGAAGCTGCCATGGTGTAATGGAAGTGACCGACAACGAAGTAGGTATCGTGGAGGTATAAGTCAGTTGTCACAGTACCAAGGTGGAGACCTGTGAGACCGCCGAGACCGAAGACGAAAACAACTCCGAGAGAGAAGAGCATCGGAGAATCAAAACGGATCGAGCCCTTCCAGATTGTCCCGAGCCAGTTGGCAAAGAAGATCGCTGAAGGAATCGAGATCGTCATGGTGAGAGTCATGAATGACTGAGTGAGGAGTGGGCTCATCTGAGTCGTGAACATGTGGTGACCATAAACGAGGGTCGAGAGAATCGTTACCGCAGTCATGGCAAGGGCCGTAGCTTTTGCACCGAAGGCAGGTTTGCGAGAGAAGAACGATAGAAGGTCAGACACAATTCCCCACGCCGGGAGAATGAGAATGTAAACTTCCGGGTGACCGAAGATCCAGAACACGTGCTGGAAGAGAACCGGGTCACCGTTGCCCGCTGTCGCCGAAGCTCCTGCAAGGAAGAAGGTTGTGCCGAAAACGCGGTCAAGCATAAGGAGGATCACACCAGCACCAAGAACCGGAACGAAGATCGCGTTCAGGATCGCTGTGAGCCAGAGGCCCCAGATCGTGAGTGGCATATCAAAGTAACCCATGCCTGGAGCACGGAGAGTGATAACCGTAGTGACGTAGTTAACCGCACCCATTGTGGACGAAATCCCGAAGAGGAAAATCGCCAGCGACCAGAGGGTTTGACCCAGACCTGGCTGACCAATGAGAGTGGAAAGTGTGGGGTAAGAAGTCCAGCCTCCTGCCGCAGCTCCCAGAGGAAGACCGAGGGAGATAAGGAGAACCACACCCGAAAGGAACGCAAACCAGAAGGAGAGCATGTTGAGCATCGGGAAGGCCATATCGCGGGCACCGATCATGAGCGGGATACAATAGTTACCGAACGCACCGATCAGGATCGGCGTGATGGCGTAGAAGATCATGATCGTTCCATGCATCGTGAAGAGCATGGCATACGAATCGGGAGGGACGATCCCTGCAGAATCCGGGAAGAGAATATTTCCGATCACCGGAAACGGAACGCCTGGATAAGCGAGAGTCCAGCGAATGAGAAGGGCCATCATTCCGCCGAGACCGAGGAAGAAAATTCCGTACCAGAGGAATTGCTTCGCGATCACTTTGTGATCGAAAGAGATAATGTATTTGCTCCAGAAAGTGGTTGGTTCTGGGTGAATTTCGTTAAAACCGCCGCTCATAAATTAAATCTCCCACTTCCAACCCCAAGCGAGATTTTTGTTCTCGGGGTCATTTGTGTTTTGTGCAATTTGTTCAGATGTCTTCATCCATTTCTGGAAGTCTTCTTCAGTGTAAACCGTGAGCTGGGCCTTCATGAGATAGTGGGGGTTACCGCACATCTCGGCACAGGCAATGTCATACGTTCCTGGAACGTTGGCGTCCCACCAGATCCGTGTGACACGTCCTGGAATCGTATCGATTTTCAGACGAACATTGGGTACGAAGAATGAATGAATGACATCCTTCGAGGTGAGGTGAAAGAGAACCTTAGTTCCCTGTGGGATACGAAGATCGTTGTTTGTCACAACGTCATCGCCCGTCGCGAATTCCCCATCAGCTCCGGCGTAACGGAATGACCACATCCACTGCTGGGCCATGACTTCCACGCGAAGAACTTTTTCCACTTTCGGATCCGGGTAGGCCCAGAAAGTTTTCAGGAGATCGTTACTCGCCATCCGTGTGATGTTCAAGTCGATCGTGAGGAACACCGCTGCACCAATAACGGCGGTTGCGATGATGTGCTGTTTTTTATTTCCATAAGTGTAGTACGGAGTCTTGTTACGCTTTCTCGAATAAAGAAACGAGAAACCGAAAAGTCCGATACAAACCAGGACGAAATAAAAAATACAAAGGGCCGTCGTGTAATTCCAAAGGCCATCGATCAAGTGACCGTTGGTTGAAATGTCCTTCGGCGGCATCGAAAGGGTAAACCAGTTCATTCTGCTTTCCTTGAAGAAAAATACTAATTATCTAAAATATTTAACTGATATTTCTAAAAAAAATCATCAAAATAAAGACACACGGAAGGTAAATCAGCGATCCGTAGAAATACCTTCTTGCCCATTGCAGCAATGCCGGCGTTCCTTCCTCGAGAGCATGCCCCCAAAGAGAGTACACAAAATATCCCCCGCCAAGCAGGAGAACAGAATATTTATAACCTTCGCTCACTGCCCCTATGTAAAACGGAAGCATGGAAATGAAGAAAAGGGCCAGGGTGTAGACGCCGATCTTGTGGATGGTGGCCGAGATGCCGATGTTCGACGGATGAGTCTTGATGTCAGCGCGGTTGTAATCGTTAACGTGGTAGATGGCGATCGAAAGGAAGTGCGGAAGTTGCCAGATGAAAAGGATGGCAAAAAGAATGACTCCGAGAGTGCCGAATTTTCCGGTGACCGATGTCCAGCCCATGAGCGGGGGAATCGCACCAGGAATGGCCCCTGCAAAAAGCGCCCAGCTGGTTTTGGTTTTCATCGGTGTGTAGAGAAGAATGTAAACGACGGCCGCAATGAAACCGAGAATCGAAGTGAGGGGATTGATGAAGTAGAAAAGAGTCAGAAGACAGGTTCCCAT